>NZ_JBLXIB010000018.1:0-37401 GCF_048269745.1 Zunongwangia sp. | reverse complement strand
GATCCACAGGTGGAAAGTATATTGCGAGATGAGGTGGTATTGATATCCTTGTATGTAGATGATAAAAAGGAGTTACCGGAAGAAGAGCAATATGTATCGGAAACCACGGGTCATAAGGTACGAACAATAGGGAATAAGTGGAGCGATTTTCAGATAACACATTATAAAGCAAATGCACAACCTTATTATGTTCTTATCGATAATGAGGGAGCGATGCTAGAAGAGCCAACAGCTTACGATCCAGATATAGAATCGTATACACAATGGTTAAAAGATGGTATTAAGGCTTATAAAAAGAAGTAATAAATATACTTTTAATTCAAAATTAAAATACAAACCCTACAAAATATTAATTAATGGCTGAACAGGCGAATAATCTTAAAGCAATTGATCAAAATTTAGAAGAATATTTTAAGACTTTTCGAGAAAAAACTATCGGTACCGATTATCAGTTTACTTCTTATTACGGGAAGCAACATTTACTGTATGCTGATTGGATTGCCAGCGGAAGACTTTATCAGCCAATTGAAGAGATCATTTGTAAAAAAATAGGTCCTTTAATGGCTAATACACATTCTTTTTCTAGTGAAAGTGGAAAAGCAGCAACCTATGCTTATAAGGAAGCAAGAGGCATTATAAAAGATCATGTTAATGCTAATGAAGATGATATTCTAGTAACTACAGGAACGGGAATGACAGGTGCTCTTGCTAAATTACATCGTTTTTTACAGCTGCAAAATTGTAATGATTCTTCAGATCGTCCAGTAGTTTTTATAACTCATATGGAGCATCATTCTAATCAAGTATCTTGGATGGAGCTTGATGTAGATGTGGTTATTGTAGAACCAAATGAAGATTTACAAGTTTCAGCAGCTTCGCTACGCAAAGAGATCGAAAAATATAAAAATAGAAGTGTCAAAATAGGTGCTTTTTCAGGTTGTTCTAACGTCACAGGAGCTATTACTCCTTTTTACGAATTAGCTGAAATTATGCATGAAAACGGCGGATTATGCTTTGTAGATTTTGCAGCCTCAGCACCATATCAAACAATTGATATGCATCCTGAAAACAAAAATCAACAATTAGACGCTATTTTCTTTTCTCCACATAAATTTTTAGGAGGTCCTGGAACTTGCGGTATATTGGTTTTTAATAAAAATCTTTATAAAGCGGTAAAACCCGATAATCCTGGAGGGGGAAACGTAAAATGGACAAATCCTTGGGGAGAATATGGATATAATGATGATATTGAAGTACGAGAAGATGGAGGAACACCGGGAATTCTACAAGTAATGAGAACAGCTCTATGTCTGCGTTTGAAAGACCAAATGAATCCAAGAAAAATGCACTTAAGAGAAGAAGAGTTATTACGACTTTTTTATAAGAATATAGCAGATTCTTCTGAAATTGAATTATTAGGAAAACAAAATGAAAAACGAATAGGATGTATTTCTTTCAATATTTCAGGAATGCACTATAATTTAGTGGTTCGTTTGTTAAATGATAGATTTGGTATACAAGTTCGTGGTGGCTGGTCTTGTGCTAGTAGTTATGCACATTATTTTTTCAAAATAAAAGAAGAATCATCAGCTAAATTAGTAAAAGATATAGAAACTAAAAACCTTACTAACAAACCCGGTTGGGTACGTGTATCATTACATCCAATTATGACGGATAAAGAGGTAAATTATATTACAGATTCTATAAAAGCAATAATAGAAAATAAAGAAACTTGGAGTAAAGATTATACTTATAATAAAGCTACTAACGAGTTTGATAGCGTATACGGTGATGATAGTGCTTTGCAAGAAAAAATGAAACAAGTTTTTGAACTACAATAGTTTAAAATTTAAAGTATTGAAGCCTCACAATTTATCGTGAGGCTTTTTTTATAGCAGTAGTTAAAGTTTAGAAAAAATACAGCAGGTAGTTAATCTAATATAAAAAAGCTAACTTTTGAAGAGATCTAATTATGTTATTTTTTAAATGATGAAGACTGGGTTTTACAACCTCGGACAAAAAAAATTGAGCCAGAAATAATATTATAATTAGCTTGGAGAACGTAAACCTGAATTTATCGGTTGGAATCAAACTAAACCCACTACTGAATTAACATTACCAATACATCTTAAAAAATTTGGTAAAATAATTTACGAATTTAGATGACTGATTCCGGTGTTGCTTTAGACTAAATATATGTGAAAATTACTAATAAATTCTTACCTTACGGTGTATTAAAAGAAACAATTCAAGAAAATTAAATAAAAATGATTTTTGAACAAAGCTGGCGTTGGTATGGTCCCAACGATCCGGTAAAACTAGCTACAATAAAACAAGCAGGAGCACATGGTGTGGTCACTGCTTTACATCAAATTCCCGTCGGTGAAATCTGGACAGAGGAAGCTATTAAAGAACGTATTCTTCAGATCGAAAAAAGCAATCGATTGCACTCTTTTAAATTGCATTGGAATGTGGTTGAAAGTTTACCTGTACATGAATTTATAAAACAGGGAAGACCTGAAAGAGATCAGTTGATCGAGAACTACAAAGAAAGCATTAAAAATTTAGCAGCTTGCGGTGTTAAAACAATCTGCTACAATTTTATGCCTATTCTCGACTGGTTAAGAACTAACGTTCGTTACGAGTTGGAAGATGGCAGTACAGCTTTACTTCACGAGATGATTGATGTAGTGATTTTCGATGTGTATATGATGCAACGTGAGGATGCTGAAAAATCGTATTCAGATGATATTTTGATGCAAGCCAAAGCGAAATATGAAAGTCTTTCAGACCAGGAAATCGCTGTTTTAAAACAAAGTTTATTAATGGCATTGCCAGGAGATAAAGATGGTTTTACTATTGAAAAACTAAAAAATGGGCTGCAACAGTACGATGGTATTTCTAGAGAACAATTACAGGAAAATTTAATTTATTTTCTAAAAGAAGTGATTCCTGTTGCAGAAGAATTAGAGGTTGTACTGGCCATTCATCCAGATGATCCGCCATGGCCGGTTTTTGGGTTGCCAAGAATTGTGAGTACAGCCGAAGATTTAAAATTTATTTTTGAAGCAGTTCCATCGATTAACAACGGACTCACATTTTGTAGTGGTAGTTTAGGCGCCTCTGAAGAAAATAAACTAACTGAAATTATTGAAACCTGGTATAAGCGTATTCATTTTGTGCATTTACGTTCTGTAAATAGAGTGGCTCCTTATCATTTTTATGAGGCTAATCATCTAGAAGGAAGTGCTGAAATGTATAATTTAATCCGAACATTTTATGAATGTCATAAAACAGATCATAGGGTTTTACCAATGCGACCAGATCATGGTCATGAAATGATGGATGATCAGGGGAAACCGTATTATCCTGGGTATTCAGCTATTGGTCGTTTACGTGGATTGGCAGAATTACGCGGATTAGAATTTGGAATTATAAATGCATTGAAATAGAAATATGTTTGAATTAAATGGAAAAGTAGCAATTGTAACCGGCGGAAATGGAGTTTTGGGTGGAGCAATTGCACACGGCCTATCAAAAAATGGAGCTAAAGTGGCAGTTTTGGGTAGAACCGAAGAAACCGTAAATAATAGAGTAGAAGAAATAAAAAAAGAAGGTGGTAAAGCCCTAGCTTTAGTGGCCGACGTACTAGATAAAGAAAGCTTAACTATTGCAAAAGATAAAATACTCGCAGAGTGGGGGAGTATTGATATTTTAGTAAATGCAGCGGGTGGAAATAAAAAAGGAGCGGTAATTACACCAGATCAGGAGTTCTTTGATCTTTCTATAGAAGCTTTAGATGGAGTTACTCAATTAAATTTTAACGGTACTGTATTACCAACTCTGGTTTTCGCCAAAGAAATGGTAAAGCAAAAAACCGGTAGTATAATCAATATCTCTTCAATGGCAGCACAACGAACTATAACACGCGTTATGGGATACTCAGCATCCAAAGCAGCTATAGATAATTTCACTAAGTGGCTTTCCGTAGAACTAAATCATAAGTATGGAGAGGGAATTAGGGTAAATGCTATTGCTCCTGGCTTTTTCGTTGGAGAGCAAAATAGAGATCTTTTATTGAATGAAGATGGATCTTTAACTAATCGAGGACAAAAAATTGTAGATCAAACACCAATGGGAAGGTTTGGTAAACCTGAAGAATTACAGGGGGTTGCTGTGTGGTTAGCCAGCAACGCCTCAGCTTTTGTAACTGGAACAGTAATTCCTGTAGATGGTGGTTTTAATGCATTTAGTGGAGTTTAATCCTTTTCTTTTTATCTATTGCATTAATAAATTTTTGCCATCCCGCTCCCAGATAAAAACTCGGGTGCGGTGGCTGATTATAACCTACATTTTGCCAGGCAATACTTAATCGGTATTGCCTGTTTTGCATTAAAGTGGACAGTTTTATCTTGGTAGGAATGATTGTGGAATACACTCGTAATTCCTGATTGTCTTTGGAAGGAAGTATTAGTTCTTCGCGCCAGTCTCCCAAAATATCTCCAGATAGTGTTGGAGTAGCTTTAGACCAGTTGTTAGATCGAGTTCCTTCGGCTTCAAAAATGACTCCTTTTCCGTATTTAGTTATATGCGTTCTGTCTAGCAATTCTCGTGTAGCATCTCCATCCCACCAAATTAAGAAATTGATTTCTTTAGGAGAGGTGCCAATTATATTTCCTTTGATGTCATATAGATTGGGATCTCCTGACCACCACATTTGAGCTCCTTTTTGAGTAGGAACTATATTTCCGGCAATGCCACGGCCTACATCTTCATCGAGGGAGGCTTTAAACAAAAGCTCTCCATTTTTGGCTTTATAGAGCGTAACACCGGGACCATGGGTACTATCTTCAATCTCATGAATATTAAAAATTTCCAAACCAGGAAGATCGGGGTCTAAATCGCTAACGTGCAAGGCATCACCGTGGCGGAAACCGGTAGTGTATAAACCGTTACCATCATCATCAACGGTCATGGCACCGAATATAATTTCATCTTTTCCGTCTTGATCTACATCGGCTACAGAAAGTCCATGATTACCCATTCCTGAATAAGGGTTTTTGCCATTTTCAGTATCAAATACCCATCGAGATTTTATTTCTCCTTGTGAAAAATCAAAAGCAGCTAGCACACTTCTTCCATAATAGCCCCTCCCCATAATAAAACTAGGATGCTTTCCATCGAGATAAGCAACGGCTGCAGTAAAACGATCTACTCGGTTTCCGGTTCGGTCGTTTCCGCCGTTACCACCTTTACCGCCCCAACCGCCAATATTTCCTCGAGGAGGAATATAATCTGTTGTAGCAATTGCTTTTCCGGTAGTTCCTTCAAAAACGGTGAGGTATTCTGGTCCCTCTAAAATTTTTCCGTAGGTTTTAGAATTTTTATCTAAATTTCGCCAGTCTTTGGTAAGGTCTCCAATAATGTTTCCTTGTCCGTCTGTAGTGCCATCAGCAGTTTTACAAGCCATTTCGGCTTTTCCGTCGCCATCAAAATCGTAGACTAAAAACTGAGTATAATGTGCACCTTCGCGAATATTCTTTCCTAAATTGATTTCCCAAAGCAAGGTGCCATCCATTTCATAAGCTTGAAAAATCGGTGGATCAGTTAATCCGGCATGAGAATTATCATGACCGCGACCAGTTTGGTGTAATACGATTTCATATTGTCCGTCACCATCTAAATCGCCTATTGAGGCATCGTTGGGCGAATATTCTTCCGGAGTTTGTAGCGGGATGGAAAAATAAAGTTTTGCTTTGCTATTTGCCGAAATTGTAAACCTTCCATCTTCTCTTTTCTCTATTGAATCTTCAACACTTTTCACAAACCAGGTATTGTCTTTTTTAGAATGAAAAGTAGTATCAATAAACCAGGTTTTTGAAGTGATGGGAACCGAATTCAATTTTACAGCATCTCCGTTGGTTGATCGGTATACGTTAAAACCTATATTTGCTGTATCTTCTTTAAAAGATCGCCAACTAATGAAGACTTCCTTCTCATTCTCCTTTATAGCAACTATTCCGCGATCTAACTTTTCCAATTGCTGCGCAAACAAACTTATCGGTATTAGAATGAAGAAAAGTAGGCAAGGGATATTACTTTTAAATTGCATAGGTTTACTTTTTTCCTTCTTCCGGCAGGTAAATATAATCGCGGATGTAAGCATTTCTTAGCTGTTCAAGACTTTTCGCTACGGTTAAAGCGTTGATTTCAGCTCCTTCTTTATTGGTGTGTGTATGATCTTTAGGAAAGAAGTTTTTCACTTTCTCTTTGCCTATTTCTTCATACTTCACCGCAATAGAATCATTTAAATCCACAAAAATAGCCTCGGTTTCTTTTGCTGCTTGCTTGGCTAACCCAGCATAATCCTTATCGTTGCGTTCTACCTTATTTCCGTGCCAGATATTTCTGGGAACCATACTCAACACGATAGGAGTAGCACCTTTTTCACGGGCTTCTTCGATGTATTTTTTCATATACCAACCATAAGTATGCACCACTTCGGTGCTATCGTTTCCAAAATCGACCACCTGAGTTTCATCACCCATTCCCCGAATAGAACCCCGATATTTAGGTTGGTCGATATGTCCGCCGTCATTATGACCGAATTGCATGATTACAAAATCACCTTCGCTGAGTGAGTCTTTCACTGCATCCCATAAACCTTCACCTCGAAAAGTACGGCTGCTTCGACCTCCTCTAGCTTTATTATGAATCCGAACCCGTGTTGTGTCAAAATATTTTTCAAAAACTACGCCCCAACCCGTAATACTATCGTTGCCATTGTTGGCCACCGTAGAATCACCAATTAGAAAAATATCTTTTTTCTCCGGTAAATGCGTTGTTGGCTCGTCAAGTAAATAGTTTTTTAAATCATTGTCACTTTCCGCTAAACCTTCAGCGATTAAGCTTGCCGAAAGCACAGCACCACGCGCAGAAGTATGTGTATGATCGCGTTTGTAAAAATATGTTCCGGTTACTTTTTCTTCTCCTATAGGGTTCAAAGCATTCACCATTTTTTCATTCAGATCGATGAAAGTAACTCCTTCTTCTTCGGCTACCTGTTTTGCCCAGCCGCCGTAAGAATCATCGTTTCTGGAGAGTTTCCCATCCGTCCAATCATTACGAGGAATAGGCGACATCACTATCGGAATAGCGCCTTTTTCTTTCGCATCTTTAATCACTTTTCGTAAATACCAACCATACGAATGTACGATTTCGTGCTCGCCTGTAAGCATATTGTCAATCTCTTCGCTTTCGTCGCCAATACCTTTAATTGTACCGCGTGCCCGAAAATCATCATTGATGGGGCCATTATCATTATGCCCAAATTGTAGTAACACAAAATCACCTTTTTTCAAGCTATCTTTTACCGGTTCCCACAAACCTTTGCTTTGGAAAGTTCGGCTACTCGTGCCGCCCAAAGCGTGATTTTCAATAGCCACTTTCGTCGTGTCCAGTAACTGATCCATATAATCGCCCCAGCCCCAAAGTCCGCCATCACCTTTGCCGCTGCCATTTTTCACGGTAGAATCACCGATAATGTACACCGTAGGCTTTTCAGTTGGTTGTTGATCACAGCTAATGAGGCTGATAAAGAGTACTAAGGCTATAAATAATTTGATTGTTTTCATTTTTTTAGTTGTTATTTTTTGGGCGCATCCCTTTCGGGTCGGGCTTTCCGTTTCAATTCCGTTTGCTTCCTACGGTTGCAATCCGGGATTTCCACTTCAATCCCTTGTGCGGTTATTTTATAGAATTTAGATTGCTTCGCTACTAGAGCTTAAAATCTAAATCCATTTATTTTTTTGTCATTCCGTTTATGTCTTCTTGTCTCTATAATCTCTAGTCTATATTCTATTTTCTAAAACCTCATTCCGCACTACTTCTCGATACTATTTTATCTCCGCTATCACTTCACTAAAATCACTTGAAGGGACACTTCTTGTTTCTTGTTCATTCTCTATTTTCTAACTTCCTACTTTTTCATTCCACTCTGGCTTCGATACAATTGCTCCTTTGTCGCAATCACTCAGCCGCCGCTAACTTCTCAATATTCCCTAAAACCCCTAAAATCAAACCACAACTTCATCGAGATTCCATCATCACCATTTTTAATTCTTATGTTGGTGGGCTGACTGCTGGGGCCTTGTTGTGATAATGGTTTAAAAGAGTGCATTCCTGGGATTTCATACATAAACGAAATATTTCCTTCCGGAAAATCGGGATATGCTTTGGCGTTAGAAATTGTGTTTTTAGGCTCATCAGGGGTAAATAAGCGTAAGAATAACTCATCAGATTCGCTAAAAATTCGAAAGCTTTTATCTTTTGCCTTTAGTTTTCCGGCGATGAAATTCGCGTGATAACCTTTAAATTCAGGATAAATTAGATTTTCAAAGCTTTCCCCGGTAATGGTATTGTTATAGTCTTTATCCCAAACATTGTATTCTACGCCGTCCAGTCGGTTTTTCCAAACCCGGTACGGACCTTTTCCAAACCATTTAAAACCTTCTACGATCTCTTCAGGAAAATCAAAGGTGAGTCCAAATTTATTGATTTCTCCCTGATAAAATGCACCGTCGAAACCACTGTTGCGTCCTGAATTTTTTAGCATAATAGCTTCTAGATGTATTCTTCCATCATTTGTGATGGTCCATTTGATGGTATGGATTCCTCCATTATAGAATACGATTACTTCCGCATTTTCTTTGTTAATTTCTACATTTTTGACTTCAGCCTTCATTCCAATAGGACGAGGGCCATTTATAAATGGAAGTTCACCTTTCGCATTGGTAATCTTGGTAATTTCCCCAGTAGTTTTATCTAGCGTAAGACTAACTTCACCACCTTTTAAAATTACCGAATTTTCATTTTCGGTAACGCTGGCTTGAGTTCCTTTTTCTTTCAGCATAAATTTGTCAGTAAGTGCATCGGCGTGATGAATTTTCCAAGTCCAGGTATAAATTTCCCTTCCGTGTTTATCGGTAGCGGTAATTTCAACCCAATCGCCTTTAAAGAAATTCTCTTTCACGGGCATTTTTAATTGACGTGTTTCTCCCGGTTGAATGTCGGGTACTTCAAAATCACCTTCATAAACCGTTTCTACTTCCGTATTAGCATACAAGAAATTTTTAGGAGCTTGTTGTACTTTATAGGAGATTTGGCATTCATTCAGATTGGTAAATAAATAGGTGTTTTCTACTATGAAAGTGCCATCAAAAGTTTCTGTAATTTGTAGAGGTTGAAACTGTAGCGGTGCCCAAACTTCTTTTACGGTATAGAAACTTCCCTCTTTTTCACGATGAGGTCCTAAAGCGCCATCGGGGGCTAAATTTCCTTTGGAATCATATTTTTGTTCACCGGTCCAATCGGTTCTTAATACAGCTTCGTCGCTAAATACCCAAAGGAAGCTTCCGGCAAAAAGCGGACTTTTACTGTAGTGTTCCCAAAAATCCCGTAATCCAGCTCCAATTCCATTATCATAGGTTCCGTGCATTGTTTCCGTAGGGAAAAATACATTTTCTCCGCTGCCAAAACGATGAACTCCGGTTTGAAAAGTAGGGTAGTGGTGTGTATCCCAGCCGTTGAAATCGGCCCAAGGATGAATGACGATTCGGTTTTGAGGATCGTATTTTGCAAAATCATCATCCAGTTCATCATTCCAGCCACCTTCGTTACCTTGATCCCAGATAATGACGGAAGGATGATTCACATCACGTTCTACCATTTCTTTAATTAGTTTTCGTCCGGTTTCGGTGTCGTAACCATTTTGCCAACCGGCTAATTCATCCAGTACAAAAAGTCCCAGTGAATCACAGGCTTCCAAAAAATGAGTGTCCGGTGGATAATGAACACGTATGGCATTCATATTCATATCTTTGATGAGGTTGGCGTCCATCACGCTAATACGCTTACTGGTGCTTCGCCCGGATTCCGGCCAAAAGGTATGGCGGTTGATGCCTTTCATTTTAATTTTAGTGCCGTTCACGTAAATTCCGTCTCGCTTCCTGAAATCTAAGCTTCTAAATCCGATTCGTTTTTTTACGGAATGCAGCACTTTTCCATTTTTCTTTAGATCGAATTGCACCCAATACAAGTTGGGTTCTTCCGGGTTCCAAGGTTTGATATTTTTAAATTGAACCGAAACTCGTTGTTTTTCAGCTTTGTGATCGAGTTTTTTGGTGAAGTTTTTGAACCTGGAAGTTGATTGACCATCGGGAGTTAAAGTAATTTCAACTTCTGTGTTTTTAGGAAGGTTCTCCAGTTCTAGATCGGCATTTAAGCTTCCGTCAGCTTTGGCATCTATAGCTACATGTTGGATGTGGGTTTCCGGTAAAATATCCAACCAAACGGGGCGATAAATTCCACCAAACAACCACCAATCGGTATAACGTTCGGCGCGATTGACGTTATGGTTTTCAGAATGCTTCCATACGTGTACTTCGAGCAGGTTTTTTTTATCGTAGTTGATTAAATCTGAAATATCATAACTGAATTCATAAAAGCCACCCTGATGTTTTTCGCCGGCCAGTTTCCCGTTGATTTTTACTTCAGTATCAGTCATCGCACCCCCGAAATTGATGATGACCTGCTGATGTTCATATTCCTGAGGAACTTCAAATTCATACTTGTAAAAACCTTCTTCTTTGCTGGGTTCTTCTTGATTCAATTCTTTGTACCAACGCCCGTAGGTGTATGTTCCAAAACCTTCGGTTTCCCATTGTGAGGGAACACCAATCTTAGCCCATTCGCCGGCATTTTGACCGTCGGTTACTTTAAAATCCCATTCTTTTTGATGTTCAAAATCGGGACCTGAGAGCATTATTTTTTGTGTTTCCTGAGCGGATAAATTCCTAATAAAAAAGGCACAGAAGAGAAAGGGTATAAGTTTTAGTTTGATCATTGTTGTTTAATTTCCGTAAGGTTTAATGCTTTCAAAACGTGGACTTATTGGGATTGTCCAGTTTGAAATGGAGTTAGGTTTTGTGGGGTTGTAGGTTTGAATATTCGGTTTAAAATAATGTTGTAGTGATATACCTTTATCTTTAATTTCTTGAACAAATGCAAGGCAAATCTCATTAGCGCCAAAGCTGTTAAAATGCGTATTGTCTTCCAGTTTTTCGGTTTGTCCCGGGAAGGTATTGGCAGGATATTGTACCAATGCTTTTCGAGAAATTTCTTCTCCCCAACTTTCATACATTTTAGTGGTCGCTTTGGTTAAATCGATTAGTGGAACCTTCATTTTTTCAGCTACTTTTCGCATCGCATCGGGAAAATCGCCGTGAGTTGGCTCAAGTTTACCATTTTTAAAAGCTCTTCGTTGGGTAGGCGTTGCCAAAATAGGAATCGCTCCTTTGGCTCGTGCCGCTTCAATATATTCGGTTAAGAGGTCGGTGTAAAGTCCGTAAGCGCCATTACCTTCACCTTTAATCTTTTCATCATTATGCCCAAATTCGATAATGAGATAATCGTCTTTTTTCAGCAAAGACAAAATCTTGTCTAAGCGTTTTCGAGCTTTAAAAGAAGATAAAGAAGCTCCTGAAGCCGCATAATTAGCGACTACGGCATTTTGATTTACATACAGCGGTAAAAATTGTCCCCAGGAAGCCCAAGGTTCTAAATCCTGATTGGTGACCGTGGAATCTCCGGCTAAAAATAGGGTCGTAAGATTATCAACCGGAGTAATCGTTATTTTCTGAACAGCGGGATGGCCTAGAAATTCCAACGTTAACTTTTTATCCCAATCCAGATCACCTAATTCTCGTTGTTTTAGATTGACTTTTGCTGAAGTATTCCCTATTTCCTGATGATGTAAATGCACGTTAAAACTGAAGGTTTTTGTTTGATGCGCTCCAACCTTTTCTTGTGCCAGCATTAATCTTCTAGATTCTACTTTGATGGTGGTTTCTGATGGCTTTTTCCCACCCAATTGTACCTCGATTTGATAATTTCCTTCAGGAAGTTTTACCGAGAAATAAACGGAAGTGTCGGCTACAAAACCTTGCTTTTCAAAGTGCACCTGAGAACCGGAATTAAAATCGAAACCATAGCCGGAATTTTCAGAATAGGTTGTATTCTCTGTTAAATTTATATCTGCTTTATGCGTTTTTGAAAATGAAATCGATTGCGCAAATCCTACTTTTGCGACTAAGAAAATAACAAGGCTAAACCCTAATTTTGATTTCATTTTAATGATTTAAATTTTCGGAATCACTAAATTATAAATTAAGATTTTTAAAGCTATCCTGTACTGTGATGATATGTTAACTATTTCATGTAGAATACTGACTTTAACATTTTTGATTTTGGTGAATTATCTGGATTAGTTTCCATAATATCCGCCATATAATCCCACCATTTTTTCATGATCTGTTGTTCTGGAAGTTTAGCCTCTGTAGAGTTTTCACTTAGATTTTGTACTGCAATAAGATCTAAGTTTTCTTCGTCTAAAAAGATGTGATATTCAGAGATGCCTGCTTCTTTAAGAAGTAGAGATAACTCTGGCCAGATTTTATCGTGTCTTTTTTTATATTCAGCTTCAAAGCTTGGTTTTAATTTCATTTTAAAAGCTACTGTCTTCATTTTCGCTTCGGTTTTAAATTTAAACCAACAGGTTGATCTCTGTCGCAGGTTATTTTCCCGTTCTCATATTGCAACTCGGCCACCTGAATAGAACTTCGTCTTGTACGATACTCATCTACATCTTTATTATCGGGCGTTCTTTCAGGATGTGTAAAATAGAAGATATAAGCTTTACCATCCTGAACAATAACATCGGCATGGCCACCTTTTACTTTATCGTCTTTTCCAGTACCGGGTTTTTCTAAAATTCTTTCCTCTTGTTTTTTCCAGTTTATAAGATCATCAGATTGAAAAGCACTTAAGCCGTTCCAGGAATCAATAATCATCCAATTAGTGTCTTTCCATTGAAAGACCACAGCTCCTTCTCCGCGGGTGCTTACTACTTTTTTGCCACTATCTTTCCAATGATAAAGATCTTTACTATCGGCATAATAGATTGATTTGTTATCATTTTCGTTATTATAATACATTCTAAAAATACCGTTTTTCATCTTGAAAACATAAGCATCGATACAACGCTTAGAGGATAGATCAAGATTAGACTGAAATTTCCAGTCTTTTAGATTTTTAGATGTATAGTGAGAAATATATCTTGGGTGATACCAACCTTCAAAAATCCCAGGAACAATCGTTACGTACATATGATAAGTTCCGTTTTCATAAATAACATCTGGAGCCCAAAAAGTTAAGTCGTTTTGATCCTGTGGCTGACCTTCAAAATTAGCAGAGCCTTCATATTTCCAATCTCTACCATTTTTAGAAGTTGCGTAACCAATTTTAGTGCCGTGAACCCAAGAAACACCTGGTAGAGAATCTGCTTTGGCCCGGCGATTGGTATAAAACATCACATATTTGCTGGTCTCACGGTTTAAGATAATTACAGGATCTGCAGCACCATCCTGAACAGGATCTCGAAATAGTGGTTTTTCAGCGATATTTTTTTGAGCAAAAATTGATGGCGAAATGCCCAAAATCAATAAAAATAGAAGATTTTTATACATTTTTAATTTTTAGTAGAGCAGTTAATAGGTCGTTACTAGTTAAGTTTATTATTTCAAAGGCACATTTACTTCTTTTGCGTCTTTACTAAATTCATTTTCAATTTTCATCATCAGTTTTTTAGCAATTTCAGGTTCATTTTTGATAATATTAGCTGTTTCAGAAGGATTTTTTTCGATGTTATATAATTCGAATTCAGTTTCGGCATTTATATGTCTTGTTCTAACTAATTTCCAGGGTTTTTCGATAAAACATTCCTGTAAATGCCCACGCACATAAATTTCATGATCTTCAAATTGCTGATTTTGTATGTTTTTTATAATACTTTTTCCTTCAACCTGCTGTGGAATTTCAGCATTTGCAAGCTCTAAAAAAGTCGGCATTAAATCAATGATACTGGTGTAAGTTTTTATCTTTTCTGAAGTAAATTTTTGATTCCACGAAAGGATCGCGGGTACCCGTATAGCACCTTCATAATTACTTTTTTTGAAATCGCGAAGCGGTAAGTTACTTCCTAATTGATCGTTAGGGCCATATTTACCGTTATATTGCTCTTTTGGGTGCCAATTTTTCTGCGCGCCATTATCGCTTAAAAACAAAATGATGGTATTTTCTTTTAAATTCAATCGATCTAATTGTATCAGTACTTTACCAATAGCATCATCTAAATGAGATATGGCTGCGGCATAATCTCTTCTGGATTCATTTTCGATAAAAGAGTATTTATTTTTCCATTGTTCTGGTTCTTGTAATGGTATATGTGGTGCACTATACGCCAACTGTAAAAAGAAATTTTGTGATTTGTTTCTACTTAGCCAATCGATTGCTTCTCTGGTTATAAGATCTGTAGCGTGTCCTTTTTCTTCGATGAATTCTTCTTGGCGATGCCAGCTGGGATCTCCATTTTTATAGTGGTGAGAATACTGGTCTATTTGCCCATGTAAAAAGCCATAAGAATAATCAAAACCGTATGCTGTGGGACCATTTTCTGGTTTTAGGCCTAAGTGCCATTTTCCTATCAAAGCGGTTTTATATCCTGCTTTTTTTAATGCCTGAGGAAGAGTAATTAAACTATCTGGCAATGTTTTTTCGCTTCGTCCACTAATCGGTGCAACAATTCCCATTCGGCTGGCCGGCATACCGGTTAAAAAACTGGCACGAGTAGGCGAGCAAGTGGGGTAAGCATAAAATCGATTAAGTTGAATTCCGTTTTTTGCAAGCTTGTCGATGTTTGGCGTTTTAATTTCTGAACCGTGAAAACTCATATCGTTCCATCCTGCATCATCAGCAATAATGACTACGAAATTCGGTGATTTTTGATCTTGATTTTCTTCAATTTTTTCTGAAGTTTTTTTCTTGCAACTCGCGGCTAAAACTAAGATCAAAAAAGATAATCCAAATATGATATTTTTAGTTATAAACTTCATTATTTAGAGAGTTCTAAAACGGCATTATCGCTTTCTGATATTTTAAAATTGACGATATTTTCTTCGGAAGAATTTTCAGATTTTATAGAGTTACCATTTAAAGTAGCCTGGCTGAAGTTTTCATGAACCCTTACAAGGTAGTTTCGTTTATCAATTTTATAATCACCTTCAGGAATATTGATACTTATTTTAGCCGAATTTTGATTAGATTCTAATGTTATTTTAGTCAAACTAAATTTTCCATTTTCATAATCCAAGCTTTTTCCGTCATCATCATAAAGATAAAACTCGGAATCTATACCGGGATATACGTCTAGCGTGATTGTATCAATTTCTTTTTCGCCAACAAACTGCTGCACTTCCTGAGAAGGAATTATAGCTCCGCTTTTGATGAAAATTGGCATTTCTTCAATGGGGCAAAGTACATTTAGATATTGTTTTCCTTTAAATGTTTCGCCCGTCCAGTAATTTGTCCATTCGCCTTCGGGAAGATATACAACTCGGGTTTTTGCACCTTTGGTAACTACTGGACAAATCATCATAGATTCTCCGAAAAGATATTGATCTGTAATTTCGTAAACATTAGGGTCTTCCTGATAATCTAATACCAACGCACGCATCAATGGCATTCCGGTCTTGTGGTTTTGGTACGCTGTGCTATAGATATACGGAATTAAACTATATCGAAAATCATCGTATTGTTTAAATATTTTTTGCGCTTCTTCGCCGTAATTCCAAGGCTCTTTATAATTAGGATGTTCCATCCCAAAGAGATGAGAAATCGGACTAAAAAATCCAAATTGGCACCATCTAATATATAATTCAGGATCTGCAACATGTTCAAATCCGCCCATATTATGGCTCCAATACCCAACACCAGACATTCCAATATTTAATCCTGCTTTAATTACAGGTTCAAAATATTGCCATTCGCTTGGCCAGTCTCCAGCCCAGATAAAAGGATATCGCTGAATTCCCGCATAACCTTCGCGGGTATGGTTCATCCCTCTAATCCCATTATAATCCTGATATTTTGTGAAAGGCGCTTTTGCGTACGCTACCGGAAAAACATTATGAAGTGCTTTTATCTCTTCGCCTTGTGGACCGGTTTTATCACTTTCGTTGGCTTTTCTTCCAAAAGCACTTCCTTCATCAGTTTTAAAAAACATAGCGCCCTGTTCGGCAACACGCATAGCACCATTTTCCCACCACCAATTCACGGCATCTTCATCAAAAAAATTAACGAATTCTCCTTTATTATTAGGTTCAGGATATACATAACCTGCTTCGCGCGCTTCATCTAATAATCGTAATTTTTTACCATTATCAAACCTAGGGCGCACGTGTAAACCAACAGCGTTCAGATTTAATGCGTAAAGACTATCGAACATTTGTTCAGTATTCTTAAAAGTTTCACGCCACTCGAAAGTTGTAGCGCCACTACCACCATTTTCACCAAACATACGCCAGGTAGAATCTAAGTGAAGTACATCGATAGGAATTTGATATTGTCTGAATTTTTCAACTAAGCTTACCGGATAGTTCGCTGAGGTTTCTTCTTCATGACCCCAGGTTCCGCCGCTATAGGTTCCAACATGCAGTCCCATTGCAAATTTGGGAAGCATTGGAGATTTACCGGTTATTGAAGTGTAATGATCTAAAATATTTGGAAGATCTGGCCCGTAAATAAAATAATAATCTACTTCAGGATCTTGAGAAGAGAAGGAATAAATTTCAGGATCTGTTTTTCCCATATCCCAATCTGAAGGATAACTGGTATGATAAAAAATTCCGTAGCCTTTAGTACTCATAAAAAATGGAACAGGGGAGTAGTTGGCTTCTAAAACATTGTAAGCACCAATGATGTGTGGTTTCCCTATACCGCGACCTACTTCAAGATGAACAGATTTTCCACGGCGATCCAAGAAATCCATTCGCTCTCCGAAACCAAAAAAGTGTTCATCGGCTTGCAGTTTTTTAGAAACTATATTGTTTGTTTTAGAGTCTGAATCCTGAGTTATGACATCTTCGGAAAGTATATTTCCTTGTAGATCGAAAATCGATAGTTTAAAAGGAGATTTTTGAATCTCTAGTTTAAGTTTTGAAGTGGTATAGCTTAATTTATCTGAAGTTTCTTCTCTTTTGAGATTTACCTTCTCCCAATTATAACGAGTTACCATATAAGGCTCGTTCGATTTAAATTTGTTGGTTTTAGAAATTCTTACTCGAACAATTGAAGGTGTACAAAATTCGATTTTCAGGTTATTCTCGCTAGTTTTTATGGATATTATATCATCTTCTGTATTGATAGTTTCAAATTTATTTTGAGCATAAACTAGAAGATTTCCTGAAAATAAAAGAATAAGGAAAAATGACCAATTTTGGGATTTAAAGTATAAATTTTTCATGTAGAAAAGTTATAATTTCAGTTTTTACCTGCTTTGGATTTAAAAAGCGATAAGGTCCTTTGGAGACCTTACCGCGTTACATACTACTAACTGTATCAAATTACTAATTCAAATCTTAATATCCTGGGTTTTGAACCGCTTCTTTTTCCTCTGTAGAAAGTGGTTTTCCATTTTGTTCGAGTGCGTCGATATAGCTTTGTGGAATAGGCCTTAATAAGAATTTTTCCCTAACATTTGGAGCAGCCTCAGGGTTGAAATCCTGATCTCTTTGAATTAATGTTTTTGTTCGTGCTAAATCTACCCATCTATGAAATTCACCTAATAGTTCCCTAGCTCTTTCATTCAATATGAAATGTATAAACATATCTGGTTTGGAATTTACTCCTTTTGGATAAATTTCTTGTTGTGCGGCAGCTGTTCCCGGAGTAAAAATTTCTTCAGTAATCGTCATTTCGTCTGCTGTGCTGGATGTTTCTCCATAAGCTATATTCTGTTCGGTTAGGTAATAAACCCAACCACGATCTTCCCCTTCTTTATAAGCAGCTCTAGTTCTTAACTGATTAAGTAAGGAAACAGCTTCACCATAGTTTTTCATCCTACCGTAGGCTTCAGCTGCTATTAAATAAGTTTCTCCTAGTCGAGCAAGAATGCCATCCCTAGTTCCTTTAGCGTCATTAAAGTTTGTTCTAAATGGATCTCGATATTTTGATAGAGAAGGATAAGTGCTTATATCCCAATCTGTAGTTAATTCTCCACTAGAATTAACGGTATATCTACCCAAAACCAAAGGAGCTATTTTAGCTTTATAATCTGGAGTGAATCTTCTATCATCCATTTCATTTATAACGTAAATAGCAGCGGTATCGCCTATATTGAACTTTAATTGACCAACTAGGTCTGGGCTAGGTGCATTTTCTGAAGTCCATTTAGGAACATCATTTGTATTCTTGGCGATATAAGAAGTTTGAAAACTCTTATAAAATCTAGAATCGGTAGTTCTGTTAAAAACATCCAAACCAAAATCTGTAGGTTTAAGTTGCTGGAACTCCCGACCATCCTCAAGATTTCTTGTCATCCCTGGGAAAAATCGGTATACCGATAGGAAATATAAATGCGTTTGGTTACCGTACCTGCCTAACAAAGATTGGTTGTCATCAAATTGAGCAGCAAGAATTATTTCAGAATTAGTTTCATTAGGTCCATTGACTTCAGTATACTGGAATAAATCATTAAAATTATTAGCTAATTGATGATTTGATCCAGAAATTACTTCCATCGCAAATTTAGCTGCGTTTTCTAAATCGTTTGGCTGCGTAATATCAGCATTTAGTTCGCTTGCTCGTGTTAAATAGGTTTTTGCTAAATAGTGCTTTGCAGCAGACTTTGTTATTCTACCTTCCTGAGTTTCTTCTTCAGGTAAAAGTTCAACAGCATTAGTAAGATCTTCTACAATTAAATTGAAAACATCTTCTTTTGGAGATCTAGGAAAATCTGCTCTGTCTGATATTATTGGCTCCGTGGATATTGGTACACCTCCAAATTGAGTTACTAGTTTTAAGTAATTAAAACCTCTTAAAAAGTAAAGTTCTCCTAAACGTGTATCTCTTAAATCTGGGTTATTAGCTAAAACATTAGGAATTTTTGAAATTCCGATATTGTGTAAGTTTATTTGTGCATACATATTGTCCCATAAAGGAACTAAGTTTGCACCATCTAACGAGTTTAGTTCTTCAGAATATGTATTCCACATAACATTGGTAGTTCCTGCTCCATTTGTAAATGTATCAGTGCCATAATTTGTTAATGCGAAAGACCATAAATAGTTGAAATGGAATCTTAAACCTTCATAGGCTCCGTTTACCAATTCCTCTATACCTTCTGGAGTATTATATCGATCTTGGGTTAAGGTAGACACCATTTCTTCTTCTAAGAAATTATCAGAGCAAGAGATAATACTAATTAATAACGCTATATATAATAATTTTTTCATGTCAAATTCTTTTTAAAATGATAAGTTTAGTCCAAATACAAAGCTATTTGTTGTTATGCTAGAGGCACTGTTATTTGATCCACCGTTTTGAAAACTTGAATCTGGATCTAGAAAATCAGCTTTGGAATATAACCATGGATTTAAAATTTGTGTATAGATTTTTAAACGCGATATATTAAAGTTTTCAAGTTGTTTTTTAGGAAAATTATAAGCAAGAGAAACATATCTAAGTTTTATAAAAGATCCGTCTTGATAGTTCATTGAACTATAATATAGAGGTTGCCCACCATTGTTATAGTCTGCTTTAGGATAAGCATTTGTAGGATTATCAGGTGTCCAGTAATCAACAGCTCTATGAACATATTGTCCTTGCATGTCTACAGCACCACCTTCAACTATATAATCCCATCTGGAAAAGAAAAAAGCAGCTAAGTCCCAATTTTTATAGGAAAAAGTATTTCTAAGTCCCCCTGTCCAAGCCGGCGTTGGAGAGCCAATTATTTGTCGGTCATTTTCTGCATCAATAATCCCATCATCATTAACATCTTGTACTCTAATATCTCCAGGTTCGAAATCATGTCCATTTGCGTTGTAGCGTGCTATTTCATCTGCATCTTCTTTCTGCCAGATTCCAACTTTTTTGTAATCATAATAAACGGAAAGTGGTTCCCCAATAAACCTTTTATTGTTTATATCGTCTTCTTTTCCGTTTACTAACTCAACTATTTCATTATCATTTCTAGATATAGTTAGATCTGTTGTCCATTGAAAATCTTGAGATTGGATATTAATTGTATTTAATACTAATTCAATACCTGTATTTTTTGTTTTACCAGCATTTACGGTTATACTACCATAACCAGTTACAGAGTTTGGAGACTTACTTAATAGTATATCATTTGTATTTGCAATATAGTAGTCTAATGATCCTGATATTCTGTTATTTAGAAAACCGAAATCTACTCCCAAGTTTAATTGATTTGTTTTTTCCCAACTTAAATTAGCATTAGGAATAGACCCTGTATATCTTCCTTTAGGATCACCTGTAACATAGCCACTTGCTGGAGTTTCCCCAAAAACATATGGTAACCTTACTAATCCTCCAGCTGTACTATAAGGACCTACTGCTGCATTACCAACAGAACCATATCCTAATCTTAATTTAAGTTGATTAAAAGAAGAATTCTCCATGAAATTTTCTTCATCAATTTTCCATCCTACAGCAAGTGAAGGGAAGAAATCCCATTTATTACCAGCACTTAATACTGATGCTCCATCAGCTCTTCCTGTTACAGTGATCAAATATTTATCTAGTAATGAATAGTTTATTCTTGCCATGTAAGAGGTTAGAGTGTTTTTTGAATATCCTGATCCCCAACCATCTAAGGCACCTCGGTTTGTAGAGCCTAAGTTATGCCAAAGTTGACTATCATAAGGAAGGTCAGAAGCAGTCATGTCTGAATTCTCCTGCTTATATCTGGAAGCACTTTGAAGTAGTGTTACGTTTAATGTATGTTTATCTGCAAATGTTTTATCATAGTAAAGTAGGTTTTCTAATGTCCAAGAGATCTGTTCACTTTTTCCCAGTCTAGCATAATTTGTTGAAGAGTTTGATCCACCGCCTCTTAAGCTTGATTCTGCTGCCTGAAATTGACCATTTTTATAGTTCCTGACATCAGGTCCAAAAATAGTTTTAAATCGAATATTATCCGCAATTTTGATTTCTGCAAAAAAACTTCCAAATATACGAGCTGTAGTTCTTTCATTTATAACAAGTCCATTATCTCGTATTGGATTTATAATATTTGGATTACCACCAGGATTAAAAATATAATTTCCATCTTCATCATAAGGTTTAGCAAAGGGTAATTGCCCTAAAGCAGCTTCGTATAGTGTTCTGGATCCCCTTGACCCACCTGCGGAATATCCGTAATTTTGTATACTGTAAACACCATTAATAGTTCCACCAATTTTAAACCATTTAGTTGCTTGCATTTCTAAATTAACTAAACCAGTGTATCTTTTATATTTTTGGCCTTCAACAGTACCTATTTGATCAAGGTAGCCTCCTGAAATATATCCAGTCATTTTTTCGGTACCCATGTTTGCACTCAAATTATATTGTTTTAATATTCCCGATTGTTCTACATAATCTGTCCAGTTTGTAGTTTCAATATTAGAGCTATTGTAAATAGGTATTTCGTTAATACCGTATAGAGCTTGCTCTTCTGGAGTTGTAGCTCTGGTTTCAGCTATAGGTTTACCATTGCTATCATAACCAGTGATGTTGTAAGCACTTAAAATATTATTTAAAGCTGTTTGATCTCCTTTAAAATAATCGAAGTCATCTTTAGCATTTGGATAGGGTGTTGAATATCGTCCAGCCCCCCTTAATGCATCACGACGATATTCAGCATATTGAATTCCATTCCAATAGTCAGCAAGGTTTCTTATTTTTTCGATGCTTATGGAAGTATCAAAATTAATTTGAGCTCTTCCTTCTTTTCCTTTTTTAGTACTAACTAAAACGACACCGTTAGCTCCTCTAGATCCATATATTGCTGTAGCAGAAGCGTCTTTTAAAATTTCTATAGATTCAATATCATTTGGATTAAGCATTTCTAAGCCACCAGATTGTAAAGGGACACCATCTACTACATATAGCGGAGAATTACCTCCAGAAATGGAGCGATTCCCTCGAATCCTTATCGAGCCTATTTCTCCAGGTCTTGCATTGGAAGAAATATCAACCCCGGCTGCTTTTCCTTGAATTCCTTGTAAACTACTTTGTATAGGAAAAGCATTTAATTCTTCAGATGAAACTGAAGCTATTGATCCTGTAATATCAGACTTTTTTTGAGTACCATATCCAACTACTACAACCTCGTCTAAGCTGTTGGTGTCTTCTTCCATTAAAACATTAATTTCTTTTTCAGATCCTAGTGTTTTTTCAATCGTTTTCGTTCCGATAAACGAAAAAACAATGATATCTCCTGTTTCTGCTTGTATCGAATACTTTCCATCGAAATCGGTTTGAGTACCATTGTTTGTTCCTTTTATGAATACGTTAACACCCGGGAGTGGTACATTATTAGCATCAGTAACGATACCTGTGATTTTTTTTTCTTGAGCTATAGTAATTGCGTTAATAAGTAGCATAAAAACTAATAGAAAGAATTTGGTATAATATTTTTTCATTTTAGTGTGGATAGGTTATAAAATTTTTATATTTCAAATATATTTTTTTTAGATACCTAATCTATCCTGTGCATTCCTGTTAAGGCATTTTTTTCAAGTCTTTCTACTTTACTATCAGACAATCCTGGATTTTTATAGGCAGTTTCACCCCAACTGGGATACGTCGTTGCTACATTAGTCAATAAACTGACATTTCTAGGAATATAAAAGGGTAAGCATTATTCTTAGTAATTATGTTTGGTTTTTATATCCACAGATGCATCGATTGTTTTTTCTGGATTTCTTAATTGTATGGCATCCATGGCGGTAATTGGGAAATTCCAACTCCAAGTATCTTCTCATGTCCAGATCTTCCAAATCTTGTTAAACGTATTATTTATAATTTTTTTACAAAAATTGCTATTACCGGAAGCAGTCTGGCTGATTGGTTAAATATTCTGGATTGAAAATTACTACCTATTTCTGGTATATATAAAAAATGTTGGAAATCGACCAAATTTTCAACTTTTTTGAGTTAAATAACTTCTGCTAGGTTGGAAATGAAT
The DNA here is from genome assembly GCF_048269745.1 of Zunongwangia sp. NCBI lineage: Bacteria > Pseudomonadati > Bacteroidota > Flavobacteriia > Flavobacteriales > Flavobacteriaceae > Zunongwangia > Zunongwangia sp. The sequence continues at coordinate 14,252 of NZ_JBLXIB010000018.1, read as the reverse complement.
TTTAATCAGTGTATTGTATTAGTATTAATTTGATTTTTCTAAAAAAGAATCAAAAAATCCACCTTCTAGATACTTGAATTTAATTCTGTAATTTATATTGAATTATTTTTTATGATATAGGCTATTTTGAGTTGTCATACAAAGAATCTAGTAGTTGTACACCCGGCGAATGCTCTATTTTCACCTTAGAATTATCGTCGGTTTGCAGACTTACATTTTCTAAGCTCCAATTTTTACTGTAATTAATTTGCCCCGCGGTAGCTGCTTGAATGTGCACATCTTTTAAATGGAAGTTGGTGATATAAGAATTTTCCAATCCATTCACATTAATCGCTCTTTTAGCGCCACGCACCTCAATATTATTTAGAGAAATATCTTTAAAAGTGGGGATTCCCTTCGACTTGGGTTTTACTTCTTTTAATAGCGTTCGCCAACGTTTAGGTACCGAATCAATATCGTAGCCTTCAGGTAATTTAGAATAGCTATAGCTTGGGTTCCAATTCATCGAAACTTCAATAAAGGTACGAACGCTATCCATTTCAATGTTTTCTAAATACACATCTTCTACGGTTCCGCCTCGGGTAATGGCCGATTTTATATTTAAACCATTTTTAGTCCCTAAACCTTTAATATTAGAAGCATATACATGACGAACATCTCCGGCAGTTTCGCTTCCAATGGTAAAAAGTCCGGAACCTGCCCGGGCAATACAATCCCGAATCACTACATATTCAGTAGATTTATTCACCCGCTGACCATCCCAATCGCGACCGGCTTTTAAACAAAAATTATCGTCGTTACAATCAATATCGCAATTTTGTACTAAAATCCATTTCGAAGAATCGATATCGACGCCATCGGTACTCGGTCCATGTCCGCCAATATTATTTCTAATGGTCACCCCATCTACCGTCACATACTTGGAATACAATACCTGAATGGTCCAAAAACCGGCTTTCTGAATATTTAACTGCTCCAAGAAAACATTTTCCGAATTTGAGATTAAAAAAGTTCGAGGACGTTTTGCATCGTAATCTACAATCCAACGTAAGCCTTTAGGTTCGTATTCTTTACGCAAATTCCAGTAGTAATCCCAGAAGACCTTTCCTTGTCCGTTAACCAAGCCCTCCCCATCTATCTTTACATTTTTTTGGTTTCGCACATTAATTAAGGCGGCCGGCCATTTCATCTCTATTCCGGCCACACGAGTATCAATTTCAGGATAATCATCTATGTTTTCGCTCCCGCGAATCTCTACACCTTTAGGGATTTCTAAATGCACGCCTTCTTTCACAAAAATGGAACCCGATAAATAAATTCCCGGTTGAAAACTTACTCTCCCTCCTCCCTTTTTGGCACAATCATCAATCGCTTTTTGTATGGCTTCGGTATTTAAGGCGGTAGAATCGTTCTTTACGCCGTAATCGTTTACCCAGTAGGTTTGCTCTTTTAGGGGAAAAGCTTTCGCTCCTACCTTAGCAATCCAATCCGGTGGAAGGTTTTTTGAGGTGGAAGTAGCAGTATTCAGAGGGTTTTCCTTGCTTTTTTCTTTACAGGAAATAAGTAGTATACAAAGGATGAACATCCCTAAAAGTCTATTTTTCATCAAGTCTATGGGTTTTACGCTAAGATCTTTGAATTTACCAAAATTCCTATCCTGCTCCTACCTGAATAAAAAAACCATCACCCTAATGGAGTGATGGCAAGCACAAACACAAAAACTGCTATTTACTTGACAGTTTTACTTTATGAAAATCTAAGTTTACTACTCAAATTTAAGAGGAAATCAGATAGCGGGTATCCTGTACGTTCCTGTTCTATAACTATTATTTTTTTGGCGTTTCCCTTTCCTAAGGTCAAGGGGCGGGCTATCACTACTCGCTTTTTAAAATTACTGTAGGAACAGAAATTTTAAAAGAGCTCAAACAAAGCGTTCTATCCCTAACGCAGGTTAATTTAAGTAATCTTTTTCTTCTGCACTACCCGACTAAAAACCAAATATAAAAATCCACAGCAAAGCCAAGCGGGAAGGGTAAGGAAGGATAAAAATACATCAAACTGAACCGAAATAAAGTAGAAGATGCCAAAGCTAATCACCCAAGCCCAAAAGACCGCCTGATTAAATTTGGTTCCCGATTTTTCGGCATAGAAGGATTGGATACCGAATTTCTTGCCGAAGAAGTATTCAAAGACAATAATGGCTCCGATGGGTGCTAGAATGAATCCGTAGAGGGCAACAAAACCTAATAATTTCATCGCAAAGGCAGGAAATAATCCGGCGATGGTGGCTACTGTTCCGGCGATAATAGTGACCCAAGCGGTAGAAACTTTTGGAATAATCGCCTGAAAAGCCAATCCGGCTCGGTAAATCGTGGGGTTGGCCGTGGTCCATCCCGCTAAAACTACTGCGATAATTCCGAAGACGCCAATTGCATTATAGGCTAAAGGTCCTGGAGCTACCGAAGGTGCTTCGCCACCCGCTAAAATTGACTGGGCTTCCGGTGATTTTAAATACACAGCATATAATAAAGCGGCGGAAATCCACGCAATGTAGTGACCAATATAAATTCCTGCAGCGGTGGTCCAGCCTGCTCGTGCTTTTTTAGCAAATCGAAACACCGAAAGATCTGACATCCCGATATGCATTGCGGCATTGGCAAACCAAGACCAAAGGAAAACGTGCCAGAAGGTATATTTTATTTGTCCGGGAAAAGGTTCACTTCCTTCTCCCCAGATATTCCAAAAATCAGAAAAACTATGAACGTCTAAATTGACTATAGAAACCACTCCGCAAAGCACAAAAGCCAGAACAATAATCGGACTCATCCAATTGGCGGCTTTTGCCACCGTGCTATACCCTTTTGCAGCGATGATAGAAATTACCGCACCAATTGCCAATACAATAATCACCCAAGTAGCACTATTGGGCATGGTATCGGTTAACTTTGGCATTTCCATATTAAAAGGAACGCCAACAGCTGTAGCAGAAACGGTAATCATTGCTCCGGCCAGAAAACAAAATAATATTCCATTTGCCAGATTATAACCCGTCACCAATTGCTTTCCGCAGATTTTTTCGAGATGGTAATACAGTGTATATCTAAATTTTGTTCCGATTTCTGCGGTTAAAAAACGCCAGCTTAACACGGCCATTAAATTCCCTAAAAGCAGGCCAATAATTAAATCAAAAGCACTCACACCAGTAGTAAGGAATAAGGGACCTATCACAAATTCAGTTCCTGCGGCGTGTTCCCCGGCATACATTCCTAAGAAGCTTTTCCAACTTTTTAACTTGGATTCCGGTACACGTGCGCGTTCAAATTCTCCAGAAACTTCCGCTTCAATAACTTCTTGCTCTATTTGTGCCTGACTCATTGGTTTTTCATTTAAGCTTTTTGGTACTAATAATAATCTTTTTCTATTTATTTACCCTAAGACTTCAATTGTTTTTGTTGAAGTTGTGAGTTTTTCATTCTGTTGTAATTCCGAATCTATTTTAGGATGAAGTTTATTTTTTTATTGCCTACGGTCTCCCAAATCTTATTTCTCGTCTATTCTCTATGTTCTCAATTCTAACTTCCCTACTTTTTGATTCCACTCTGGCTTCGATACAATTGCTCCTATGTCGCAATCACTCAGCCACCGTTAAGGAGCTCATCACGTACTCAACTGGATGAGATCCTGAAATCGAAGATTCAACGGAGTTAAACGAGTTCAGGATGAGGTTTATCTTGGTTCTTGATTCCTGATTCTATGTTCTAAAACCTAGCGTCTATTTTCTAATACCTAACTACTGCTACTCCTTCACTAGATACTTCGGTAAATCGGTTACTTTCTCACAGCAAACCTGTTCTAAGACTTGTTGTAATTGCATTTTTAGCATCGCAATGGTATGATCGCCGCCTTCTTCACCTAAAGCGCCTACGCCATACATAAACGATCGGCCCAAGAAACTGAAATCGGCACCACTGCTCATTACCCTAGCGATATCAGGACCGGAACGTATGCCACTGTCCATCATTACCGTGATGCGATCTTTATATTTTTCAGCAATATGCGAAAGTGGTTTGATGGTCGATTCCCCGGCGTCTAATTGTCGGCCACCGTGATTGGAGACGATAATTCCGTCGAAACCTAAACGAATGGCTTCTTCTGCATCTTCATCAGAAACTACGCCTTTTAAGACCAGTTTTCCTTTCCATAAATCACGCAATGGTTTGATTTTTTCTTCATTTAACCGACCGGAAAAAGTGGCATTCATCCATGCGCCCAGCTGTTTAATGCTCATCCCCTTATCCATATATTTTTTCATCGTGGCAAAATTGGGTGCACCGTGCTTTAAGGTTTGCATTGCCCAAGCTGGTTTTCCCATCACTTGTAATACATTCCTAAAATTCATTTGTGGCGGCATCGCGAGTCCGTTTCTAATTTCTTTAGGACGATACCCAAAGGTGGGTACATCACACAAAATCACCAACACCGGTACTTCAGCGGCTTCTGCTCGTTTTAAAATATCATCGCGCAACCAATCTTCCGTGGGATGATAAAGCTGAAACCAAGCGCGACCTTCGGTGAGTTCACTGGCACGCTCAATACTGGTGGTAGTTACCGTACTTAAGATAAACGGAATGTTATGTTTTAAAGAGGCTTTGGCTAAAATTTCTGGAGCGTTGGGCCACATCAAACCTTGCAATCCGATGGGGGAAATGCCAAAAGGCGCATCATATTTTAATCCGAATAATTCGGTTTCTAATCTTGAATTACTGTAATTTTTCAGGTATCGGGGTTTTAGCTGAATTTCCCTGATTTCATTAGTATTTCTTTTTATGTTGATGTTTTCGTTACAGCCTCCGTCTAAGTATTCAAACGCAAAACGCGGCATACGCTTTCGGGCACGCTCCCGAAGCGATTCTATAGATGGATATTCGGTGTTAAATGGAAAGGCCATTGTTTTGTTTTAATTGACTGTTTACGGTTAACAGCTCGGTTTTATAGTTATAGCTTTATATTCTAGTTTCTACCTTCTTGTCAGGTCTCAATACAAATTTCAATGATCATTGAAATTTGTATTGAGACCTCGTTTCTCATTACTTCTCGATACTATTTTATTTCCGCTATCGCTGCAATAAAATCACTCGAAGCGACACTTCTTGTTTCTTGTTCTTTCTCTATTTTCTAACTTCCCTACTTTTTTTCATTCCACGCTGACTTCGATACCATTGCTCCTGCGTCGCAATCACTCCGTCGCCGTTAAGCATCTCATCATGTTCTCAGCAGGATGAGATGCTGGATCAAGCCAACCTGCCGGACGGGCAGGTATGGGATGACGTTCGTCTTGTTTCTTGTTTCCTGATTCCTATTTAGTCTATTTTTATATATTCTAATTTCTATTTTCTAAGCTCTCACTACTTTGTCAGCAAGAGCGGAACTAACTTCTTCATTCGGTAGTTTTCTTTTAAAAATTTAGAATCTACCTTTTTATTGGAAATCACCATCGCAGCTCCTAAGGCAGAACCTAAAGGAGAATGTGTCGATAATACTTTAAATTCACTAAAATGATGAGCCATTAATTTCATAAATACATCATTATCGGTAAATCCACCATCGATGTATATTTTGTTGATGGGGGAGTTTCCAATCGCATTTCGAATGGTATGGATTTGTAATTCCATCAACTCGATCATCAATTGATGATAGGCTTCTTCAAACGTGGCAAAAGGTTTCAAATCGGTTTGATGCAATTCTTTACGCTTCAGTGAAATTCCTTCAAATTTGAAATAAATGGAAGGTTTTTCAATCAGGCGTAAATACAAATCCTGATCAAACTGAACTTCGCGATGATAGCCATATTCTTTACCATAGTATTCGCCTAATTTTTCGACCTGAATCCGGTATTCATTCCCCATAAAAAAGCGAGACGCTTTTACCCGTTTTCCATCTACACGCAAGTAATTCAAGCAATTATTCTTGATTTCTTCTTCGCCTAGACTTTCTTCATTAAAAGGATTAAGCGAAATACTCCAAGTTCCTGTTGAAAGCAGTAAAAAGGGCTTCTTTTTACTCAAAATGTAGGGTAATAATGCCGAAGAACTATCGTGAATGCCCACCCCAATTTTTATCTTTTCGCCTTTATAAGAAGTATTAATGCTGCTAGCCGTAGGCACAATGGGAGCCAATAACTGATCAAAACCTTCCTCATACACCCAATTATGGTAATCTTCCTTCTCATAATCCCACAAATTGGTATGACAGCCAATCGATGTGTATTCACTCACTGGAATTCCGGTAAACAAAAACGACAAATATTGTGGCAAATGCAGTGTGTACCTGATTTTCTTAAAAACCTCTGGGTATTTTTTCTTCAACCAAAATAATTGCAAGCCAGAATTCAACATTCCCGATTGTGGCGAAGCCGTTTCTACAGCAATCTTTAATTCATCGCCATAGTTTGCGTAAAACTCATCGGTAATTTCCGGCTCAATCGATTTCGTGTAGTTGTATAAAGGTGTAAGCACATTGCCGTGGTGATCTAAATGCACCAAACTGGCCCCATACGTTGAAAAGTTAATCGACTTCACTTCGTACTGCTCATTTTCCAAAACCGAATGAAAGGTATCTTTGATCCATTGCTGTAAGAGCGTAATATCTTCGGTGGGATAACCGTCTTCATCTACCGTAAGGGGTAAACGTGTGTAATCCCGAAATACCTCTTGGTAATGCTTATCGAACAGGAAAAATTTTTTGTTGGTTTTCCCAATATCAAAAACGGCAGTTACTTTCTTTTTACTCATCTCGACAATCGAGAGTTTACGGTTTCGTATTATTTTAATAGTAAACTATTCGAAACCAAATTATTATCATTTAACCCTGTGGACTTTCCCAGGGAATCGTTTTATTTTTTTGCGCGACCTTTTTAGAAGTTAGACTTTTTCTTTTGTCATTCCGTGCTTGACACGGAATCCCATAACCTTCTCAGCTGGATGAGACCCTGAAACAAGCCCGCCTGCCGGACGGGCAGGTCCGGGATGACGATTGTCTTGTTTCCTGATTCTAGAGTCTATTCTCTATATTCTAGTTTCTAAAATCTAACTTCTACTATAGTCCGGTTGCTACGGTTTTTAATCCACGAGCTTCGATAAGGGTTTTACGTACATCAAAAGCACGATAGGCTTCCATGGGATTTACCGCGGCACCACTTTTAGCCCTAGCTGCTTTTACCAACGAACGCACATCGGTTCGGTAGGCATCTTGTAAAATCTCCTGACATTTGGTAACATCGTTATTGAGTTGCGCTTCTTTTAATGCTTTTTGATCGACTAACAAGGCCTGAGCGTAAGCGATTAAAATCGCTTCTAAGGATTGTAATAAATCTTCCAGCGGATCTTTAATGTTATGACTTGCATCAATCATCCAAGTGGGATATGGGTTTTGGGGATTGTTCTCCATTCCGTAAACCAATTCATTAAAAATTAGGAATAGCGCATAAGGTTTTATGGAACCTACAGTTAAATCGTCATCGCCGTATTTGCTATCGTTAAAATGGAATCCACCTAATTTGCCTTTGTACATTAAAGTAGCTACGATTTGCTCGATATTGGTATTGGGTAAATGGTGCCCTAAATCGACCAACGTAAACGCACGATCGCCACAAGCATTGGCCAACATCAAGGAGGTTCCCCAATCTTGAATGGTGGTGCTATAAAAATTAGGTTCGTAAGGTTTATATTCAATAAAAAGCTTCCAGTCTTCGGGCATAGAGCCGTAGATTTCTTTTAAGCTTTTTTCGGTGTTTTGTAAGGCGTTTTGAAAGTTCAACTGTCCCGGGAAACTAGCTCCGTCGGCTAACCAAACGGTCAGGCTTTTAGATCCTAATTGTTCTCCGATTCGAATTACTTCTTTGTTATGCGCTACCGCATATTCGCGGGAAGCTTCATTCATGCTGTTGAGCGAACCGAACTTATAGCTTTCTTTGGCATCCGGTTGATCTTGAAAGGTATTGGAATTCATCGCATCAAAAACGATATGATGACTTTTAGCAATATCTTTAATCGCATTGACATCTTCTGGGATATCCCACGGAATATGTAAGGAAACGGCTCCCGCTGTTTTGGTAAGCGCATGTAAAATTCCGATATCTTCTAATTTCTGCTCTAATGAAGCGGGTTCGCCTCCGTAAGAAAACCGACCAAAACGCGTACCGCCGGCACCTAAAGCCCAACTGGGAATCGCTACCTGAAAATCGGCTAATTTTTGTATAATGTTAGCTACCGAAATTCCTTTTTTAGTAAACTTATTTTTTAGGTAATCGATTTCATTTTCGAATGAATCGTTTTGCTTTTTATTGAATTCTGATAGTTGATCAGTATTTATTTTCATCTTTTTAAAGATTTATTTTTTGTTTAGCGTATAGACCCGCTTTGGCTTCGATACAATTGCTCCTACGTCGCAATCACTCAGCCGCCGTTAAGGATTTCATCACCTTCTCAATTCTAACTTTATGTTCCTTACTTTTTTTCATTGCCAAAAAAAGTAGCAAAAAAGTCTAGTCTTATTTTTATTTCCTTGAATTGTTAGAAAAATGGCTTATCCTGCGCAAGGGAAACCGTTCCACTAGTCCCTTGCTCCGCAGACAACGCTGCGCCATTTTCCTACAATTACTACGGAATTAAAAAATAGGACAGTATTCTTCAATTAAATTTATATCTTTTCTCTTTTCATTCTGAACCTGCCTCGCTGGCAGGCAGGCTTGTTTCAGAATCTCATTCAGTTAATATCGTCCTGGTTCTTGATTCTAGGATCAAAACTCTAAAATATATCGCCTCTATTCTAGTTTCTAACTTCTATTTTATTCAGCGACACTCTGGCTTCGATACGATTGCTCCTACGTCGCAATCACTCAGCCGCCGCTTTGACGCTTGTCTTGTTTCTTGGTTCTTGCTTCTAGAGTCCTCACGTCTCACCTCTAATCTCTCATCACCATTAAAACTCTATCTCACAAAAGCATTGGCCATACCACCATCTACATTAATGGTATTTCCGGTACTTTTTTCGAGGATTCCTACACAAGCAAATACACCGTTGGCAATGTCTTCCGGTAGGATAATTTCATTTAATAGGTTTCTTTTGGCATAATGTGCGGGCAGGTCTTCGACTTTAATTCCGTGTGCTTTGGCACGGCCTTCCGCCCAATCACCTTCCCAGATTTTACTCCCCACAATAACTCCGTCAGGATTTACGGTATTCACGCGAATATGATCACCGCCTAATTCTGCAGCTAATAAACGCGTCATATGTTGTTGCGCAGCTTTTGCCGTTCCATAGCCTACATTGTTCGGTCCGGAAACGAGTCCGTTTTTACTGGCAATATTTACAATATCACCGCCCAACCCTTGCTTGCGCATAATTTCAACGCCTTTTTGTGCCATTAAGAATTGGCCTTTCACCAATACATTTTGTAATAACTCCCAATCTTTCAAAGTCGTATCGGGTAAGGATTTAGAAATTGCTAATCCTGCTGAATGGACTACGATATCAACCCCTCCAAAAGCTAAATTTGCTTCTTTGTAAGCTTTTTCGATGGACTCTTCTTTGGTGACATCGCAAAGCGCAATGGCTGCTTCGTCACGTTTGTAAGTCGCTAAAGCTTCTTCTAAATTCTCCTGACTAATATCGGTAAGCACGACATTAGCACCTTCGGCAACTAATTTATCGGCAATGGCTTTTCCTATTCCGCCGGCAGCACCGGTAACGATGGCTACTTTACGGGAAAGTGGTTTTTCCGCAGGCATTCGTTGTAATTTCGCTTCTTCTAACAACCAATATTCGATGTCAAAGGCTTCTTGTCTGGGTAAGGAGGTATATTCACTAATTGCTTCTGCTCCTCGCATTACGTTGATCGCATTTACGTAGAATTCACTTGCCACACGCGTGGTTTGCTTGTTTTTGGCAAAGCTAAACATTCCCACTCCCGGATAAATAATAATCACCGGATTAGGATCACGCATAGCGGGACTATTGGCGTGTTTATGATTTTCGTAATATTGACGGTATTCTTCGCGGTATTGTTCAAAGGAAGGCTCTAATTTTTTTAGCGTCGCTTCGGTATCGGTCACCTCATCTGACGGGTCTAAGGTCAAGATGAGCGGCTGAATTTTCGTCCGCAGAAAATGATCGGGACATGAAGTTCCCATAGGTGCCAAACGTTCCAGATCATTACTGTTGATGTATTGCAAAACGGTATCACTATCGGTAAAATGACCGATCATTTGATTTTCGGAAGAAGCCAATCCGCGTAATAGTGGCATCAGCTCAGCAGCTTTTTCTTTACGTTCTTCCGCAGGCAAAGCTTCGATTTTTTGTCCGCCAAAAACTTCTCGATTTTCTTTAATTTTCTTTTCTATATATTCGGAAGCCATTTCAATTACTTCCAAGCTATTGACGTAGCACTCGTAAGAGGTATTGCCCCAGGTAAATAAACCGTGGCTGCCTAACACAATTCCACGAATACCGGGATTTTCGTTCAAACATTTTTCGAGTTGAAGTCCTAAATCGAAACCGGGACGTTGCCAAGGCACCCACCCCATTGTATCTCCCCAAATCTCTTTGGTGACTTGCTCGCTATCTTTTGCTGCCGCCACGGCGATCAGCGCATCAGGATGCAAGTGATCGATATGTTTAAACGGCAATAACCCGTGTAGCGGCGTATCGATGGAAGGTGCTTTACTGTCTAAATCGTAAATACAATGATTAAAAAGTCCTACCATTCGGTCTTCATCTTCTAGTCCACCGTACACGTTTTTAAGATTTCTTAAGCGCTCTGTATATAAACCGGCAATTCCTTTTCGGGTAAGTGTGCCAATATCCCCACCAGAACCTTTTACCCACATCACTTCTACTTCTTCATTGGTAAGCGGATCTTTTTCGATGGTTTTACAACTGGTATTTCCGCCTCCATAATTGGTGATTCTTAGATCGGCACCTAATATATTGGATCGGTATAAAAACAAAGCTACCTGATCGTCACCCAATTCGGCAGCTTTAGCTTCATCCCAGAGATAGTCTACGTACTGAAAAGTTTTTTTCATTTTAATTTTATTGTTTCAATTTAAGCTTCTCAAATGTAATTTTTACAATTATTTAGACCATCCTGTTCTATACTGCTTAAAATTTATATATTATATTTAAATCTTCAAAAAAATAATTTTTTTAATTGAAAATAGTAACTAAAAACCGATAATCTGATTATAAATTCTTAACCACAATGACGCAAACGTTTGATATAGAAATTGATTCTAATTCGCGGGTTCCTAAATATAAACAAATAGTAGATTCTATTGTTAATGATATTTCACATGGTAATTTGCAAATAGGTGAAAAAATTCCTTCGATAAATGAGCTTAGTGAACATTTGTTACTTTCCCGAGATACTGTAGAAAAAGCATATAAGCATCTTAAAGAGAAAAAAATAATTGTATCTGTAAAAGGAAAAGGATATTATACCAATAAAACTGATTTGATATCGAAAACTAATGTCTTTTTTTTGATAAATAAAACAAGTACTTATAAAATGATGATTTATAATTCATTTGTAAATACATTAGGAATTAATGCTCATGTAAATTTATTTATCTATCACTGCGATCAAGATTTATTCAAAAAATACTTAGAGCGAAATTTAGGTTATTATGATTATTATGTATTAATGCCTCATTTTAGAGATGAAAATTCTAATCATGTTAGTTGTACTCCTTCTGTTTTAGAAACTATCGAGAAAATTCCAAAAAATAAATTAATTATACTTGATAATACAAAACCAGAAATTAAAGGTAATTATGGTTCTATTTATCAAGATTTTCAGAATGATATCTATAATGCATTACAAGAAGGTTTAGAGAAAATTAGAAAGTATGATAAGATTATTCTTGTATATCCTAGAAAATCGGTAAATCCATACCCAAGACGCATCATTCATGGATTTAAAACGTTCTGCATTCAGCATCGATTTGATTTTGAAATATTAGATGAGATTTACGATGATATGGAATTGCAAGAACAGGATTTATATGTTACTATACAAGAGCGTGATTTGGTGAATCTTGTTAGACAGATTAGAAATAAAAATTTAAGATTAGGTGAAGATATAGGCATTATCTCTTATAATGATACGCCACTAAAAGATTTATTAGGGATTACAGTTATAAGTACAGATTTTAAGGTAATGGGAGAGTCTGCAGCTTATATGTTGTTGAAGAATAAAAAGGAAAAAGTTAAAAATGTTTTTAAATATATTGAGCGTAATTCTGCATAACTTAAAAAAATAAAAAATTTTTCTTTTAAAATTTGAGTAATCGATTGCATAAAATTAACTTAGTGGAGAATAATTCAGGGTAGTGCAGGATGCAATCCTATAAGATTAGTGAGAAATTGCTAGTTCTGTAAATAAAAGACAAATCAATAAAAAACAAAGCTATGACTAAATCAGAATTTAGATATGCGCATCATCCCGAAGATGTGAAAAAATATACAACAGAAGAACTTCGAGAGCATTTCCTAATTCCGGAGTTGTTTGTGAAAAATCAGATTAGCTTAACCTATACAATGTACGATCGTTACATTGCTGGTGGTGCTTTTCCGGTAGATCAAGCTTTAAAATTAGAAACTATCGACGAGTTAAAATCCGAAAACTTTTTAGACCGTCGCGAACTAGGAGTAATTAATGTAGGCGGTAAAGGAAAAGTAACCGTAGATGGGGAAGTTTACGAAATTGGTCATCGGGAAGCCATTTATATAGGTCGCGGCACCAAAGAAGTGATTTTTGAAGCCACCGAGGAGCAGCCTTATTTTTATATCAACTCAGCTCTGGCACATACATCTTATCCAACCAAAAAGGTAACGAAAGCGGAAGCTGAGGTGGTAGAATTAGGAGATACCAAAACCTCCAATAAACGTGTGATCAATAAATTATTGGTGAATAGCGTGATTGATACCTGTCAATTACAAATGGGAATGACCGAACTTCAAGAAGGTTGTGTTTGGAACACAATGCCACCACATACGCACGAGCGTAGAATGGAAGTTTACTTTTATTTCGACTTAGAAGAAGGGCAAACCATTAGTCATTTTATGGGGCAACCGCAGGAAACGCGTCATATTTTTATGAAAAACCATCAGGCGGTTATTTCACCCGAATGGTCGATTCACGCCGGTGCCGGAACTTCCAACTATACTTTTATTTGGGGAATGGCAGGAGAAAATTTAGACTATGGTGATATGGATGGAGTAACTCCAGACGAATTAAAATAAGAACAAATGAGTTTATTTAGTTTAGAAGGAAAAACAGCATTAGTTACCGGGTGTAAACGCGGAATAGGTTTTGCGATGGCTGAAGCTTTAGCCGAAGCCGGCGCTAATATTTTAGGCGTTTCAGCTTCCTTAGAATTAGAAGGTTCTAAAATCGAGAAGCGCGTTAAAGAAATAGGGAAGGAGTTTAAAGCCTACCAATGTGATTTTTCAGACCGTAAAGCATTGTATGCCTTTATCGAAAAAGTAAAAGCTGAAAATCCACAAATAGATATATTAGTCAATAATGCCGGAACCATTTTAAGAGCCCCGGCAGCCGAACATTCCGATGAATATTGGGATAAAGTAATTGAAGTCAACCAAAACGCACAGTTCATTTTAACCCGGGAAATCGGAAAAGAAATGTTGAAACGCGGACACGGAAAAGTAATTTTTACCGCTTCCTTACTAACCTTTCAGGGCGGGATTACCGTTCCTGGTTATGCCGCTTCCAAAGGCGCTATTGGCCAGTTAACGATGGCATTTTCAAATGAGTGGGCATCTAAAGGTGTTCAGGTGAATTCCATCGCGCCCGGTTATATTGCTACCGATAACACACAAGCTTTACGCGATAATGAAGAGCGTAGCGAAGCGATTTTAGCAAGAATCCCTGCAGGTCGTTGGGGAAAACCAGAAGACTTTAAAGGACCAATAACCTTTCTCGCTTCCAAAGCCAGTGATTATATGACCGGAAGCATCCTTACCGTCGATGGCGGTTGGATGGGACGTTAAACAGAAACAAAACAAATGAGTACAAAGACATTTATAACAGATAATTTTTTGTTGGAAAATAAATATGCTGAAGAATTATACCATCAGTATGCCAAAAACCAACCGATTATCGATTATCATAACCACCTACCTCCCGCGCAAATTGAGGCCGATACACAATTCGAAAATATTTCTCGTGTTTG
>NZ_JBLXIB010000017.1:0-38649 GCF_048269745.1 Zunongwangia sp. | reverse complement strand
TCAACGCTATGGAATATTCATATTTATCAAATCCACTAATTAATAGAACGTTCTGGTGATTCTGAGAAAATGAATTCACAGAGTAAATAATGAAAATTAATATACAGACTATTTTTTTCAAATTAATGCCAACTCGTTATATAAACATAAAAATAACCTTTTATTGGTATTAATAGCGGGATATCGACACTTTTTTGTGTTTATTAGAAGAATTTGTTATCCGTTCTATAGCAGTGTCTAATGGATTTTGAATTTTATGTAAATCTTTCTGAGCCACGTGAGTATATATCATAGTAGTTTCTGGTTTTGAGTGTCCTAATAATTCTTGTATATAACGTATATCAACACCATTTTCTAACATATGTGTCGCGTAACTATGGCGTAGGGTATGAGGAGTAACTTTTTTATATATTCTTGCTAATTTACAAGACCTATATAAAAAAGCTCTCACAGAACTTGGAGTATAAGCAGTACTGTCTCTCCCTTCAATTAATAACTTTTTAGGCGAATATGTATGTATATAATTATGCAAAAGAGGTTTTATGCGTTCACTAAGCGATACTATTCGGTCTTTTCTACCTTTTGCTTGTTTAACATGTATAATGTTTCTTGAAAAATCAATATCATTTACTTTCAAACTTAATAATTCTCCAATCCGTAAACCACCCGAATATAATAGAGCTATAACTGTTCGATGTTTTAAATTTCTGGTAACTTGGATTAAATTTAAAATTTCTTGATCAGATAAAACAGTTGGTAAATATTTACTTTTTTTAGGTCGATTATAATCAGTAGCATCAAAATCTGGTAAATTACAATAAACACTTAAATATTTAATAGCACTTACACACTGCCGATGGCTACTAATACTATAGTTTTCTGCTGCTACAACATGAGTCATAAAATTATCAATATCTCTATTATTCCAAGTTTCTATATCTTTATCTTTTAACAAATGGATAAAACGTAATACAAAATATCCATAACTTTTTATGGTGCTTTCACTTAAGCGTTTCCCTCTTAAAAATCCTATAAATCCTTTTAATGTTTGTTTAGAATGTAGCGGTAACTGCTTATAGTAATCTTTAGTTGATATTATTGCTTTTGAAGTTGTATTAGTAGAAGTTTCTGATGCTTTAGTTTGCTTTTTATAGAATTGCTTATAGTTTACAAAATATTTTGCAGCAATACAGTATGATATAAACTGATTTAGCCGATCTTCAGAATGTGAAAAATAAAATGTCTTATGAGTTTGTGACCATTTTACGCCGCCAAACTTCTTTATAAAGCTTCGATTTTCCAATGTGTTTAAAGTTTCTATAGCAACAATATTTTCTGCTCTATGGTATAGCGGACTAAGATTAATAACATTCTTCATATTTTCTAACTTCTCTTAAATCTATCAATTTTCAAAAATACATAAAAATAGTTAAATGCTTAGTAATGTTTTGTTTAAGTGTTTTGTTTTAAAAAAAATTAAAAAATGTGATTTTAGTTAAATTGAATACAAATTGATTTTTATAAGATAATAACCAATTTAAATCTATTATTTTTCGAAATTCATTTACATTAAATAAGCATGTTCGATTTTAAAGACATACCCAAATTATTTTTAGCATTTTTTGTTGTAATGCCTATAATTTCTCTAATTCATGAGCTTGGTCA
This sequence comes from Zunongwangia sp., assembly GCF_048269745.1. Classification (NCBI taxonomy): domain Bacteria; kingdom Pseudomonadati; phylum Bacteroidota; class Flavobacteriia; order Flavobacteriales; family Flavobacteriaceae; genus Zunongwangia; species Zunongwangia sp. Next base: position 36,984 of record NZ_JBLXIB010000017.1, on the reverse strand, counting down.
TATGCTATTTGCAGGAATTTTAGGCGCTAAAAATATAAAAGTAATTATAGGTTCTGGTAAAATTATATTTAGTAATAGATTTTTTGAAATTCGAAAATATTATTTTTATTACGGATTTTGTTATTTTGAAAACATTGATGAGAAATCTAGTTTCAGAAATATTTTAATTTATTCTGGTGGGACAATTAGCAATTGTATAGCATCTGCAATTTTAATTTTAATAATTTCTAAGGGAGTACTAGAGCCCAATATTTTTACATATCAATTTTTATATTTCTCATTATATTATGTCTTTTTTGCGCTTTTTCCGATGAGTTATCCAGATGGGAATTATAGTGATGGTAAAATTATTTATTATTTACTTGCTAAAGACAAAGGATTAATTCGTCAAAAAATGTATCAGTTAAAATGGCATAAAAAGAATAATAAATGGATTTTATATTCTGAAAATGAAGAAAAATTAGAAGAATTTGAAAAATATGAAGATGCTCGAAAAGTTTCTGTAGAAAGGGCTAAGCAGAATAGACCCAGTAAATTGGCTATAATTGAAGATGAGCATCACGACAATAACCGAATTGAAATATTCCCGAGAAACCCTATTTAAATTCTATAATTTCGATTATTTACTAATCTTATATTATTTTCTTTATTACTCTAAGTTTATAGGTGTGTTTTCGTAATTCAATATTAAAAATACCAGAATGGTCGATTCTATCGATACGAACTTTTTCATCGACGTGGATAATATAATTATTTTCCATTATAATGCCTACATGGTTTATAATTCCGTCTTGATCATCAAAAAAGGCCAAATCTCCGGGCTCGCTTTCTTCTATAAAACTAAGAGCTTCTCCTTGTTTTGCTTGGGAAATTGCACTTCTTTTTAAATTATACCCATTTAATTTATAAACCATCTGGGTGAAGCCACTAGCATCTATTCCTAAGGGAGATTTTCCACCAGAAAGATGGGGTACATTATGGTAAAATAATGCAGTTTCTATAATATTAGATTTGTGGAATGTACCTTCTACGCTATTACCATCAAAACTATGTTCTAAAAAATTTAATACTTGTAAAGAAGACCCTAAGGGAATTAAGATTAGTTCTTGCTTTTTAGATACTAAAAATTCGATTAAATCTCCAGCTAATTTTTGCGGAGTATTATCTATTTCAGTATATAAACTTTTAGGAATTTTTTTTAATTGTTTGTTTTTAGCCCAAGCTTCAAAACCATCAAAGGCCACCCGAATTCGGCTCCATTCAGCACGTTCCTCTAAAATTTTAAAATGTTCTCCGTAAAGAAGTTGCGATGTTAATTCACTTTCATCATGAGGCATTATCCGTAAAGGAATAATACTTAAAGGGCAAATTCCGTATTGCATTCAATTAAAAACTTTATAATATATCGTATTTTAAACTCTCTCAATAATCATAGCAGAAGCACCGCCACCGCCATTGCATATTGCTGCGGCACCGAATTTAGCATTGTTTTGTGAAAGAACCGACATTAAAGTTATTAAAATTCGTACTCCGCTACAACCTAAAGGATGTCCTAAGGAAACAGCTCCTCCGTTAACGTTAGCTTTTTCAGAAGAAATACCTAATAATTTTAAATTAACTAAACCTACCACCGAGAAAGCTTCGTTAAATTCAAAATAGTCGATATCAGCTAAAGATTTCCCGGCTAATTCTAAAGCTTTAGGTAATGCTTTTGCCGGAGATGTGGTAAACCATTTAGGTTCTTGTGCAGCATCAGCAAAGCTTTTAATGGTGCATAAAATAGTAACTCCTAATTCTTCTGCTTTTTTTCTACTCATTAAAACAACTGCTCCTGCGCCATCGTTAATGGTAGAGGCATTTGCAGCAGTAACAGTTCCAGCTTTACTAAAAGCTGGCCGTAATGAAGAGATTTTATCGATGTGTACATTTTTAAACTCTTCATCTTCATCAATAATCAAAGGTTCACCTCTACTTTGTGGGACAGAAACTGGAACAACTTCATCTTTAAATTTTCCATTTTCCCAGGCAGAAGCTGCTTTTTTGTATGAGTTTAATGCAAACTCATCTTGTTCTTCTCTAGTAATATTATAATGTTTTGCACACAAATCGGCACTTACACCCATAGCATTTCCATTGTATGCATCTACTAAGCCATCTTTTTGTAATCCGTCTTCTAAAGTCGATGGTCCAAATTTTTGACCTTTTCGCATCTGAACATAATGAGGGATTTGACTCATATTTTCCATACCACCAGCAATTACTATATTATTATGTCCCAATAGAATAGATTGTGCAGCTTGCATTACGGCTTTCATACCACTTGCACAAACTTTATTTACGGTAGTGCAGGGTACAGTATCTGGTATACCAGCTTTTAATGCAGCTTGTCTAGCAGGTGCCTGTCCGTTTCCGGCTTGCACTACATTACCCATAATTACTTCTTCAACTAAATTAGCGTTTAAGTCTATTTTTTCTAAAGCTCCTTTAATGGCAATTCTCCCTAAGTCTACTGCAGAAATGTTAGAAAGACTTCCTAAAAAGCTACCAATTGGTGTACGGGCTGCACTTACTATTACTACCTCATTATTCATAAAATATATTTTAAGTTACTGATGGTCTACTAATTTAGTGAATTTATAAATAACACTCGTCTTTCCAGTTTTATGATATCTATTTTTTAGTACATTTGAGCATTATCCAACACGTATGGTCAATTTTGTAAATAAATTATATAAAAATCAAGCATTATTTTATAAGGTATTTTTAGCCTTACTCACTTCTGTTTTAATAGTTTATTTATTACCTAAAGGAGGAAAATTTAAGTATGAAATTCCCAAAGGTAAGCCTTGGCAACACGAAAGTTTATATGCTCCTTTTGATTTTGCAATTCTGAAATCCGAGGAAGAATTGAAGCTGGAACGCGAACAGATCATAGATAATAATATTCCCTATTATAAATATGACGAAGAAATTTCTGATGAAGTTAAAAATGGAGCTCTAACAGAAATTAACGAAGTATTTAGCGATAGTGTTTTACGCAATAACAGAAGCCTAATTACCAACTTTGTTACTTCTAGACTTAATGAAATTTATCGGTATGGTTTAATTCAGAGTAACGACCAAATGGATCCGGGAGATTTAATTTATCTCCGAAAAGGAAATGAAGCTTTTGAAATTCCGTATAAAAATGTATTTAAACAAAGTGAGATTAGAAATTATCTCAACCAAAAAATATTTGATGCTAATTTAGAGCAATTTAATAATCAGCTGTTAGAAGTTTTCTTTAATAGTATAAAGCCTAATATTTTTTACGATAATGAGTTTACCGAGCGTGTTTTACAAAGTAAATTAGACAATATATCATACACTCGTGGAAACATAGAACAGGGGAGCAGGCTTATTGCTAAGGGTGAAGTTGTAGAAGGTAATAAATATGATATTTTAAGATCTCTTAAAAATGAATACGAATCCCAAATATGGAGTAAAACCAGCTATAATTGGATAATTGTAGGCTACAGTGCATTAGTAGCAATGGCGTTATTAATGTTATTATTATTTATCCGAAAATACCGGCCGGATATATTTGAAAACAATGTAAAAGTTACTTTTATTTTCTTTAATATCACTTTTATGTTGATGTTAACTACCGTAGTGGTTAACTTTAATGCAAACTATGTATATGTAGTACCCTTATGTATTTTACCATTGAGTTTAAAGGCATTTTTCGATGCAAGATTAGGTTTATTTACTCATGTAATAACAGTTTTACTTTTAGGGTTTATAGTTCCTAATAGTTACGAATATATGTTTTTGCAGATTATAGCAGGTATTGTAACCATTCTTACAATATCGGAATTGTATAAAAGAGCCAATCTTTTTATCTCTGTAGGACAAATTACGTTAGTGTATATTGTTTCCTATTTTGCTTTTACCATTATTCAAGAAGGAAATGTAGATGATATAAAAGCGGAAGTTTTTCTGACTTTTTTACTAGGAGGCTTAGCAACCTTATTTGTTCAGCCATTAATTTATATCTATGAAAAGATTTTCGGAATGGTTTCAGATATGTCTTTACTAGAATTATCAGATACTAATAGTGTGCTACTAAAAGAGATGTCTGAAAAAGCACCAGGAACCTTTCACCATTCTTTAAATGTTGCCAATTTAGCAGAAGCTTCAGCAAACGAAATTAATGCAAATACCATGCTTGTTAGGGTAGGAGCATTATATCATGACATTGGCAAAATGAATAATCCTACTTATTTCACTGAAAATCAAGTGTCATCCGTTAATTCTCACGACGATTTAGAACCCCATGAAAGTGCACAGATTATTATTGGGCATGTAATAAAAGGGATTGAAATTGCTAGAAAAAATAATTTACCCGATCGTGTTATCGATTTTATTAGGACGCATCACGGCACCAGTACCGTATATTATTTTTATAAAAAGGCACAAGAAAATAATGAAAATGTAAATCCCGATGATTTCCGTTATCCGGGACCAATTCCTTTTAGTAAAGAAACGGCAATTTTAATGATGTGCGATAGTGTAGAAGCTGCTAGTAAAAGCTTAAAAGAACCAACTTCCTCGCTTATTGATAGTTTTGTAGAAAAAATTATTAATAAGCAGATGGAAGATGGTCAGTTTTTAAATTCTAATATTACGTTTAAGGAAATTCAAATGATTAAGAAAATTCTAAAGCGAAAGCTAAAGAACATCTACCATTTACGAATTGAATATCCAGAATAAAGAGTTATGCAACACCTTTAATTGTATGCTCTTTATCATTAAAGGTAAATGTATCTCCTTCTTTTTTATTTTGAAGTACCTCATAAATAGGTGCATCGGTAGAAATTGCATAAATTGTATTTCCAGTATCCATATTAATTTCTCCTAGCGGTACTGCAATAAAATAATAACGCTCATCAGTTTCTACTACAGATCCAAAACCAACAGCTTTATTTGTAAGTTGCGGATCTACTTTTTGTAGTGTTTCTTTCATTTCTTGGGCTTCACTTAAATGTTCAGTATGCCTCTCAAAATCACTCAACATTTCCCCTTTATTGTCTTCATCATAATCAGTCTTAATACCGTTGGCATCCATAGATTGTTTAATCTGATCCATTCTAGATTGATATTGGTCGATTTTAGCATTTATTTCATCTAAACATTTAAAAAATAATTCTTTTTTGTTGGTTTCCATAGCTTTAATTTATTCAATTTTCTTAAAATTACAGATACCGAGCGAACTGATAGAATAATTAGTAAAAGTTTAATATCTACACTAGTAACAGTATGTTTTTTAATAAGCCTATAAGCTTATATTTATTAATTATAAGTCTAAAAGCTTATAATTTAAAATTATTAGGTTTATAGCTTATATTTTGTATATTTATAATTATGATTGCAGTACTTACAGCCGATTTAATTGATTCTACAAAATATAGTAATTCGTTTTTAGAGATTGTTTTAAGTAATTTAAAAAACGAATTTTCTAGAATTGAAGAAAATTTTTCAGAACAAACCACTAGTTTCGATATTTTTCGAGGAGATAGTATACAGGCAATAATCAAAAAGCCTTCTAAAGCATTATGGGTGGCATTAGTTTTGAAATCTACTCTTAACGCTATTGTTAATGACACTGAAAAAAATGCTAAAACCGATTTGAAATTAGCTATAGGAATAGGAAATTATCAATTAGAACGAGAAGAAATTAGAGAATCTAATGGTGAAGCTTTTCATTTTTCTGGGCGAACGTTGGACGAAATGAAGAATACAGGACGAAAACTAATGTTGGCCACGCCTAATTCTGAAGTTAATGAAGAATTCAATATAAGCTTGGCAATGTTCGATTATATAGCAGAGCGTTGGAGTGTTGCTTCGGCTGAGGTTGTTTATTACTTATTACATGGTTATAAAGAAATTGAAATTTCAAAGAAATTAAATATTAGTCAAAGTGCAGTTAATCAGCGCAAAAAAACAGCAGGCTGGGAGGTTATAGATTTACTTTTAACTCGTTTTGAAAAAAAAATATCAGCGACTTTTATTGAAAAGCTATGATTTTTATACAACTTTTATTAGCACATATTTTAACCGATTTTGTTTTACAAACAAAGAAGGCTGTTCTAGAGAAGCAAACAAAACAGGAAAAGTCTCTTTTCTTATATATTCATGCTTTTTTAGCTGGTTTTTTATCGTACCTCTTGTTAAGAGATTGGGATGCTTGGCTAGTTCCGGTAGGTATTTCGATTTCTCATTTTTTTATCGATTTATGGAAATTGAAAAAGAAAAACGATAATCTCACTTATTTTTTACTTGACCAGTTTTTTCATATTGTAATACTATGTATGTCCTACTTATTTTTAACTAATCAGTTTACTTTATTAGAGGATTATATTATAACTGTATTAGAATCGGAAAGATTTTTAGCCGTAATTGTCGCGTATTTAATTATAATATTTCCAATAGGTTTTATTGTAGGAAAAGCAACCCAACGCTGGCATAACGAAATATTAAAAGATCAAAAGGAACCACTTAGCCTGCAAAATGCTGGTAGATATATTGGTATTTTCGAACGTGTTTTGGTTCTTACTTTTATACTCACCAATCATTTTTCTGCAATAGGATTTTTAATTGCAGCAAAATCTATACTTCGGTTTGCCGATAAAAATGATGCTTCAGCTAGAAAGCAAACCGAATATGTACTTATAGGTACGCTTATGAGTTTTTCAATTACAATTATAATTGGCTTATTAATACGCCAATTTTTTCTCTAATAGTTGCAAGTTATCCTCAATACGTTGTTTAACTAAATTCATCATTCGCTTATTAAGTGAAGAAGAGTTTTCAATATAAGTTTCGTATTCTTCAATAGTAAACTGACCAATAATAATTCCTTTTAAACTATTTCTAAATTTTACATCTCGTTGTATTGCATTTGCAATATAAGCTAGTCGTTTTTCTAAATTCAGTTCATAAAAGGTATTTTTATGTTTTTTAATATAATTACGAAATACAGCTACCAATAAATCATTCTGAAGTTTTGCAATAGGGCGTAGTGTTTTATTTTGGAAAGCTTCTTCTGGACTTGTAAATTCAGAGACAGTAGCAGATGCAATAATAGGTCTTATTTCAATTAATTGAGAATCGCGTGAATTCATAAAAATTATTTTTCAGAAATTAAATCAATAAGCTTACCAAACTTAGGTATTAAAAATTGTTATAAAGTCTTGCTTCAAGTTAAAATTCTATTAATCGTTAGAAAATGCCTGTTGTGATGCGTACCTTTAAAAGAAAAAAAATTGAATTATGATTGTTTCTAAAAATCCATATTCAGGAGAGGTAATCGAAGAATTTAAAGAATATACAGATACAGAAATAGAGAATGCGTTACAAAAAGCAGACGAGTGTTTTAAAACATGGCGAAAAGTAAGCTTTGCTGAAAAAAGTAATCTATTAAAGAATGCGGCGGCTGAATTACGAAAAAATAAAAAAGAATATGCCGAAGCAATGACGCTAGAAATGGGAAAACCAATTTCTCAGGCTAATGCAGAGATTGAAAAATGTGCTTGGGTATGCGAATATTATGCAGAAAATGCCGAGCAACATTTAAGTAATGAAACTATAGAAACCGATGCTTTTAAAAGTTATGTAAGTTACGAGCCTATCGGGATTGTTTTAGCTGTTATGCCTTGGAATTATCCATTTTGGCAAGTGTTTAGATTTGCAGCACCTGCGCTAATGGCCGGGAATATTGGTATTTTAAAGCATGCTAGCAATGTAATGAGATGTGCTAATAATATTCAGAAAGTATTCGAAAGAGCCGGATTTCCGGAAGCTTGCTTTCAAAATTTAGTAATAGGTAGTAGCAAAATAGAAAATATATTAAAAGATAAAAGGGTTAAAGCAGCAACATTAACAGGTAGTAAGCCTGCCGGTAGTGCAGTTGCCGCCACAGCAGGTTCAGAAATAAAGAAAACAGTTTTAGAATTAGGCGGTAGTAATGCATTAGTAGTTTTTGAAGATGCTAATATTAAAGAAACGGTAAAAACCTGTGTGCAGGCCAGATTTCAAAATGCAGGGCAAAGCTGCATAGCTGGGAAACGATTATTGCTCCATAAAAATATTGAAGAAGAATTTATGGAGGAATTTATAAAACAGGTAAAAGCGCTTAAAGTGGGGGATCCTATGGATAAAGACACCTATATTGCTACTTTAGCACGAGAAGATTTAGCCGAAGATTTGGAAGAACAAATTGAGGATTCAGTAAAAAAAGGAGCTAAAATTGTACTAGGAGGAAAACGAGATAAAGCATTTTTTGAACCAACTATTATTACGAATGTAAAAAAAGGAATGCGAGTTTTTGATGAAGAAACTTTTGGTCCTGCAATTTCAGTTTCTACATTTGCAGAAAATGATGAAGCAATAAATCTAGTAAATTATTCAGATTTTGGCTTAGGCGTTTCAATTTTCACGGAAAACTTAAAATTTGCTGAAGAAATTGTATCCCTTTTTGATGATGGTGCTGTATTTGTAAATGAGTTGGTAAAAAGTGACCCGAGATTGCCTTTTGGCGGAACAAAAATTTCAGGATATGGAAGAGAATTAGCGGCTCACGGTATTCAAGAATTTGTAAATAGAAAAACAGTTTATTTCAACATATATGAATAGCAGAGAATAATGAAATTTGGAAAAGTAGTAGATCCAGGTAACGTAGATTTTACGTTACCTGAAGATCATCCGCAAACTAAAGAAGTTTTAAACCTAAATAAAAAAAATGGGTTTAAAAATGTTCGGATTGGTTGTGCCAAATGGAATCGTAAAGATTTAAAAAACTTTTATCCTAAAGGCACCAAAGACGAGTTGGTTTATTATGCTTCTCAATTTAATTCAATCGAATTTAATGCTGCTTTTTATAGAATTTTCCCGGAAGAACAATTTAAAAAATGGTATCAAAAAACAGAAGATTCCGATTTTATTTTTTCTCCCAAAATACCTAGAATAATAAGTCATACTAAACGACTTTTAGATACCGACAGATTAGTTGATGATGTGGTTACTAATATGCTCCAGTTAAAGGAAAAATTAGGGACTTGTTTTTTGCAAATGCCTGATAATTTTTCTCCAAAAAATATAGATCGTCTCGATCCTTTTTTTTCGTATTGGCCTAAAGAAATTCCCCTAGCAGTAGAGTTTAGGCATACCGATTGGATTAATAATGAAATAATAGCTAATGCCTTAAATAACATTTTAAAAAAACATAATATAGCTAGTATAATTACCGATACAGCAGGTCGGCGTGATTTAATACATATGCGTTTAACCAACACCACCGCATTTATACGTTACAATGGAGCAAATCATCCTTCTGATTATTCTCGATTAGACGACTGGATAGATCGATTAGAATTATGGAGAAATGAAGGATTACAGGAAGTTTATTTCTATATACACCAAAATATAGAAGAAGCTTCTCCTTTACTTTCTTCCTATTTTATCCAAAAATTTAATAAAAAATTCAAAACTGAAATCCCCATCCCGAAAACCTTAAATTAGTAAGTATGAGACAAAATATAGCAATTACTGTTGATAGTATTATCCTATGCCATGGAAAAGAAGATACTCAAATTGCGCTAATACAGCGTAAAAATGACCCCTACAAAGATTATTGGGCAATTCCAGGTGGTTTTGTAGAAGACAATGAAGAATTAATGCAGGCTGCTACTAGAGAATTAGAAGAAGAAAGTGGTTTAAAAATAGAAAAGCTAAGACAAGTAGGTGCATTTGGATCTGTTGATAGAGATCCTAGAGGCCGAGTAATTTCTATTGCTTTTTTTGGCGTTTGTAACGATCATAAAACCTTAGTAGGATCTGATGATGCTGAGGATGCTGCATGGTTTGATATTGATAATTTGCCAAAATTGGCATTCGATCATGCTAAAATTATAAGTGTAGCTCTTCAAAAATTTCTTTATTGAAAAAACTATTCATTATCATTTATTATCCCTATTAATATATTTATTTTTGATATCGGAAAGTTGATGAACTCTTTCTAATTAAACATATCTTTAAAATAAAAAAATGAGATTTCATACAAGAAAATGGGTAAAACCAGAGGACTTAAACCCAAATCACACATTATTTGGAGGAAGATTATTAGAATGGATTGACGAAGAATGTGCTTTATATAGTATTATTCAGTTAGAAAATCCTAAAACTGTAACAAAATATCTGAGTGAAATAGATTTTAAGAGTTCGGCAAAACAAGGTGATATTGTAGAAATAGGTATAGAAGTAGTCAAATTTGGTAATGCCTCTTTAACTTTAAAATCTGAAGTTCGTAATAAAATGACACATGAAACAATTATTACAGTAGATAAGATTGTCATGGTTTCTTTAGATGAAGATGGAAAGGCAAAACCACATGGGAAAACTAAAATAGAATTTGTTAAAGATAGGCTTTATAAAGAATAGTTAATCTTAATTGTTATAATTCAATAAAAAAAGCGTCCTTTTTCAAATTCAAAAAAGACGCTTTTTTATTATTCTTTGTTTTCTTGATCTTCTTTTACTTCATCTTCAATTTGTAAACGAGCATTTTGTAATTCTTCTTTTGTGGGACTACCAGGTTCTTGAATTATAGTATTGTCTGGTTCATAGGTTAATTCAGCAAAAGCCGGAAAATGGTCGGATCCAATATCAGAACCTACTTTTATTTGTTTTACTCTAAATTCCGGAGATACAAATATATGGTCTAATGGCCAACGCATTATAAAATTATTAGCATTAAAAGTGTTATAAAATCCACGGCCTATTCGTAAATCTAAAAGTCTTCCTATTTTTCTAAATAAAACAGTAGTTTCAGACCAAGCTACATCGTTAAAATCTCCTAATACAACAACCGGATAATTACTTTTCCTTGCTTTGAATGCAATTTTCATAATTTCTGCATCTCGATCTGCTGAACTTAGATTTTGGTCTGGAAACGGAGGCGTAGGATGAATACTATATAATTGTATGGTATCTTTTCTGTAAATAAATTTAGCTTCTAAAGAGGGAATACTATCTTCAACCATATAATTAACTTGAGGATTAATTAATTTCAACTTTGAAAATAGCATAACTCCGTAAGTATTTGAAAGTGGAACCGATATGTGATAGGGATAATCTTTATTAAGGTTTGGCATTACTGATTGTTCCCATTTTTTATCAGTTTCATCTAACACTACAATATCTGGATCTAATGAATTAATTTCTTGAAGCGTTTTTTGATACTGATTGTTTTTCTGTAAAACATTAGTAGTCATTAACCGTAATCCAGATTCTGTAATTGTACTGTTTTTTATTTCTGTATCCTTCAAAGGAGTGTATGGATAAATTTTAATTACTTGAACAAGTAAACAAGCTATTAGGGCTACTACAAAAACATAATCTTTAGTTTTACGAATATTAAACCGTACTAAATAAAGAATAAATGCTGTAGCCGTTAAAATTGTTAGCTGAACATGTGGAAAATCAAAAATGCGTATCCACCAATAATCTGCTGCTAAAAATGGAAAAATAGTTAGTACAATTGCCAGTATAGCAAATACTTGAAAAAAACGCTTCAACTTCATAATCTGCAATATATTGAAAAGCAAATTATATAAGTATCACTTTTTAACAGTATTAACACTAACCAATTTAGTGATATCGTCTCCGGAAGGAGACTCAAATAATTTCAGATCAAAATAAGGGATAGCGGCTATAATATGGTCAAAAATATCCGCCGTTATATATTCAAAATTTTCCCAGCGCTTATCTCTACTAAAACAAAGTATTTCGATTGGAATTCCTTTATCTGTTGGCGCTTGGTGACGCACTATACTATACAGCTCTTTATGAATGGCTGAATGCTCGTTTAAATAAGAATCTATATATTTTCTGAATATACCAAGGTTGGTTTGGTTTCTACCGTTTAAAGGCAAACTTTTATCTATATGATGTTCTGTATTATATTTATTAATTTCTTCTTGTCGTTTTGAAATATAGCTTTGAATAAGACTAATGTTTTCTAAATTTTTTAAGTCTTCTTCATTTAAAAATTTAACTGAATTTTGCTTAATATAGATAGCTCTTTTTATTCGCCTTCCTGGTGATTGCAACATTCCTCTCCAATTCTGAAAAGATTCTGAAATAAGACTATATGTAGGAATAGTTGTAAATGTATTATCCCAGTTTTGCACGCGTACTGTGGCTAGATTAATATCTGTTACATTTCCATCAGCTCCGTATTTTTCAAAAGTAATCCAGTCTCCAATTCGTACAATATCATTTACCGCTATTTGTATAGAAGCTACAAAACCAAGGATTGTATCTTTAAAAATCAATAATAAAACTGCAGAAACAGCTCCTAAAGATATAGCAAAGCTTTCTACTGTTCTACCGGTGATTTCAGCAAAAATAAACATAAGCCCAACCACCCAGACTAAAATGACAATTACTTGGATGTAGCTTTCTATTGGCTTATCGTTGTATTGCTTTAAAGTATTTAAATAGTTTTTGGATGAACGTAGGAAACTACGACAAATCCAAATAACAAGGATAATAACATAAATATCGAACAGCTTATCAAAAATCCCTAAAATTGAAGGGTAATCTACAAAAACAACAGGTGTTAAATAATATAAAATAAGTAACGGAATTATTTGCCCTACGTATTTTGGAAATTTACTCTGAATTAAAAAATCGTCAAATGTAGTTTTAGTAGAGTCTGTAAAAGCTTTAAAAGCTTGAATAACGAAACGTTTTACCAAGTAATTAGCACCTATAGTAAGTGCAATTAAAATGGCTAAATTTAAAAGTAAATTTATAAAATGAGCAACTTGGTAGTTGGCTCCATTTCTAATTAGAAAATTTTCTAAAAAGCAGGCTAAATGCTTAATATCTTGTTCAAATTGGATCATTTCAGCATTTTTCTTTCAACATAAAATGGACCGAATGGTATTACAGAACAGAATATTGCTACTAATAAGCTTTTTATCTTCCAATTTAATATCTCATACATGTAATAGGCTCCTAAAACATAGAGTACAAATAAAATACCGTGTGCCATTCCTAAAACTTGAACCATTTGTGGCATTCCCCAAATATATTTTAGAGGCATAGCTACTAGTAATAAAAGTAAAAACGAAATTGCCTCTAAAGTACTAATTATCTTAAATAGTTTTATGGTTTGTGCTGTTTTCATGAGGAGATTTTTTGAACTACAAATATAAGAGATGGTTTTTGATTTATCCCAAATAATTCAAATAGAAAACAAGTGTTTATAAGCGATAACAAACCAAATTCTAACTAAAAAAATTAATAAATTTTAAGTAAATTGCGTATTAATCAACTAAATTATGAGCGCAAAAATTTTAGTAACTGGCGGTTTAGGTTTTATCGGTTCTCATACGGTAGTCGCACTACAAGAAAAAGGTTTCGATGTTGTTATTATCGATAATTTATCTAATAGTTCAATAGATGTATTAGCAGGTATCACCAAAATTACCCAAAAAACACCAATTTTCGAAAAATTAGATTTACGTGAAAAATCTAAGGTTAAAGAATTTTTTGAAAAATATAATGATATAGAGGGAGTTATACACTTTGCAGCTTCTAAAGCAGTAGGAGAGAGCGTCGTGAAACCTTTATTGTATTATGAAAACAATATTGCTAGCTTAATTTATTTACTACAAGAATTATCTGAAAAGCAACAGGCTAGATTAATTTTCAGTTCCTCTTGTACCGTATATGGGCAAGCTGATGAACTACCAATTAGTGAGAATGCTCCGGTAAAAAAAGCACAATCGCCTTACGGAAATACAAAACAAATAGGAGAAGAGATTATTACCGATACCTGCAAGGTTGCTGATGGTTTAAAAGCCATTTCTCTACGTTATTTTAATCCTATAGGGGCACATGCTACAGCAGAAATTGGAGAACTTCCCATTGGAACTCCACAAAATTTAGTACCATTCATTACGCAAACGGCAATAGGTAAGCGCGAACAATTATCAATATTTGGAGACAATTATGATACTTCAGATGGTACTTGTGTTCGAGACTATATTCATGTAATGGATTTAGCTCGAGCTCATGTGGTTGCATTACAACGTTTATTAGAAAATGAAAAAGCTCCAAATTTTGAAGTTTTTAATGTAGGTACAGGTAAAGGAAATTCAGTTTTAGAAGTTATTAATGCTTTTGAACGTTCTACTGGTGAAAAATTGAACTATAAAATGGCTCCACGTAGAGAAGGAGATGTTACTGCTGCTTATGCTGATACCACAAAAGTTCAAGAAATACTAGGTTGGAAAGCTGAACAAAATCTAGACGATGCTTTAAAAAGTGCTTGGGATTGGGAGAAAAAAGTTAACTCTAAAGAGGAAGTAAACAATTAATAATTTAGCAGAAAGTAGTTAAATAAAAAGGCGCTTTAAGCGCCTTTTTTATTATTTTGTACCATTCACTAAAAATGCATGGATAACACCGGGAACCCACCCAATAATTGTTAATATTATAGAAATTAAAAGAGTGGTACCTACACCATGTTTCATATATACAGCTAATGGTGGTAATAGAATATTTAACAGTATTGTTAAAATAGACATAGTTATTAATTTTTGGTTAGTATGTTTTTAAGCGAAACTACATAAGTTTATATATCATTTGTAATAATTTGGTTTGTTTATATTTAGTTTAACTAACCTTAACTTATGCTTTAAACTTTCTGTACTTAGCCATCATAAACATATATAGGGCATAACATACTAATCCTGCGGCTACAGCTCCTAGTAAATATTGCCCATGAGAAGAGTTTTGTAAAAATGAAAAGGCATCTTTTGTTCCTTTAATGTCAGATGTGTTTGAAGTAATTGCAGCTCTAATAAAAAAGTATCCTAAAATAAAGAAAATTACAGCACGGGCAATTAGTCCCATTAATCCTGTATTCTTTATAACTTTTCTTCTTTTTTCTTCTGAAATTGATTTATAATCGAATTTGTTTAAAAATTTCTTAGTGTAAGCCTTAATCATTTGTTCTACACCACCGGCAATAACACCTACACCAATTATTATAAACACATATATACCAGTTTGTCCAGATAATAAACCAGAACTACTTCCTGATCCGCTAGAGCTACTTCCTGCATTAATAACTTTGAGAATTGCCGATACAGCTAAAGCTGAATAAATTATAGCACTAACAAAAAATCCAATTCGTTTAGCAACACCTTTTTTTCCGTTTGCATCGTTTTCAGGATCCTGAAAACCTTGTATAAAACGCCAGATTACATAACAAATTAAACCAATAGCGATTAATACTAATAAAACATTCCCGAAAGGCTGTTTCTCTAAAAAATTTAAGGTATCAAACTTACCAGTTTGTTTTCCGCCCATATTAAAAGCTGCTAAAAACGTTAGAACACCTGTTATTGCATATACCGTTCCTTTAGCAGCATATCCGGTACGTGCTATTCTTTTTAAATTTGAATTCATTTTTCTCTTTTGGTTTGGTTAAAAGGGAAATTAATTCAAATTAATTGTGTGTTCTAAACATTTAGCAGAAGTTTAAATACAATAGCCTATTTATGTTATAAATAGTTAATTATACCATCTTAAAAATCACTAGCGCATATAGATAAAAACGGATAAAACGGAGTAGTCCAAATAGCAAATAACTAGTAAAAGGAAATCGAATTATACCAGCAGCAATAGAGGTCATGGAAAAAGGAATAGGGAATAATGCACCAACAATTATTAAAAAGCCACCCCATTTTCGGGTATTTTTAATATGTTGAGACATTTTAAGTTCAATAGCTTTATGAACGGCAGGGATTTTAGTAATTCCTATTCCTATAAAGTAAGAAATAATTCCACCTAAATATGAAGCTGTAGCTAATAGCGATAGGTAAATTACCGGATAACCAGTTTTACCAGACCAGGCAATAAATAATTCCGGAGGAATAAGTCCTAATAAGGACTCACTCCCAAAAAATATCGCCAAAATCGCATACGGAGGATAGGTATCTGTTATAGTAATCAATGTATCTTCTACATCAATAATATAACGATCTAATCCCCATAGAACCCCTAAAAATAAGAGTATAGGTATAATTGCTTTACGCAAACTTTTCCATACAAAACTATAAAAACCAGTATACTTATAATATTGATGTAAAAGGCGTAATCGCGATTTATTCCTTTTCTTACGCGGATTATCTTTCATTTTAAAACAATTTCGGGTTTATCCGGCCTTAAAAAGCCGGACTATACATCTGCAGAAAAGAAAAGGCTATGTAAATTAACCTTTATAGTCATTAAACTCTTTTACGTAATCACGCAATTCAAGTTCATTTACTTTATTCTGATGATCTACCATTAAAGAAAGCATATAATCTAGACTTTCTTGTCCAGTTATCTCTTCTTCAACACGAACCTCTTCATTTTCAAGATCATCTTCTATTGGATCATCATCCGGAATAGGAACGTTAAATGATTGATACTCCTCTAAATGCTCAAAAGTTAGTCGGATAACTTTTGCAAGTAGTGGTATGTTTTCCTCAACAACTAATTTTCGAAGATCTTTAAGATCTTCAACTAGTGTGTTTAAAATAATGCCGTTACGCATTAAATCTCTCTGAATTTTGTTAAGCAGTTTTTGAGCTTTAATATTTTCCAAGAACTTGTATTTATTAAGATTAAACTTTGGAGCAGCATTACTCAAGCCGCATGCAAAAATAAATTTTTAAAATGGTTATGAAACATTTTAACACCAAAATTAATAAAGGTTTTTGATTTAAATTAACAATATCTTACCAATCAAAATTTTACATATTTTAAGTGCTTTAGTAGATTACCAAAAATTAAAAAAAAATAAAATGAATTCTTTAGAAGGAAAAGTAGCATTTATAACAGGAGGAAGTAAAGGTATTGGTTACGGTGTAGCAGAATCTTTACTAAATCAAGGATTTAAAGTAGCCATTACTAGCCGATCCTTAGAAAAAGCAGAAGAGGCTGCAAAAGAATTAAGTAGTAAAGGAACCATTATAGGTTTGGAGGCTGATGTAAGAAATTTTGAAAGTCAGCAAAAAGCAGTAGAGAAAGCAGTAGAGAAATTAGGGAAATTAGATGTATTAATTGCAAATGCAGGTGTAGGAAATTTCAATTCTATTGAAGAAATGACACCAGAAGAATGGAATAGCACTATAGAAACAAATTTGACTGGGGTATTTTATAGTGTAAAAGCAAGTCTTTCAGAATTAATTAAAGCTGAAGGCTATGTAATCACTATTTCAAGTTTAGCTGGTACTAATTTCTTTGCAGGCGGAGCTGCATATAATGCCAGTAA
This sequence comes from Zunongwangia sp., assembly GCF_048269745.1. Classification (NCBI taxonomy): domain Bacteria; kingdom Pseudomonadati; phylum Bacteroidota; class Flavobacteriia; order Flavobacteriales; family Flavobacteriaceae; genus Zunongwangia; species Zunongwangia sp. Next base: position 19,610 of record NZ_JBLXIB010000017.1, on the reverse strand, counting down.
ATTTGGTGTTACTGGTTTTTCACAGGCTATTATGCTAGATTTACGACAAAAAGGTGTAAAAGTAAGTACCATTATGCCTGGTTCGGTAGCTACGCATTTTAACGGACACACACCAAGTGAAGATGATGCTTGGAAAATTCAAAAAGAAGATATTGGAGAATTGGTAGTAGATTTATTAAAAATGAACCCGAGGACTCTGCCTAGTAAAATAGAAGTAAGACCAGCACAACCTCCAAAAAAATAAATTAAATGATAAAGGCTGCTTTAGTAAAAAGCGGCCTTTTTTATTATTATGAATGATATTTTTGATGTAATTGTAATTGGAGCGGGACAAAGCGGATTAGCTTGTGGATATTATCTACGCAAGACTAAGCTTAATTTTCTATTATTAGATGCTAATACAACATGTGGCGGTGCTTGGGCTAATAATTGGGATAAATTACAATTGTTTTCTGCAGCTTCACATAGTTCGTTACCCGGCTGGCAAATGCCAACTAAAAAAAATGAATATCCAACAAAAAAAGAGGTGATTTCTTATTTATGTCAATACGAGAATAGATATTCTCTTCCAATAAAAAGAACTGTAAATATTAAGAATGTTAATTATCGAGATCAATTATTCGAGTTAGAGGCAAATAATGGAGAAATATATAAAGCAAAAACAATAATTGCAGCAACCGGGACTCAATCATCACCCTATATTCCTAAAATAAAAGGAAAAGAAATTTTTAAAGGGCAACAGCTTCATTCTTCCTCCTATAAAAATCCTAATATTTATAAAGATAAAAGTGTTTTAGTAGTTGGAGAAGGTAATAGTGCTGCGCAAATTTTAGCACAAGTCTCAAAAGTGACCTCTGTATTTTGGGCTGTAAAAAACAAACCTGCTTTTTTGCCAGCTAATGTAGATGGAAAAGATTTGTTCGATCAAGCTACCGCAAAATATAAAGCTAAAAAAGAAGGAAAAGAATACAATTCAAAAAATTACAATCTTAATAGTATTGTAATGGTACCAAATGTAAAAGAAGCTTATGAGAGAAATGTATACAAAGAATATAACACTATCGCTGGTTTTTCTGAAAACCATGTTATTTGGCAAGATGGGACATCAACTAAAATAGATGTAGTTATTTGGGCTACAGGATTTAATTTTACAACCAATTACCTTCGAAATCTAGTTTCCGTAAATCCCAATGGTAAAATCGAAACTATAGGAACCTCAGCAAAACAGCAATCCGGTTTATGGTTGGTAGGTTTCGGTCAATGGACGGGTTATGCTTCTGCAACATTAATAGGAGTAGGGAGATCTGCCAGAAAAACGATTAAAGAAATTCAAGATTTTCTAAATTCATAAGTCTATTTATTACTATTAATAAAAATTTAAATTAAATAATCTCATTTTATTATTTTTTGTAAAATCACTTAACATAGGTATATATTTTTAGTTAAAACCAAGCTAAACATTGGCTTGTATTTGAATAGCCTATTCATAAAAAGTAACTTCATCCCTATAATTAATAAAAATAAAAACTGTTATGGAACTTAATGGGAAAACAATAATAATTACAGGAGCTTCAAGTGGAATAGGTGCTGCTACAGCTAAAAAATTAGCAAGTAAAGGAGCTAATGTAGTATTAACTGCACGTCGAGAAGAACGATTAAAAGAATTAAAAGCCGAAATCGAAAAAGATGGTGGTAAGGCTCTTGTAGTAAGTGCAGATGTGACTAAAAAAGAAGATTTTGAAAACATTATTAAAAAAACAAAAGCAGAATTTGAAAGTATAGATGGATTGGTTAATAATGCTGGATTGATGCCTTTATCTTATGTTAAAAATTTACATACCGATGAGTGGAATACAATGGTAGATGTAAATATAAAAGGGGTATTAAACGGAGTAGCCGCCGTTTTACCTACAATGAAAGAACAAAAGTCTGGACATATTGTAAATATATCTTCTTCAGCCGGAAATAAAATTTATCCAGGTGGAGCTGTTTATTGTGCAACAAAAGCTGCAGTAAAAATGTTTACTGAAGGGTTACGTATGGAGCTAGCACCAAATTTTGGTATTAAAGCTACATCTATAGAGCCAGGTGCGGTAGAAACAGAGCTAACCGAAACAATTACAGATGAAGAGATTAAAGAAGGATTTGCCTCTTCTTTAGGAGATATAAGTCAGTTACAAGCTCAGGATATTGCTGATGCTATTTATTATGCGCTTTCACAACCTGCAAGAGCTAATATTAACGAAGTTTATATTATGCCAACAGAGCAACCACAATAAATCGGTTTTAAATCACAGAATAAAAAAAGGCGCTTTTAAAGCGCCTTTTTCATGATTAATTATCTTACAGATTACATTTTAACTACCATTTTACCTAAATTCTTTCCTTCAAAAATCTCTAGAAAAGCTTTTGGTACATTTTCAAAACCTTCTCTAACAGTTTCATCAAAATCTAATTTACTATCTGCCAACCATTCTCCTAATTGCTTAATAGCTTCAGGAAATTGTTCGTAGTGATCTCTTACAATAAAACCTTGCATTAGGGCACGTTTTTTAACCATAATACCTTCTAACCGCATTCCTTTTGGAACCTCTTCTTTATTGTAAATAGAAATAGCACCACAATTTATTATTCTAGCAAAATCATTAATATTTTGCATTGCAGCATCTAAAATATTGCCTCCTACATTATCAAAATAAACATCTACACCATCAGGACAATTTTCAGCAATGGCTTTAGCCATATCATCAGTTGTTTTATAATTGATGCCAGCATCAAAATTAAATTTTGATTTTATATGTGCTATTTTTTCATCGGTTCCAGCAATTCCTACAACTTTACATCCTTTAATTTTACCTATTTGGCCTACAACGCTACCAACAGCTCCAGCTGCACCAGAAACTAAAAGTGTTTCTCCTTCTTTTAGTTTTCCTATAGTATCTAATGCTAAATATGCAGTAAGTCCTGTTAAACCTAATACTCCTAAATAAGCAGAAAGTGGCACATTTTTATTCTCAATTTTATTTAAACCTTTTCCATCGTGAGTCTGAAATTCTTTCCATTGAAGCATTCCGCTCACATAAGCTCCTTTTTCAAAACCTTCATTTTTAGACTCAACAACCTCAGCCACTACCATAGAAGACATAGGTTCGTGTAATTTAAAAGGTATAATATATGAATCGCCATCATTCATACGTCCTCGTAAATAAGGATCTACGGAAATGAATTTCGACTCTAACAAAATTTCACCTTCCTTAAGAGCTGGTTTTTCTTCTGTTTTAATTTCAAAATTAGATTCAGAAGGTTTTCCTTCTGGTCGTTCTTCTAATGTTATTAACTTATTCATAGTTTCTTTTTCCACAAAATTAGCTTAAACAAAATCTAGCACAAAAACTCGCGTGCTAATTAAAACTTAAAGGTTTAGCATATTCCTTTTGCTTTATAAATTATTTAAGAAATACCATTTTGATTTTGATACTTTTGTATCTAGCAACACTATATTATTAAAATTTCAAAAAATTGATAGAACCTATTCCTAAATATTCGAATGCCATTTTCAGATTTTTACGAAGTACAGAATTCATAAAAGCACTATTGCTTAGTTTAGGTGGGGCTAGTGCTATTGCTATATTCAATGCTTTTAATTTAGCTAGTATTGGAATTCCTTTGGCGGTAGGTTGTTTACTAGTTTCTCCATCAAATGTAACTGGAACCACCAAACATAAAGTGTTAGGGATTTTAACGGCATCTGTTATAGCAGGAATAACTTCTACCATTTTAGGTTATGCCCAAGCAAGCATCTATATATTATTGCCGGTAATGGTAATTATGGTGTTTTGCATTTCTTATCTAGCGGTATATGGTTTTAGAGCATCTATGGTAACTTTTGCTGGTTTAATGGCTGTTGTTTTAAGTTTTGCAAATGTAAATAGTGAAATGCCTATTTGGGTTCATTCATTATTAATAACTGCTGGCGGAATTTGGTATTTATGTTTAAGCTTGTTGTGGCATTGGATCAGGCCTAAACATGAAACGGAACAGTTATTAGCAGAATGTATTGAATTAACAGGGGATTATTTACAAACAAGAGCTAATTTATTAGTATATCCAAAACAACGAGAGCAATTACAAGATCACTTATTTAAATTAACCGATGATCTGAATCAAAAACATGAAGTTTTACGTGAAGTTTTAATTAGCTCTAGAAAACTTTCGGGAAACTCGGGATATTCTAGAAAAAGATTGCTCATTTTTATCGAATTGGTTGATATATTAGAATTAGGAATGGCTAATCCGGTAAATTACAAGCAAATGGAGGCCTTTTTAAATCACGATAAATCGAATTTGCAGGTGTTTGGAGGTCTTTCTTTTGAATTGGGGCAACAGCTTAAAGCGATGTCCGCATCTATTGAAACTAAAAAACGCGTTTCAAATTTAAATTTGACACAAAAGTTGAAAAAGGCTCGTGAAATTATCAATAAGTTTCAACAAGAACAGACTGAACATAGTGAATATGGTTACACTTTACAAAACTTGTTAGATTATCAAGAAGAGCAATACCAAAAAATTACGACTATTTTTAATGTTATCCATAATATTAAAAACGAAAATCGGCTATTTATGAAACCGGATGAGGCTGTTAAATTTATCACGCCTCAAGATTACTCCTTTAAAATATTACGAGAAAATTTTAATTTCGATTCACTTATTTTCAGGCATGCCTTGCGGCTAACCTTAATTGTATTAATTGGTTTTTCGTTAGGATCTATTTTCTCAATTCAAAATGCATATTGGATTTTGCTTACAGTTGTCGTGATTATGCGTCCCAATTATGGGCTTACAAAATCCAGAACAAAAGAACGGATTATCGGCACAATTATAGGAGGTATAATTGCTATAGGTGTAGTTTTTTTAACTCAAAATACAACTATTTATGGCATTTTAGGTATTTTTTCGTTGACTATGGCTTTTGCGTTGATTCAAAAAAATTACACGGTTGCCGCTACCTTTATTACGCTTAGTATCATTTTTATTTATGCCCTTTTAAAACCAAATGTTATTTCGGTAATTGAATATCGAATTTTAGATACTATGCTAGGTGCCGGTTTAGCTGCTTTAGGAAATTTAGTTTTATGGCCTGCTTGGGAATCTAATAATATTCGGGAAACTATAAACATTAGTATAACTGCAAATCGAGAATTTTTTAAAGAAATTGTCAATTTTTATACTAAAAAAGAGGAACTGCCTTTAAGCTATAAACTAAGCCGAAAAAAATCATTCTTAAAAATGGGAAATTTGAGTGCCGCTTTTCAGCGGATGACACAAGAACCCAAATCAAAGCAAAAAGATGTAGGCCTAACTTATCGAATGGTGAGTTTAAATCAGACGTTTCTTTCAGCATTAGCTTCAATGGGTACGTATATCCGAAATCATAACACGACTGAAGCATCTGAAAATTTTAAAATTTTCACTGAACAAATTTGCCATAATTTGGTTAATGCAGAAGAAGGCCTACAGCAACTTTCCAAACAAAAAAAAGCAGATGGTGCTTCTTTAGATATGGCACGTACTAATTTTAATGAACATTATCAAGAATTATTAAAAAATAAGCAACAAAACAATTCCGATGAAAACAAATACATTCATCCGGAATTACAAGAAGCCCAATTAATTATGAATCAATTACAATGGCTGCTTGATATTTCGAAAAACATTCGGAAAACAGCTTATAAAATGCACGAAAATTAATAATGAGTAAAAGAGCATTAAAAAAATATGTAGCCTCGCTTTCTAAAGAGGAATTGGAAGAACAGTTAATCGATTTGTATGAGCGTTTAGATGAGGTTAAAACCTTTTATAATTTTGTGTTTAATCCACAAGAAGAAAAGCTACTTAACACCGCTAAAGTCAAAATTAGCCGTGAATATTTTCCAGATACTCGAAAACGAGCAAAGGCCCGACGATCGATTGCTCAGAAATGGATTAAACATTTTGAAAAATTAGGAGTCGATCCATTTATTACTGCAGATTTGATGTTATATAATTTAGAAATAGCACAAACTTTTGAAGAAGATCAGTCTAAAAATCCTGAAGCCTTTTATAAAGCCATGTTTAAATTCTTTTCTCAGGCTTGCCAGTATATTATTGAAAATGGAATAATTGCTGAATATAGAAACCGGATTCTAAAATACACCTATCGAGTTGATAATGAAGATTGGCCAAATGCAAATGATTTTTTAAAAATTTCAATTCAATTTGAAGATTAGTCGTCAGACTGAGTTGTTAGCACTTTAACTGAAATATTTTCTTCATTTTTTAAAATAACCAGCGTATAAATCTTTTTAGATTCTAAAGTAAGTTGCTTAGTTAAAATAGGTTTAGGGCTGTTACTTAATAACACTTCTAAAGTTACTTTTCCTTTTTTTACAGAAGTAGAAAGCATAGGTTTACCATATGCCAATTCCTTTACTAATTGTTTAGATTCATTTTTTCTTTTTAAGCGTACTGTTAGTGGAGAGGTGCCTACTGCTGCGTTAAAAATTCGTATGCTAGATTGCCCACTATTAACCTTAATTCGATCTCTAAATAAAAACAACTTTGGTAAAAAGCCATTTTTAATATGGTTTTCTGATCCTGCAAAAATATAATGAAGCTTGTTAGTGGTAGTTTGTTGGTTTAGTGTAGATGATAAATCGGGTTTACCATAAAAAATTGCGGTATATTTTTCTTCAGAAGCCAATCCGTATTCTTTATTAAGTACAGGCTTTTTATCTGCTAAAATCGCTAACTTATAAATATTTGCTGGTAAGCTTTTATAATCTGAAACTGAAAAGGGAGTAATTTCAAATACCTTTTGTCCTTTTTGTTTAGCCGATACATCGATTTTAATCGACTTATCACTGGTATTTACCATTCTAAATTGTGGTGATACATCCTTTTTATTTTGGCAAGATAAACTTAACAAAACAAGAATTGAAAGTACATAAAACCGCTTATTCATCATCACTATTATTGTTTTTAGATTTCGAAAAATTACTAACCATTGCCGGTCTTCCTATAATTATAAGAAGGGCTAAAAAAACCAAAATACCTAACTGAACCGGAGCTACAATTGCTAATCTGGCTATTAATACCTCCAGAACTATAGATCCTATCCCTAAATAAGGAATCCATTTTTTAGATTTATCAATAAATTGTAAAGCGATAATGTTTACAGTTCCAAAAGTGATTAAAAAAATCATACTGGCAGCTTCTATTAAAGACGATAATTTTCCGATTACTGCTAAAATAGTTGATAAAACACCTAGCAAAATTACAGAGCGGTAAGGCACATTGTTTTTTGTTTTATCGAAAAAAGAAGGTAATTCTTTATCATCAGAAACACGCTTCGCTAATTTGGCACTTGAAAACAAGGTAGAATTAATTGCTGCAGCAGTAGCGAAAACAGCTGCAACCGTCATTACTATTAACCCCGGAGTTCCTAATGCATCCTGAGCCGCTACCGATAACGAAACTTGTTTTTGAGAAATAATTGTTAGCGCACCGGCTAACATTGTAGCACCAATGGCAACAGCTATATAAATTAAAATCACAAACCCAATGGCAAACATTATAGTAGGCTTCAAAATTTTCTTAGGTTTTTTAATATCCGAATATTCGTAAGTTAACAGCTGAAACCCTTCATATGCCATAAAAATACTAGCTGCACCGATTGGTACACTCCAAAGTGGCCTAGGTTCGATACCTGAAAGTAATTTAAGGCTATCCCATCTCAAAAATCCCACTATAGCTAGCCCGATTAAACAAATTAAATTAAGTGAGACAATGGCAATTTCTACTTTTTTTGTTTTGGTAACACCTGCTAAGTTTAAAGCTACTAAACCTACCATTACGCCTATAGCTAATAAACGAGTTATTAAGGGGCTTGCATTAATTGCAAAAGATAAATAGTGCCCAAATGCAAAAGCGTAAACAGCCATAGTTAATACATAGCCTAAAAGCAATAACCATGATAACGAACCTGCAATTCCTTCTTTATTTATTTCACGTAAATAGGTAAAGGCGCCACCGCTTTCTTCAAATTTATTGGCTAAAGTTACATAAGAATAAACACTGGTTGCAGCAATAATCCCACTAATTAAAAAACTTAACCAAGCCCATTGGCCCGATACCGAAACCACCACCCCTAATGCTGTATAAATACCACCGCCAACCATACCGCCAGCAGCTAAAGCCCAAACCGAAGGCCACCCTAATGTGCCCGAGTTATTTTTTGCCATTGTTTAATTTTTGACAAAATTATTAGGATACAATGGCTATCTAAAATTATTCGGGTTAATAGAATGATAAAGAATGTAAAACTTTTTTTAATTTAAATACGAGCAATTCGTTGAGAATTAAGGTTTACTAAAATTAAAGTAGCAAACAAAACTAAAATAATTGTTGATAATTGAAAATTAGCATCTATCAATGTACCAACTATTAATGGCCCTAAAGCTGTACTTATTACCATAAACATAGTAAAAACACTACGAATAGCCCCCATTTTTTCTGTTCCATAAACCTCAGCAATAATGGAAGTTTTAACTGTTCCGGAAAAGCCTGTGCTAATTCCTGCTAAAATTAAATATAAAAGCGCTCCTACAATAGAATCAATAAAAGCATAACAAAGTAAACCTAAGCAAAGTGGAATTAAATAAAAACGAAATAATTTTTTGGCTGTAAACTTATCAATCCAAACGCCACTTACTAACGAAAATAAAAAGCGGGTTGCAGCATATGCTGTAAAAAAACTAGCATATAAAGTTGGAGACCAACCTTTCTCTTCTACAAATACATATTGATAAAAGAAAATAGCTGTATTTATAAAGCTTATAGAGAAAATAGCCGGCATTAAAATAGAAAATTTACGATCAAAAATAACTGATTTAAAATCGACTATTAGTTCTTTTGAAGAATGGGACTGATTAGGTTGTAGGTAAGCATCAAAATGCGATAAATCGGTAAATTTTAACCGAATTAAGTATAATAACAATATAACCCCACTGCCTATAGCGGCTACTCGCCAATTAAAAAAAGCAATAATTGTAGAAACTACTAAAGGCAATAAGGCTTCTCCTGCAGAATAGCCCAAGGAAGAAAAACTAAGTGCTTTTCCTCGGTTTTGAATAAATAATTTTGAAATTACTGTCATGCTTATATGGCTTAACAAGCCTTGTCCGCAAAGGCGTAATATAATTAGCGCCAAGCCTAATAGCAATACATTTGTACTCGCTCCTAATAAAATACAGGCCGTAGCTAAACCAAGAATAGTAAAAGCAGTAACCTTTTTTATAGGTTTATGGTCTACCGTGTGACCCACAGTAAGCATCACAACCGATGCAATGACGGTAGCACCTGCATATAGAGCACCAAAAGAGCCTTTTGTTATAGCAAAGCTAGCTGTAAGATGAGGTACATATAAAGAAATTAAAAAAGTTTGCCCAAAACTAGATAAAAAGGTAAGGAGCCAACCAAAACTTATTTTTCTGAAATTTATTTTTATAAACCTGTAAAATTCTTTCAAATTTTAATTTTTAATAAAACAGTAAATTTACTAATTAGTGTTTGGAGGATAAAGGAATAATCAGTCGTTTTTTAATTAACTTTTAGTAGTAACCAAGTATTTCTATAGGTTACGCTGAAAGCTTTTGTCAAAAATGAAGACTATTCCAAATGAATACTTATTTTTGAATTAAAACAGCAAGCAATTAAACAATACTAATGAATCTAAAATCTATAATTGAAGAGATAAAAAATAATAAAGAATTACCCAATCTTCAGTTTGAAATAAAAGAACGCACTGAAAATTTTACAAAGCATTTATTTTATACTCTTTTTGATAAAAACACACCTGTAGAAAGTAGTTTAAAAGAACTTCAAGAAGAATTTGAAGCATTAGCAGATTTAGTTTGCTGGAAACCCAATACCCCATGCCGAAATATTTGGGAAGAATATTTATTAAAATTACCCGAAATTTTAATGAAGTTGAATGAAGATGCCAAAGCAATTGCTTATAACGATCCCGCAGCTAATTCATTAGAAGAAGTATACTTAGGCTATCCAGGATTTTACGCTATTGCGATTTATAGACTGAGTCATGAACTTTATAAATTCGGATTACCTCTAGTACCACGATTAATGTCGGAATGTGCACACAGAATTACCGGTACCGAAATTAATCCGGGAGCTCAAATAGGTGTTCCTTTTTTCATCGACCATGCTACTGGAGTAGTAATTGGGGAAACTGCAGTAATTAAAAACAACGTAAAAATTTACCAGGGGGTTACTCTAGGTGCTCTATACGTAGATCGAAAAATGAGAAATACGAAGCGCCATCCAACCATAGAAGAAAATGTAACTATTTATGCAAATGCCACAATATTGGGTGGTGATACCACAATTGGCGCAAATAGTATAATTGGTGGAAATGTTTGGTTAACAAAATCTGTCCCGGCAAATTCTATGGTATCTCACACTCCACAAATAAAAATAAAAAATACTTCAAATAATGGATAAATCAATATTTAAACTAATAGGAAACACCCCGTTAGTTGAAGCCAAAACCTTAATTAAAAATCCTAATGTTAAGCTTTATTTTAAATTAGAAGGACAAAATCCGGGAGGTAGTGTTAAAGATCGTGCTGCTTATAATATGATTAAAAGCGCACTAGAAAGAGGAGATATTACTGAAGAATCAAAGTTAATTGAAGCAACAAGCGGTAATACCGGAATTGCATTAGCTATGATTGCAGCAATGTTTAAACTAGATATTGAATTGGTGATGCCTGAAAATGCTACTAAAGAGCGTGTCCAAACTATGCGCGCTTATGGAGCTAAAGTAACCTTAACTAGTGCCGAAAAAGGGATTGAAGGAAGTCGAGATTATGCTGAAGAAAAAATAACTTCAGAAGGGTATTTTATGTTTAACCAATTTAGTAACGACGATAATTGGAAAGCACATTATAAAACTACTGGTCCTGAAATTTGGGAAGATACCAATCAAAAAGTCACTCATTTTGTATCGAGTATGGGAACTACAGGAACTATAATGGGGACATCTACTTATTTAAAAGAAAAAAATAAAGATATTCAAATAGTAGGAGTGCAACCAACCGATAATTCAAGTATTCCCGGAATTAGAAAATGGCCCAAAACTTATCTTCCGAAGATTTTTAATGCTGAAAAAGTAGATCAGGTAATAGAAGTTAGCGAAAAAGAAGCCCGGGAAATGACAAAGAAATTAGCAAAAGAGGAAGGAATTTTTGCTGGAATGAGTAGTGGTGGAGCTACAGCCGCTGCGCTTAAATTATGCGAAAATTTAGAAAAAGGAGTGGTAGTTAGCATAATTTGCGACCGAGGAGATCGATATTTGTCATCTGATTTGTTTGAAAACTAATCAATTACCATCAAATTTTGTGATTTTTACCAGCATAATTTCTATAAACCTGAAAAATGAGTTAATTTTGCAAAATTGCAGATCAAAACAGGGTATATGGAAATTCCAGAATTAGGTATAAGTGCTAAGAAGGTAGATAAAAAATTATACGGGTATCAGAAGAATGATATCGATAAGATTTTTCAGATTATCGACGAGAATCCTGAACACTATAATTTACTGTATCAATTACCAACTGGTGGAGGAAAAACAGTTATATTTTCTGAGATAGTTAGAGAATATATACAACGTACCGAAAAGAAAGTACTTATTTTAACACACAGAATCGAGCTTTGTAAGCAAACTAATAAAATGCTTACTGATTTTGGGGTAAAAAATAAAATTATTAATAGTAAGGTTAAAGATCTACCCGATCAACATGAATACATGTGTTTTGTGGCCATGGTAGAAACTCTAAATAATCGTCTTCATGATGATAAGTTAGATCTTGAAAATATCGGGATGATTATTATTGATGAGGCCCACTATAATAGTTTTAGAAAATTATTTAAGTTTTTTGAAAAGTGTTTTATTTTAGGAGTTACAGCAACACCGCTTAGTTCTAATATTAAACTCCCAATGAAAGATAATTATCGGGAGCTTATTGTTGGAGATTCTATCTCTTCTCTAATTAGTAAAGGGTTTTTAGCTCGAGCAAATATTTTTAGCTATAATGTAGGCCTGTCTTCTCTTAAAGTTGGTATGAATGGGGATTACACAGTAAAATCTTCTGAAGAGTTATATACCAATATGACAATGCAGGAAAAGCTGTTGAATGCTTATTTAGAACGCTCTAAAGGCAAAAAAACATTAATATTTAATAATGGTATTAATACTTCTATAGAAGTATATTATACATTCAAAAATGCGGGTTACCCTGTTCGACATTTAGATAATACTACCAGTAAACAAGATCGTAAAGATATTTTAAAGTGGTTTAAGCATACTCCTGGAGCAATTGTTACTTCAGTGAGTATCTTAACTACCGGATTTGATGAGCCTTCTGTTGAAACCATAATTTTAAATAGAGCAACCAAATCTTTAACCTTATATTTCCAGATGATTGGTCGTGGTTCTCGCGTATTGCCTGGTAAAACAGATTTTACTGTAATCGATCTTGGTAATAATATGGCGCGTTTTGGCCATTGGAGCTCTCCGGTAGATTGGAAACAAATTTTCCGTTCTCCAGATTTCTATTTTGAAAATCTGTTAAGTGATGAAGAAATAGAACGAGAGTTTAAATATCAAATGCCTCCAGAACTTCGTGAACAATTCTCGAAATCTGAAGAGGTAGACTTTGATGTTGAAAAGGCTTATGATGAGGTAATTAAAAAGGGATTAAAATCGAAAGCAGTTTTAGAATGGTCTATGGAACAGCATGTAAAAATGTGTGTAGAAAATAGCGAAGATGTATTTGATGCTCGTATTCTTGCTAAAGAGCTTAAACCCGATATTTCTTCTCGTATAAAACAATACTCATACTGTATCTCTAAAAGTACTAAAAACTATAGAGATTGGTTAGAAGAAGATTATTCTAGAAAATTACGATTAGCAATTAATAAAGAATTTTAAATTCTATCCTGAATTATAAAAAAGCCTCGAAAATGCGAGGCTTTTTTATTTCAGTCAAAAGTAGCTATTATTTGTTATCTTTCTTTTTTCTGCCAAAAAGTCTACTGAAAAATCCTTTTTTCTTTTTTTGTTTTTCTTCTTTTACGGGCTTATTCATATCAATTTCTTCAGCATTATCCTTTTTACTTCCAAAAAGGCGCTTTAAGAAACCGTCTTTTTTTATAGGCTCACAATCTAATAAATCGGCAACATCAGCTGAAGGTTTTTTGAAACGTGCATTTGTAATATTTTTAAAATAATTGTCTGCATTCATCTTCTGGATCATTTTACCAAAAATAGGTAAGGCAGAATTGGCTCCTTGACCAATTCTCGTATTTCTAAATCCTATTCTATGGTCATCGTTTCCTACCCAAGTTACAGTTACTAAATTAGGTGTCAATCCAACAAACCAACCGTCCTTATTATTTTGTGTCGTTCCGGTTTTACCAGCAATATCATTTCTTAAACCGTAAACACTTCTAAGGCGTGTCGCTGTTCCTTCATTTACTGTACCCTGCATCATATTCACCAAAATTTCTCTAGTTTTTTCCGAATATGCAGCTTTTTGCAATTTAGAAGGTTTTATAACTGCTAATAAATTACCAGAACCATCTTCTATTTTTGTTATGTAATATGGTTTTGAAGGTTTTCCTGAATTTACGAAACTGGTATAAGCCTCTGTAAGCTCTTCCATATTTAGTTCTGCAGTACCTAATGCTATTGAAGGAACTTTAGGTAATTTAGATTTTATCCCCATTTTGTGTGCTACGGCAATAACATTTGAGATCCCGGCATCCATTAATACTTTAACTGCAATAGTATTCATAGAATGGCTTAATGCATACTTCATGCTATAATTTAAATCTTCTTCATCTTCACTTGCAGAAGCATTTGTAGGTTTCCAACCATCTTTATAAGTTACAGCTCTACCAGAATAGTAGGTGCAAGGCTTAATTCCATTTTCAATAGCAGTAGTATAAACAATAGGTTTAAATGTAGAGCCTACTTGGCGTTTACTTTGCGAAACATGATCGTATTGAAAATATCTAAAATCAACGCCACCTACCCAAGCTTTTACAGCTCCATCTTTTGGATCTACCGAAAGTAGCCCAGCATTTAAAAATTTTAAATAATGTTTAATACTATCTATTGTACTGGCTTGTCGAGTTACCGTTCCGCTGTACTCAAATAGTTCCATTTGTTTTTTCTTCTGAAGCTCTTTCATGATTTTTGCTTCAGACATTCCATCTTTCTTTAAATTTTTATAGGCTTTAGATTTGTGTATCGCGTCTTTTAAAATAGCATCATTAGTTAACCATGGAGCTCGAGAACCATACGAGTTTTCATGTTGCTTTTGCAGATTTGCCATATGCTCTTTTATAGAGGCTTCCGCAACTTTTTGCAACTTATAATCTAGTGTAGTATGCACTATAAGTCCGTCGCGATAAATATTATATTTTTCCCCATCTTTATTTTTGATGGTATCTAAAACCTCACTTAGATCTTTACGGATTTGTTCTCTAAAATATGGAGCTAAACCTTTTTTATTGCTATAATTTTTATAATTCAGCACTAGGTCCTTCTTCATATATTTTTCAGTTTCTTTTTCTGTAAGATATCCGTATTTTTTCATTTGATAAAGCACAACATCACGGCGCAAACGGCTTCTTTCCGGAAAAATTCTTGGATTATATCGATGCGAGGCTTTAAGCATTCCCACCAAAACAGCCGCTTCTTCAATATTGAGATCTTTAACATGTTTGCCGAAAAATTTCAAAGAAGCACTTTCAATTCCGTAAGTGTTATCACTAAAAGGGACGGTGTTAAAATAAAGTGTTATAATCTCGTTTTTACTATACACATTTTCAATTCTTTTCGCCATAATAGCTTCTTGAAATTTATTTACAAGAATGCCAAGGGCTCCATAATCCTTTCTGCCATAGATGTTTTTGGCTAATTGTAATGTTATAGTACTTCCACCACCGGAACTTTGGTCTTGTAACAAAATTGTTTTAAATAAAACACGTAATAAACTCCGATTATCGATCCCATTATGTTCATAGAAACGAGCATCTTCGGTAGCAATTAGTGCATTAATTAAATGTTTAGGTAAATCTTTAAATTGTATAGGTTGTCGATCGAAAATATAGAATTTACCTATTAATTCTCCATTATTAGCGAGTATTTGTGTGGCTTTATTTTGCCGAAGCTCACTTAATTCTTTCTCTGAAGGTATTTTCCCCCATAAACCAATATAAACACTGGTGAAGAATAACAGAAAAAGTGCTGCTAGGGTTAAAATTAATTTAAGTAAACCTTTTAAAAATACGTTTCTTTTACGTCTTGCCATACCTTAATAAATAATAATTGCAAATAAACGAATACTTCAAAAAGTAATATTTCAATTTAAGGTAATTTTAAATATTTTGTTAAAACCAGTATGCTATATAATCATAGAAACTAGTATTTCTCAATTTGAAGATAAATAATACCGATAGCTAGCTATTTTCAATCAAATTTTAGTATGTTCTTAAAAAATATATATGAAGAAATTTGAACGTATTTGGTATGCTTGTTATGGTTCTAACCTTATGCAAGATCGATTTCTATGTTACATTGGTGGAGGGACTCCAAAAGGTGCAAAGCAAACGTATAAAGGCTGTACAGATAAATCATTGCCAAAAGAAAACAGGTCGTATTTAATAAATCATGAATTATATTTTGCTAAAAGCGCTAAAACATGGAGTGGTGGTGGAGCAGCATTTATAAAACCTACACCAAGTAAAGGTATCAAAACCTTTAGTAAAATCTACAATATTTCTAAAGATCAATTTATTGATTTGGTTAAACAAGAAATAGGTATAGAGGGAGAACTAAAAATAGATCTTGAAAAAGTAATAGAGCACGGATATATAGATTTAGATACTAATGTATGGTATAATAGGATTTTATTTTTAGGATTTCAAGAAGAAATGCCTGTTTTCAGTTTTACTAATGCTAATTTTTTAAAAAATGAAGTAAATCAACCTCATCCTTCTTATCTAGAAAAGATTATTTTAGGGCTTCGGGAGACCTATCAATTTACTTCAACAGAAATAAAAAAGTATTTAGAAACTAAAATAGGAATCGAGAATACTACTACCGCTAATAAATTAGAAAGTTTACTTTCTGAGGTTATTAATGATTAATGTAAAGTCAGCTATAAGTATTTAAATTTTATAGGCTTTATAAAATATTTAAGCATAATCTATTTTGTGGACATTATATTTGTTTACTATCAAAAATTATACATAGCTAAAATTTGATGTAAACCAATTAAGAAAAATTATAATGAATAAAATTGCAGCAGCTATAACCCTAGTTATTATAGGTATTGTAGCAGTTATTTATTACACAGTAGATTTTCCATTTAATATAGAACGAGAAGATTTCACTGAAGAATATGAGATTCAGCAAAAATGGGATCTACCTAACCGCTTAGAAGAAGTTTCAGGAATAGATTTTATAGATGATACTCATGTAGCTTGTATTCAAGATGAAGAGGGTATTATCTTTATTTATAATCTTGCTGAAAATAAAATTGAAAAGGAAATAAAGTTTGGTAAAATCGGAGATTATGAAGGCATCGCTTTATTTAAAAATAATGCATTTGTTATGAGAAGCGATGGTATTTTATTTGAAGTTGAAAACTACAGAACAAATAACCGAAAAGTAATAAAACACAAGACATTTTTAAAGGCCAAACACAATGTTGAAGGTTTATGTGCCGATTTAGAAAATAATAGGTTATTAGTCGCAGTAAAAGATAGAGATCCGGTAAATCATTCAACAAAAGGGATTTATGCTTTTAATTTAAATAGCAAGAAATTACAAAAGAAACCTGTATATCAGATACATTTAGAAGATTCTATTTTTAAAAACGTACAAACAAAAAATAAATTAAAAATAATGATGCCTTCTGAGGTAAAAATAAATCCTAAAACCAAAGAGATTTATGTTACTGATGCTAGAAATCCAAAACTATTAATATTATCCCCAGAGGGAGAAACGAAAAAACTTTATCTATTAAATCGAGAAAAATTCTACCAACCAGAAGGAATTTCTTTCGATAGTAAAGGCAATCTTTTTATATCTAATGAAGGCCATAGCGATCCCGCTAATATTTTAAAAGTAAAGCTTAAAAATTGATGGAGAAGGATATAGAAACAACCTCTGTAAGCAAAAGTAAAGCACCACTGTATGTTTCAGTAGTGCTTATTCTATTAATAATAGCCGCTTATTTTTTTATTCCTTCTGTTCAAGAATTTTTAAATAATTCTTGGAACGTTTTAACGAGTGGAGATGAACAAAAAATTAAAGAATGGGTAGATGGTTTTGGTTGGTTGGGACCTGTTGTTTTAATTTTAGCAATGATTGCTCAAATGTTTTTAATAGTCATTCCATCTTTAGCATTAATGGTTGTCTCTATTATAGCTTACGGACCAATTTGGGGAAGTTTAATAGTCTTTGGAGCAGTTTTTTCAGCTAGTTCTATCGGATATTTTATTGGGCGATATTTTGGACCGGTAATTGTAAAAAAATTAATAGGAGAGAACAACGAAAAAAAAATTGCCGATTTTATTGATGATTATGGATTTTGGGCTATTATAGTAACTCGAATAAACCCATTTTTATCTAACGATGCCATCAGTTTTGTAGGTGGAATTTTAAAAATGAATTATTGGAAGTTTATAGGTGCAACGTTAGTAGGTATTGCTCCACTAACTATTTTTATAGCTATTTTAGGAAGAGATACCGATCAATTAAAAACCGGTTTGTTATGGGGCTCTATATTTAGTTTACTGATATTTGGCGCCTATGTATGGTGGGATAAAAAGAAACGTAAAAATAAAAAATCGTCATCTAAATAAATTAAATGACGATTTATTTTTCAAGTTTATACTAAAATTAGGTATTCTGAATTTGTTTAGCAACAGCTTGCACTTCATCTAAAACTCTTAATAAGTTTTCTCCCCAAAGTTTAGCTATTTGTTCTTCAGTATAACCCCTTTTTACTAATTCTAAGGTTACATTAAAAGATTCTGAAGCATCTTCCCAACCATCGATTCCTCCACCGCCATCAAAATCTGAACTTATACCTACATGATCAATACCAATTTTTGCTACTAAATAATCGATATGATCTACAAAATCTGAAACGTCGACAGGGCTAATTTCATCTTTTAATACCTCGACTTCATCTTTATTAGCTTTTACAATCGATTTATAAGTATCGTAATAGCTGTTTTTAGCGTCCTCTGGCATTTTGCTTACTTCTTCCCAAGGAAGAATTTCGAAATTAAGTTCAGCAGCTTTCTTTTTATAAATGTTATTTTTAGCTTCAGCATAAGCATTGTGTTTTTCAGTATTTAGGTAGGAACTAAATGCTACTGTTTGTACCACACCTCCATGCTCTTTAAAAAGTGCTAACAATTCATCATCTAGATTTCGACTATTATCACACAAAGTTCTAGCAGAAGAGTGTGAAGCTATAAGAGGAGCTTTAGATAACTCGAACATTTGTTTAATTGCTTCTTTTGAAGGATGCGAAACATCGATCATCATCCCCAAACGGTTCATCTCTTCAATTACAGCTTTCCCTATATCACTTAAACCGTTATGTAGCCACTCATTATTCTTTTCTCCCGTATTCGAATCGCTTAATTGACTATGCCCATTATGAGCTAAGGACATATATCGAGCGCCCAGATTGTAAAATTTTTCTACATTATTGATATCGGTTCCAATTGGGTATCCATTTTCAATACCAATCATAGCCACTTTTTTTCCTTCTTTTACTAGAGCCCTAACTTGGTTAGAGTTAGTAGCAAGACCTATTTTATCAGGAGCTATTTCTTCTGTTAAGCGGTGTATGGCATCAAATTTAGCAATTGTATTTGCATATGCCTTTTTGTAACCTTGTTCATCTAAATTACCTTGGCCAGTATAGACTATAAGCCAAGATACATCAATACCTCCTTCTTCCATTTTAGGGAGATTTACTTGAGTGTCTAAATTTTGAGTGTAATTGGTATCAGCAGTAAAATTAGCTACATTAAAATCGTTATGAGTATCTATTGTGATTACTTTTTTATGTATTTTTTTTGCTTTTTGAATTAAATCTTGGTTGATAGTTTGGGCAAAACTTACATTGGCTATTATTAGGAGCGCCAATACGGTAATTTTCTTAAATTTCATAAAAGTTTATTTGTTGTGAATAGTTTAAATTAAGCATAAAAATTGAAACAGTAAGCTTGAATACATTTTATAGGAAATAAGGATGTTTTTTTATGAAATCTCCAATATTTTTTTCTTTAATAAAGAACCTCAAAATAGTATTTAAACAACTAATGATTGTATTTTTATAATACTAATTTTTAAGATATTGTTACTTATAACAAACAGTTCAAAATTCTAAAATCTGAATATTTTTCTTTTAAATTAAAATATTTTATACAACAACTATAATTTCAATTAAATAAGT
>NZ_JBLXIB010000016.1:0-65272 GCF_048269745.1 Zunongwangia sp. | reverse complement strand
TTCTGAATTTATAAAGAGAGTCTCCATAATTACTCAATTATTTTTTTATCTATGCGTTTACTATTAAAGAGAAAATATTAACTAATGAAAAGTATTCTACAATTAGTATTTGTAAGTTTATTAATACTTATAACGAGTTGTAAATCTTTAAATATAGTACCTAAAACAAATAAGTATGTTGGATTAAGATGGGGAACGTTAGGCATTGTAGAAAGCAATACCATAAAGTTTTATGAAATTGAAAAAAACAATTGGAAACCTATTACTTTACCTGATTTTAAAATACCTAAAAACAAAGGCCTTATTTTTGTTGGGTTAGGAAAAATAGGCGTTATTAATCATGATAAAATTACATTCTACTCCCCATCTGATGATGGAAATTGGGGAAAAGATACCTATCCAAATTTTACTATTCCAGCTAAAAGCCAAATTACATCTGTCGGGCTTGGCACAATAGGTGTCCGGAATAATAAAGAAATAAAATTTTATAGCGTAAGAGACAATGAGTGGATCTTAAATAAAAATATTACGAATTTTAAAATTTCTACTGATGGGTACTTAGTCCCGCTCATGCTAGATCCATTAGGAATTGCATCAATAGGTATTATAGCTAATAATAAACTAAACTTATACCATTATAATACCGAGACCAAAAATTGGGAATTAAGTGATTTAGATTTTTCGGTTACAGTCAACTCTGAAATTGTTTCAATAGGTTTTGGGACGATAGGAATTGGAAAAAACAATAACTTAAAATTCTATCCGCTAGAAGCTTATGTAAATGGAAGATTAATTAGAAAAAATATTACAAAAATTCCTGATTTTAATATTCAAAATAATTGATTCTACTAATAAGTATACCAAATTGTTAGTAGAAAAACTACTAAACCGTTTTAATATCGCGTATTTTTTGTAAGGTGGCTATTCTTCAGAAGAAGCTTTTTCCATTTTCATTCTCAAATCAATAATTAATCAAACATTATTTATCTTCAAAATTTTGTTTAAAAATAAATAAAGCCGGTATTAATACCGGCTTTATTTTATAGTATTTTATCTATTTACTAATTCATAAACTCTATAGATACGGGAGTTGGAACATCTAATTTAGATCCAATTTTTTCTAACTTTCCAGTTTGTTGATCTATTTTATAGGCTTGCATAGTGCTAGAATCCTGATTTGCTGCATATAAAAACTTACCATTTCTAGTAATGGTAAAATTACGAGGAGTTTTTCCATTTGTACTTTCAAAACCTACTAAAGTTAACTTCCCGCTTTCTTGATCACGTTTAAAAATAACAATGCTATTGTGTCCTCGGTTAGATCCATATAAATATTCTCCGGATTGACCAATATGAATATCCGCTCCACTATTTTCTCCTTTAAAATCTTGTGGAATTGAAGAAACTGAATTGATAAGAGTAAGTCCACCGTTATCTTCTACTTTGAATGTGCTAATAGTACTATTAAGTTCATTCATGCTATAAGCAAACTTTCCTTCTTTAGAAAACGTAAAATGCCTTGGCCCTGCTCCGTCTTCTAGACTAACCGATTTTTGTTTATTTTGAGTTAATTTTCCTTTTTCAAAATCTAAATCGTAAATCCAGATTTTATCAAGCCCTAAATCACAAATATATGCGTGTTTATTATCTCCTGAAATAGATAATGAATGTGTATGAGATTTTTTAGGGTTTGAAGTTGCAATTTTTTGCTGTTCTTTTAAACTACCATCTTTCTGAATTTTATACATCATTACAACACCACCCACATAGTTAGAAACAAATACATAGTTTCCTGATTTATCAATATCAATATGACAAGGTGCAAAACCTTCAGTCGAAACTTTATTAAGTTCGATGATACTATCTTTATTGATTACTTTATAGCTATATACAAAACCAGATTTTGCTTCGTTTTCTCCTAATTCACTAACAGCATATAAATACTTATTATCTTCTGAAAGTTTTACAAACGAAGGGTTTGTTACTTCAGCAACTGTAGTCCCCATAGTAATTTCGCCTGTTTTAGGATTTTGCTGAATCGTTACAATGCCATCAGCCTTACCATCTACATGTCCTTCTTTTTTAGTATATGTGCCAATAAAGGCAGTATTTAAATCCGAAGAATCTGTAGTGATTTTTTCTGCTACTTTTTCTTTTTCTTCGTTTTTTGTGTTGTTTTTACAACCTGATACAGATAGACAAATAAATGCAAGTACCCATAACCAGTTAAATTTACTCATTTTTCTCATTCTTTTTAATTCATTTTAAATGGTTTATAACCACTTTTTTCGTTTAAAATAATACAGCATCAAAATAAAAATAATTACCATGATCCCTAAGAGCACAAAGTAACTGTATTTCCATCGCAATTCAGGCATATATTCGAAATTCATTCCATAAATTCCCGCTATAAATGTTAGTGGTATAAAAATGGTAGCAATTATAGTAAGCACTTTCATCACTTCATTCATCTTATTGCTAATGGTCGTCATATACATATCCATTAAACTCCATATCATCTCTCGATAGATATCGATGTTTTCAGAAATCTGTACAATATGATCTACTAAATCTCTTAAATAATTACCGGTATTTTCTTCGATTATTGCATGATTTAATTTTTCTAAACGACCAACCACTTCACGAATAGGAAAGACAGCACGACGAATACGTAAAATAGCTCGTTTTAATTCCTGAATTTCATGGATAAGATCATCATCTTGTCTATTTTCAAACAACTGGTCTTCAAACCCTTCAATTTTATCACTGATATCATCTACCACTAAAAAATAATTATCGATAATGGCATCTAATAAGGCAAAGAGTAAATAATCTGCATTTCGGTTTCGTATTCGTCCTTTTTTATGCTCAATTCGTTCACGAACTCCATCAAATACATCACCACCGGCTTCTTGAAAACTTAATACATAATCTTTCCCTAACACTAAACTAATATGCTCTATTAATAATTGGCCGTCATCATTTTGATATAGCATTTTTGCTACTACAAATAAATAATCTTGATATTCATCTATTTTAGGTCGCTGATCGGTGTTAACTATATCTTCAAGTATTAAGGGATGTAAATTAAAACGCTTCCCTAGATTTTCAATTTCCTCGGTGTTGTTAAGTCCATCAATATTAATCCAAGTTACATTTGCTTCATTCTCAAATTTTAAGGCATCTTGGGGGTTTTTAGATTTATATCTTTCAAAATAATTTGTATTATAATCGATTACCTCTAATATGGTTTCTGAAGATTCTTTATGCCCTACATAAGTAAGAGTTCCAGGAATTTGGTTAAGTGCTCTTTTCGATTTTGGCCGTCGTAATGAAAGCCGTTTTGTTCGCAATTTTGGCATACTATTTTTATTTAAAAGTAACAATATTAATCAAAATGTATAGCTTTTTAAAATTGGCTATTTTTCAGCAATAATTCTTTACTACCTTTGCAGTATGGAGAAACAGCAACTTCTTAATACACTAAAAGAATATTTTGGTTACGATAGTTTTAGGCCATTACAAGAGAAAATAATTAATTCTATTTTTCAGAAAAAAGATAATTTGGTAATTATGCCAACAGGTGGTGGTAAATCTATATGTTACCAATTACCGGCATTATTACTTCCTAAACTAACAGTAGTAATTTCTCCGCTTATTGCGTTAATGAAAGATCAGGTAGATGGATTAAAAGCGAATGGTGTAGCTGCAGATTTTTTAAATAGCAGCCAAGATACAGCAGATCAAGAAGCTATTTTTCAGAAAATTGATAAAAACGAATTAAAATTATTATACATTGCTCCGGAAAGTTTACAGTTTCTAGATCGGTTTATTACTCAAGAAACAATAAGCTTAATTGCAATTGATGAAGCGCACTGTATTTCAAGTTGGGGTCACGATTTTAGACCCGCTTATACACAATTAGGCTACCTTAAAAAACGATTTTCACAAACACCAATTATTGCTCTAACTGCAACTGCAGATAAGGCTACCCGACATGATATATGCGAGCAACTTAATATTCCACACGCCGAAAAGCATGTTGCTTCTTTCGATCGAAAAAATTTAAGTTTAGAAGTACGACAAGGAACAAAAAGATTCGAACAAATTCTCAAATTTATTAGGAGCAAACCTAATGAAAGTGGGATTGTATATTGTTTGAGCAGAAAAAACACAGAAGAGTTAGCTGAAAAACTTCAACAGAATGGATTAGATGCTAAAGCGTATCATGCTGGTTTAAAACACGAAAAGCGTGAACGGATTCAGGATCAGTTTATAAATGATGATATCCAAATAATTTGTGCTACGGTTGCTTTTGGAATGGGAATCGATAAATCAAATATTCGTTGGGTTATTCATTATAATATGCCTAAAAATTTAGAAGGCTACTATCAAGAAATTGGTCGTGCTGGTAGAGATGGTTTACCTTCAGCTACATTATTATTTCATAGTTATGCAGATGTTGTCCAGTTACAACGTTTTGCTGAGAATGCAGCTAATAAAGATATTCAATTAGCTAAATTAGACCGGATGAAGCAGTACGCTGAAGCACTTACCTGCCGACGTAAAATATTGCTTAGTTATTTTGGGGAAATAAAATTAGAAGACTGTGGCAACTGTGATATTTGCAAAAATCCGCCTCAATTCTTCGATGCTACTATTCCGGCTCAAAAAGCACTTTCTTGTATTTATAGATTAAAAGGAAAAGAACCGTTAACCACTGTAATCGATGTTTTGCGCGGTAGTCAAAACGAACAAACACTTTCTAAAAATTACAATACGCTAAAAACATACGGCATTGGTAAAGATATTTCTTGGAATAACTGGCAACAATACATCTTACAGCTAATAAATTTAGGCTATGCAGAAATTGCATTTCATGAAAGTAACAGTATCAAACTAACAAAACATGCTAAGCAAGTATTATTCGAAAAAAAACAGGTAAAACTTGCTAAGATTCCAGATAAAAAACAATCGGTTTCAATTTCAAATACCGGTAAAACTGTTTCTGAAAATTCGTTATTCGAGAAGCTTCGCCAATTACGTTTAAAAATTGCTCGAGAAGAAGAAATCCCGGCTTATCAGATTTTTAATGATGCCAGTTTAAAAGAAATGGAACGTTCACGGCCAATGACGGACGACGATTTTATGCTTATAAATGGAGTTGGTCGTAAAAAAATGCAAGAATATGGCTTCCAATTCATTAAAGAAATCATAGCCTATTCTAAACAGAAACGTACCAAAAAAAAACAAACAAAAGGGAAGACTTATAAAGTTACCGGAGATTTATATAAGCAAGGTAAAACACCTGCTGAAATTGCCAAGGAACGCGAACTTTCTGAGATTACTATTATGTCTCACCTATTTAAATTATATGATGAAGGCAAGTCGATAGATCTACAAAAATTTATAAGTAAATCAGACTTAAAAGCAGTTCGAAAAGCTCGAAAAGAGCTAGATAATCCGGATAAATTAAAAACATATTTTGAACATTTTGAAGAAGCTATTCCCTATCAAAATATTAAAATAGCCCTTAAAATTATAGAAAATGAATAACTGTATATAACTTTTAGTGTTTACTTATAAATTATTCAAAGTGCATATTCTGTAATATAAGTCCGGAAGCAGGTGCAATATAATCCATCTGTAGATTACTTCCTTCTTTAAGGCTTTCTTCGATTTGTTCTAAATTAAATTCTCCCCTACCCAATTGAATCAAAGCTCCCATCATCAATCGAACTTGATAGCGTAAAAATCCTTTACCATGTATATGAAATACATACGAATGCTTAGGAAAAAAATTAGCAGTATATAGTTTATTATCTCCAATTTCAGCCTTTAAAATTTCACGTTCAAATGTACTTTTTTCAGAAACGCGAACACAGTAATTTTTAAAATTATGCATACCGTTAAAAAGTTGAGCACCTTTTTTCATAAGCTCAATATCTAAATCGAATTGAAAATTTGCCATAAACGGTGCACAAAATGGATGATTTTTAGTACCGAAAGAGAATAAATAAGCATATTCCTTTATTTTAGAATGCTTTATAATATTAAATTTATTATCTACTTCGTCAATGTCGGTTACACGTATGTCTTGTGGAAGGTTTTGATTAAAAAGTAATAAAAAGGCTTCTAAATTTTCTAAAGGCTCATTATCTACAAAAAGCTCGAATGCCGAACCATTTGAAGAAACCATCGCATCGGTTCTACTACTTCCTAAAATTTTATATTTACTATTGCTAGGCATTACATAACGAAGCGTTTTAGTTATTAGGCCCTCTACAGTTTTAACATTAGGCTGTTTTTGCCAACCATGTAACCGATATCCTAAATACTGAACTTTAATTACGTAATAAAAACGAACTCGTTGCATTTTTCAATTTTGTCAAAAATAGCAGAGTTTTATTAATTTTAGGAATTATATACTATTAATAATTACAAATTTTATATAATGAAATTCAGTTTTACCATAGCTAATAAAAGCAAAATTATCCTTTACCGTTGATCAGAATATTTTATCTCCCTTATCTAATTTCTGAATAGAATTAATTTCGGAAAATATATTTTTTGTGCTGCATCTAAATTTAATACTCTGAAATCATCTTCACTTAAAAAAGTGTAGGTTGAAGAGTCTAGATTTTTAAGTATCGCTATATTTACTTTCTGTTTCAGTATTCATTCTAACTTGAGGAAACAATACAAGCGGTATAAAAAAATAACACTCTGATTTTCAAAATAATATTTTATAAATTTAGTATTCAATAACTTATCAATTCATGTTAATAATTTAACATAAACTTTTTGATTTCATTAAAAAGCATCCTCATATTTGTAATGACCCTACTTATATATTATTAATTTTTTATGCTCCTAAGGGTTATAATTATTGTACGCCTATGGATCTTTGCATAAAATGGGTCATTCATCAATCAAAAAATAAAAAATGATTGCAATAATTATTTATATCGTAGAGCTATTTACTTTTTAATACTATAAATCGATTTAAAAGACGAAATAAAGGGATTTTTAAATACTCCTTCACTTTGGAAAGAAGCTAATAATTTATTTGGTCTGTCACAATTCCAATTAGATCAAATTCCTATTACAATAAATGAAAACAATAAGATACTAGACGATGTCCGTAGTATTTTTGTATTAGGTAAACGAGTAGAACGCTTTTTCGATTATTCTATAAGATTAACTAACTATAAAGTAATTGCAGCAAATATTCAGATAATTGAAGATAAGCATACTTTAGGAGAACTCGATTTTCTTATTCAGCATTTACAATCAAAACAGAAATTACATGTAGAATTAGTGTATAAATTTTATGTATACGACCCAAATTTAACAGGAGACTATAATCAATGGATAGGTCCTAATCGAAAAGATACGTTACTACAAAAAATAGATAGACTTACTAAAAAACAGCTTCCGTTACTACATACAAAAGAAACTGCACATCGATTAGCAGATTTAAATTGTAAATCGACAGATTTTAAACAAAAAGTATGTTATAAAGCAAATTTATTTTTACCTAAAAATCCTTCTTCAAAAAACTATCAGCTATTAGATATAAATAAAGAGTGTATTGTTGGATTTTGGATTTCTTTTAAAGCATTTAAAGAGTCTGAATATGGAAACGCAACATTTTACAGTCCAACAAAACAATTTTGGCCGGTTGATCCTTCTAAAAATAAAAATTGGCTCAATTATTCCACTATTTTACCGGAAATTCAAGAATTCATAAGGCAAAAAAGGTCTCCCCTAGTGTGGATGAAGCTGGAAAACAGCTTCGAACGTTTTTTTATTGTTTGGTGGTAAATTATTGGTGTTTTATTAGCATGCTTAGTATTTGGTTGTAAATTTGTATTCTTAATTTATAAATAATGGATGCGCAGGTAGAAAAGGCTGTTAAAACATCTTTTTTAAGTATTTTAGGAAATGCCGCGTTAGCTATGGTTAAATTTCTTGCAGGTATTTTCGGTAATTCTTATGCTTTAATAGCGGATGCAATAGAATCTACTGCAGATGTTTTTTCTTCAATATTAGTATTATTAGGCTTGCGTTTTGCAGCTAAACCACCTGATAAAAATCATCCTTACGGGCATGGACGTGTAGAACCTTTAATAACATTTGCTATTGTTGGTTTTTTAATTGTTTCAGCAACTATAATTGTTTATGAAAGTGTTGAACATATTTTAACACCTCATAAATCTCCAAAACCTTATACTTTAATTGTGCTAGCGGTTATTGTAATTGTAAAAGAAATATTTTACAGATTCGTTTCCAAAAAAGGTGATGAAACAAATAGCTCTTCACTTAAGGCGGATGCATGGCACCATAGAAGTGATGCCATTACCTCGCTTACAGCATTTATAGGAATTAGTATAGCATTAACCATGGGGAAAGGTTATGAAAGTGCAGATGATTGGGCCGCTTTAATTGCTTCTGGAATTATATTAGTAAATGCTTATTTTATATTACGTCCGGCATTAGGAGAAATAATGGATGAGCATATGTATGATGATTTAATAACTGATATTAGAATTAAAACTTTAGAGGTTGATGGCGTAAAAGACACGGAAAAATGTTTTGTTAGAAAAACAGGAATGACCTTTTTTGTGGATCTTCATATTTTTGTTGATGGTAATATTACTGTAAAATCGGGACATGATATTGCTCATAAAGCAAAACGACATCTTCAAAAAGAATTTCCGGAAATAGCCGATGTGCTAATCCATATGGAACCCGATAAATAAACTTTAGTATAAATCAGTATTTTATTTCTTCTTTTTAACCTAAAAAAACTAATCTATAATATTACTTTTCTTAAAAAACCTTAAATTTATTTACAAATAAAAATACATGGAAAATAACTTGGCAGTCTTAATTGATGGAGATAATATTCCATCTGCCTATGTAAAAGAAATGATGGAAGAATTAGCGAAATTCGGAAATCCTACTATCAAACGAATTTATGGCGACTGGACCAATCCACACTTAGCAAAATGGAAATCCGTTTTGTTAGAAAATGCCATTACCCCTATTCAACAGTACGGATATACGCAAGGTAAAAACGCAACTGATTCTGCGATGATTATCGATGCTATGGATATTTTATACTCTAATAAAGTAGATGGTTTTTGCCTAGTTTCTAGTGATAGCGATTTTACACGATTAGCAACACGATTAAGAGAAGCCGGAAAAAATGTAATTGGTATTGGAGAGAAGAAAACTCCAGATCCTTTTATTGTAGCTTGCGATCGTTTTATATATCTTGAAATTCTAAAGAATAAAAAAGAAGACCAAACAGAAAATAACCAAGAGAAAGCTCAGAAGAAGAGTAATGTAGATCGAATAACTCCACGCGTAATACGCCTTATCGCTAATAGTATTTATGATGTTGCCGATGAAGATGGTTGGGCATTTATGGGAGATATAGGAAGTTTAATACAAAAAAAACAACCTAATTTTGACTCTCGAAATTATGGCTTCCAAAAATTAACACCAATGATTAACTCTATTGAACAATTTGAAATAGAATCTAGAGAGAATAATAACAGTAACAAATTCAAATTAATTTACGTTCGTAATAAGGCTTCTTCATAAATTTTAGGGAGCTCTACTTATTGATAGCAGCTATCAAAAAAATATCGAAATTATTGAATTTCAATTAAAAAATAAACTAGTAACTTATATGTTAGTTAGTTGACCTTCAAAATAATCGATTTTTAGTACTTCTTTTATTAATTTCGATATAAAAACTATGCGAAGTATAAAAAAGATACATCAGGCAGATTGGCGTCCTATTGGAGATTTAGTAACCTACTCTCCTATTCCAACGGCAAGTTTACAAATGATAGATCCTTTTATTTTTTTGAATCATCACGGTCCACAAGTATATCCAGAAAATAGTAATGGTTTACCGTTTGGCCCTCATCCACACCGAGGTATGGAAACAGTTACTTTTATTTTAGATGGTGATATTGCACATAAAGATTCTGATGGACATAATAGTGTTATCGAAAGTGGTGGTGTACAGTGGATGACAGCTGGTAGCGGACTAATACATGCTGAGGTTTCTTCTGAAAAATTTAAAAAAGAAGGTGGTGACTTAGAAATTCTTCAGCTTTGGGTTAACCTTCCGGCCAAATACAAAATGAATTCTCCTAAATATAAAGGACTTCAAAAAGAAGAGATTCCAGTTGTAAAAAATTCAGACGAATCAGTAACTGCACAAGTAATTTCTGGTGAATTTTTAGATACAAAAGGTGCTTTTGAAACCTTAACTGATATAACCTTGACTACGCTTTTTTTCAACTCAAATTCAAAATTGAATTTAGAAATTCCTACTATTCAAAATATATTTTTCTATGTAGTAAAAGGAAAGCTAAACGTTAATGGAAAAAATGTTACTGAAAGGCATTTAGTTGAATTTACTAACGATGATACTAAACTAGCAATATCCTCAGAAGAGGAGAGTATTCTGCTATTTGGCTATGCTACTCCTTTTAATGAACCTGTGGTTGCACGTGGACCTTTTGTAATGAATAGTATGGAAGAAATAGATCAAGCTTATCAAGATTTTCAAAATGGAAAAATGGGCTCTTGGAATAGCTAATTAAATAGAATGAAATCTTATAATTAAACCCTCAAATTTAAGTTTTTAAATTTGAGGGTTTTTTAGTGTATTCCGTAAAATATTACCATTTATACTTTCAAAGTATAGATAATACCTCAATACTAAACAAAAAGCCTTTTTTTATTACAAGTATCTCTATTTAGAATCAAATAAAAAATTACACTTAAACAAAAATATGTTAGTAAAATGTTAAATTAGTAGTAAGATTTAGTAAATTAGTAAAAGAATCCCCATTTGTTCATTTAAATATTAAGTACTGTATTTCAGTAACTTAAAACCAACTAAACTAATTTTATTTACTAATGAAAACAAGCATTTTAGTAATGATTGCACTTATTTTATTTTCGTGCAAAAACAACAATGAGGATTCAGTAGCAACAAAAACTTCAACAGAAAAAAATCCGGAACACCACTGGACATATCAGGGTGAAACCGGTCCTGAGCATTGGTCGGAAATCGAGAAAGATTCAGATTGTAGCGGCGATAGGCAATCTCCTATAAATATTATAGAGGTAAATGTAAAAAAGAATGCATCTTTAAGCGCATTAGATATTCATTATTCCGATGAAGTAAAAATACATGAGGTAACCAATAATGGCCATTCTATACAATATAATTTTGAGAAAGGTGATTATATCAAAGTTGATGGGCAGCAATACGATTTAAAGCAAATTCATTTTCATGAAGCTTCTGAACATACTGTAAATGGTGTTCGCTATCCATTAGAAATCCATTTAGTACACACTGGAAGTAATCAAGAGATTGTAGTACTTTCTATTTTGGTAGAAGAAGGAAAAAACAGTGAACCTTTTACATTTTTAGAACAATTTTTACCTATAAAAAAGGGTGAAACAAAAGCTATCGATAAAAATTTTGACCTTAATCTTAATTTCCCAGCAGATAAATCGTACTACACTTATAAAGGTTCCTTAACTACACCTCCTTGTACTGAAAATGTTACTTGGTTTGTTTTTAAACAGCCTATTACCGTTGCTTTAGATCAAGTAAAATTATTACAAGACTTAATGCCTATTAATAATTACCGAACTGAGCAACCTATAAACGATCGTATCGTAGAAAGCTATGATATCGAGTGATTTTTTATTTTTTTCTTCGGGAGTGTACGCTCCCGAAGTTTTTTCTCATCAATTTTTCTGTAGAAAAACATTTAATACTTCACCAATTACTATTCAGTAAATTCCTCTCTTTTTATTCCTTCTTCAAATTAAATTTAACTGTTATTTACTCAAAAAACACAACGGTTAAAACTAAAAAATTGGTATCTTAGAAATAGCATCGACATATACTGATTTTCTATGAAAAAATACTTCTTTCTATTAATTACACTCATTACTTCTACCCTATTTAGCCAAAATATTCCTGAAAAATCCATACAAACTGAAGTTGAAGGAGCAACGGTTTTCTTAAAAGGTGCTCAAATTTTCCGGAATAAAAAAGTTAGTTTAAATAAAGGAATTTCAATTTTAAAATTTACAAATCTCTCCCCTTTTATAGATCCTAAAAGTATTCAGGTTAAAGCCGATGGCGAAATTATGGTACTTACTGTGAATCATCAGCAAAATTATTTAAACGAAAAGGAAAATTCTGAAGCATATTCTAAGATTGAAAATCGTTTAGAATCAATTAACGATAAAATTGAATTAGAAAACACTTATATATCCATTATAAAAGAAGAAATTAAATTTTTAAACGAAAACAGAGATGTAAGCGGAAAAAATAAGCAAATTAATGTAAGCAATTTACAACAGGCTTCTGAATTTTATGGAAATAAGCTTACTCGCCTAAAATTAAAAGAGATTGAACGTACTAAAAATTTAAAGGATTTTTTTAAAATTAAATCTGATTTGCAAAATCAGATAAATACAATTACAAAAACTAAAGATTATCCTTCGGGAGAAATTTTGGTGAAAATTGATGCAAAACAAGCAACTACAGTTTCTTTTTATATTAATTATTTAGTGGCAAATGCTAGTTGGTTTCCTTCTTACGACATACGTGCTAAAAACGTAAACGAACCAGTTAATTTAGTATATAAAGCAAATGTAAAACAAAATACAAAAGTAGATTGGAAGAGTGTTAAACTCAGTTTTTCTTCAGGAAATCCGTCTGTTTCAGGAGTTGCTCCCGAGCTTAAAACCTACTATTTAAATTATAATAGTTTGCCACCATCATACCTTTTATCCGACAATAATATTACCGGAACTGTTCTAGACGAAGAAGGTTTACCCTTACCAGGGGTAAATGTAATTGTTGATGGTACTACTATAGGTACGAGTACCGATTTTGATGGACATTTTTCAATTACAGTGCCAAACGCTAACAGCACGCTTTCGTTTAGCTTTGTAGGTTTTAAAATGAAAAAAGTAACGGCAAGCAGTAATAATTTACGTGTAGTAATGAATCCAGATACCAATTCTTTAGATGAAGTGGTGGTAGTAGGATACGGCAGAACAAAACGAAAAAATAGCCCTAAAAAATTAGCCGATAAAGTAAATGGTATTGGTGTAAATACTCAAAATACTAGTATACCTATCCCCAGCAGGCAAAAACAAAACCAAACTAATATTTCTTTTGAAATTGATATGCCATACACTATAAATTCTGACAATAAAAATTACAGTGTAGCCATGACAACCTATAATATACCCACATTTTATCAATATTATACCATTCCAAAAATAAAACAAGATGCTTTTTTAATAGCTAATATTGAAAATTGGGAAGAATATAATTTATTGGAAGGTGAGGCTACCGTATTTTTTGAAAATACTTATATCGGAAAAACGTTACTAAATCTTCGTGCTGCTACTGATACACTAAAAATTTCAATGGGAATTGATAAAAAAATAGCAGTAAATCGAAAAAAAGTTACCGATTTTACTGAAAAACAATTTATAGGTTCTAAAAAAATAGAGACAAAAGAATGGCAAACTACTATTAAGAATACTAAAAAACTGCCTATTAATATTATTGTTTTAGATCAAGTTCCGGTTTCTACTTTAGAAGATATTGAAGTAGAAATTGAAGAAATTTCGGGAGGAATTTTAACAAAAGAAACTGGTGAAGTAAAATGGAATTTTAAACTTCAACCAAATAAGGAGAAAATAGTTGATTTAAAATATTCCGCTAAATACTATAAAAACAAAACTATAATTCTAGAATAAAAAATCAATATTATAAAAATCTACCGCTATTTTTTAAAAGCGGTAGATTCCCGCTCTATAAATTTAGTTTTTAATATTCTTCTTTTAATAGAATGTTTTCCTTTCTCACTATCTAAAACATCAAACATTAAATTCATCATTGCTTCAGCCATTTCTTGTAAAGGTTGATGAATTACAGAAATAGTTGGTGTATATATCTGAAATAATTCATCATCATCGAATGTAATTATGCCTAACTGTTTCTTACATCCATTGCTTTCCATTTCTTTAATCACTTTTAATCCAGCAATACTTAAATAATTTGTGGCAAAAATTATAGCATCAATTTGGGGATTATCGCTTAGAAACTTTGCTATATAATTATTAGATTCTTCTTGTATAGTATCTGGATAAGGAATCTCTAAAGTAAGTAATTTTTTTTCATTATTGATTACTGCTTTTTTATAGCCTAAAAACCTATTTTTCATCTGGCTTTGTGGCGAATTTATTGTAATAAAAGCAATTTGCTTATAATTTTTTTCGTAAAGATGTTGTGTAGCTCGGTATACAGAATCTTCGTTATCTATTCCTACATAATTGATTTTTAAATCGGGAAAATCTCGATCGAATAAAATAATCGGAATTTCTTCTTCAAGAAAAGATTTAATATCATTTTCAATGCCTGGAGAAGGTACTATCATATATCCATCTACGCGACGCTCTCTAAAAGTTTTAATTAAATCTATTGCACGTTCATCTTTATTTTCATTGCTACAAAAAAAGACCTTATAATTCTTTTGAAATGCTAAATCTTCTAAGATACGTGCTAGTTTTGCAAAGAAAGGATTGGAAATATCTTCTAGCATCACTACTATTATTCGGCTCTTGCCAGTTCTCAAGCTTTGGGCCAATAAATTAGGCCTGTAATTTACTGAATCTGCAAAATTTTTAACCTTTTTTGCAACCTCATCAGATATTCGTTTTTCTTTTGCCTTTCCGTTTAAAACAAAGGATACAGTAGTTACCGATACATTTAATGCTGCTGCTATATCTTTAATAGCATATTTCTTCTTCATGATTTATTTGGGTAGTTTTATTAAAAATAAGATTTTTTTTCATTTTTATAGTTAATATAAAAGGAAAAGGCCAATAATTGCTTATTGACCCCTCTCCATAATCAAATACTAAATTGTTACCAGAAATACCAATAGAAAGCACCGGTAATCCCTAATATTATTACAGAATGAATAACATCCCATTTTGTCCAACTTTTTCGATCTTCATCATTTTCTTCTTTAGTAGAAGTTCCAAATACTAATCCACGTATTTTAGCTGGATCTGGTGCTTCAGTTAATAAACTTACCACAACAACCACTAAAATACAGAATAAAAACATCCATCCGCAGAAGAATAACCAGTTTAGATCGTAAAATAAATATTTAAATAAATTATCAGCTGCGTCTGTTACATTACTGTAATATACTTTTGCACCTAATCTTGTTATTCCTATAATTAGTCCTGATAAAAGTCCCCACATTCCACCTTTTGCAGTGGTACGCTTCCAAGTAATACCCAATAAAAATGCTGAAGCAATACCCGGTGCCAGAACCGATTGCACGTCTTGTAAATACGTATACAGAACATCTCCAACGCTACGCATTATAGGAATCCATAAAATACCTAAAATTACAATTACTAAAGTAGCCATTTGCCCAATTCTAACCAATTTTTTTTCAGAAGTTTCAGGCTTTATTCTTTTATAAAAATCTATAGTAAATAACATTGCTGAAGAATTAAATAATGAGGCCAAAGAGCTCATTAAAGCAGCTAAAATTCCACAAACCACTAAACCTTTTACACCTGCAGGTAGTAATTTGGCCACCAATGTAGGAAAAGCGGCATCTGCATTTGGAACCCCATTATCTAAAAATGGTAAAAAGCCTTCACCTCCACCCGATATACTTTGGTAATGGATAGAGAAAGCAATCATCCCAGGAATTAAGAATAAAAATACAGGAAGTAGTTTTAAGTAAGCTCCAAAAATAGTACCTCGTCTAGACTCTTTTAAATTTTTTCCAGAAAGTACGCGTTGTACAATATATTGATCGGTACACCAATACCAAAAACCAATAATTGAAGAACCAATTAACGCTCCTAACCAAGGAAAATCAGGATCTTTATTACTCCTTATAAGGTTTGCCATAGAATCTCCGTAATCATTTACTTTTACAGAACTTGTAATTTCCATCATTCGATCCCATCCTCCTAATTCTTTTAAACCAAGAACTACAATAATTAAAGAACCTAAAAGCAAAATTGGAGTTTGTAAAATAGAAGTATATAATACAGACTTCATCCCACCAAAAATGGTATACAATGCAGTAATTAAAACTAGCCCAATCGCTGCAATCCAGAAAAAGTCAATTCCCCATAACGTTTCAATACCAAAAACTTGCTGAAAAACTAATCCTCCAGCATAAACAGTAACAGCTACTTTAGTTAATACATAACTTATTAAAGAAATCATAGAAAGTATAGTACGCGATTGTGTATTATACCTTCTCTCTAAGAACTCTGGCATAGTATATACCATACTTCTAGTATAAAAAGGAACAAATACCCAACCAAGTATCAAGATCATCCATCCTTGTATTTCCCAATGCGCCATTGCCATACCGCTAGACGCTCCTGCACCTGCCAGACCAATTAAATGTTCCGACCCTATGTTCGATGCAAATATTGAAGTACCTATCGCTATCCATGTGGCATCTTTACCTCCTAAGAAGTAATCGGCAGAACTAGATTGCTTTTGTCTTACAACATATATGATGACTCCTATAAGTAAGATAGCAAATAACCCAATTACTAGCCAATCTAAAAATTCAAATCCTTGCATATTATTTTACTGAAAATTTAAATGTTGTTTTCGATGAATATTTCTCACCTGGACTTAATACCGTTGATGGAAATTTTTCTTGATTTGGAGAATCTGGATAATGTTGAGTCTCCATACAAAAACCTGTTCGTTGTGCATAGGTACCTTCTCCTCCCTGCATAGGTAGTGTACCATCTAAGAAATTCCCAGTATAAAACTGAATTCCGGGTTCTGTTGTATAAACTTCTAAAAACCGTCCAGATTCTGGATGATATGCAGATGCAGCAAAATGCATAGCATCTTCTTGATTATTTAATGTCCAACAATGGTCGTAACCATTTGCTAATTCTAGCTGTTTATTTTTAACTGAAATTTCTTTACCTACTTCCTTAGGAGAAGTAAAATCGAAAGGAGTTCCTTTTACAGGTCTTAACTCTCCTGTAGGAATTAATTTATCGTTTACAGGTAGAAAATGGTCTGCATCAATCTGAACAATATGGTTAGTGATTTTAGTTGAAAAATCTCCAGATAAATTGAAATAAGAATGCTGAGTTAAATTTATAACTGTTTTCTTATCTGTTTCTGCTTCATACAAAACATCTAACGAATTATCCTCTGTTAGAGTATATGTAACGGTAACGCTTAAATTTCCAGGATATCCCATTTCTCCATCTTTACTTTTATAAGTAAGAATTAATGAATTTGGATCGTTTTCTGATTCTTTTGCAGTCCATATTACTTTATCGAATCCTTTATCTCCTCCATGTAAAGATTGTCCATTATCGTTTTGTGGTAATTGATAGTCTTCTCCATCTAAACTAAATTGCCCATTAGCTATTCTGTTTCCATATCTACCAATTAAAGCTCCAAAATAAGGATGTTCACTTGTATATTGTTTTAAATTATCAAAACCTAAAACAACATCCGCTAATTGCCCATTTTTATCCGGTACTTTTAATGAAGTAATCCTACCTCCATACGTTATTATTTTTACCTCAACACCAGCATCGTTAACTAATGTGAATTCTGAAATTTCTTTACCATCTTTGGTTTTTCCATATACCCTTTCTGTAAGGAAATCGTTTTCGGCTTGTTCTATTTTTTTAGCATCTTTTTTTTCTTCAGACTTCTGGTCTCCCTTACAATTAGTAAGGAAGAGCAGAAAACTAAAAATACCAAAGAAGCAAACTGTTCTTCGTAGTTTTTTCATAATTTAGAGATATTACATTTTATGTTGAAACATGTGGTAATATGCTTCGTTAGAGTTTATAGTGTCTTTAAAAGATCTAATTTTAGTATCTTCATCTATTACCAATAATTCAATACCTGCAATATCGGCAAAATCCTCGAGATATTCGGTAGTTAAAGCTTGTGTATATACAGTATGGTGTGCCCCTCCTGCCAAAATCCAAGCAGTAACTGCAACTTCTAGATCTGGTTTACAATCCCAAATTACTCTTGCAACCGGTAAATGAGGTAATTCTTGTTCTGGAGCTACAGCTTCAACTTCGTTCACAATCAATCGAAAACGGTTACCCATATCTACTAATGAAGCATTAAGAGCCGCTCCTTCGGGAGAATTAAACACTAAACGAATCGGATCTTCTTTTCCCCCAATTCCTAAAGGATGTACTTCGCAAGAAGGTTTTGCTGCTGCGATACTTGGGCAAATTTCTAACATATGAGAGCCCATTACATAAGATTTTTCAGGTTTAAAGTGATATGTGTAATCCTCCATAAAAGAAGTACCTCCTTCTAAACCATAAGCCATTACTTTCATTGCACGAGTTAGTGCAGCAGTTTTCCAATCTCCTTCTGCCCCAAAACCATAGCCATCTGCCATTAAACGTTGTACAGCAATACCTGGTAATTGTTTTAATTCGCCTAAATTTTCGAAAGTATCGGTAAAAGCTTTAAACCCACCTTCATCTAAAAATTTTCGTAAACCTAATTCAATTTTAGCAGCATCGATTAAAGATTGCCTTTTTTCACCACCTTCTTTTAGGCTATCAGTAAGTGCATAATCTTTTTCGTAAGTACCTAGTAATTCTGCTACTTCTTCATCAGTAACTTCATCAATTTTAGCAGTAACATCAGAAGAATCGTAACCATTAACCGATACGCCAAATTTTATTTGCGCTTCTACTTTATCGCCCTCAGTAACTGCTACTTGACGCATATTGTCTCCTATTCTGGCTACTTTTAAATTTTGCAACTCATCCCAACCTAAAGCTACACGCGACCATATTCCTAATTTTTTCTGTACTCGATCAGATTTCCAATGCCCAACAATAACTTTACGTTTTTTACGCATTCTAGACATCATAAAACCAAATTCACGATCGCCATGAGCTGATTGATTTAGATTCATAAAATCCATGTCAATTTCACTCCATGGAATTTCAGCATTAAACTGTGTATGTAAATGGCAAATAGGTTTGCTTAATATAGAAAGACCGCGAATCCACATTTTTGCTGGAGAAAATGTATGCATCCAAGCTACTATACCAATACATTTAGTTGAATTATTAGCTTCTCGCATTACTGAAGCTACTTCTTCTTCGGTTTTAACCGTATCTTTATAAATTAATTTTACAGGAATTTCAGAAGAATTATCTAAACCGGCTACAATTTCTTTTGAATTTTTAGCAACTTGCTCTAGAGTTTCAGGACCATATAAATGCTGACTTCCTGTAACAAACCAGACTTCTTTTGTATCTATATCTATAATCATTATTGTTGAATTTTACGCATTATTAATTTTGACCATAATAGGCATTTTTTCCATGCTTACGCTCGTAATGTTTTTTTATTAAAGAATCTTTTAAACGTGGTGCTCTTGGGTTTATTTGAAGGGTTAGAAATGCCATTCTAGCAACTTCCTCTAATACTTTACTATTATAAACTGCTTTAGCTGCGGAGTTTCCCCAAGTAAATGGACCATGATTTCCGATTAAAATCATTTGTACTTCTTCATAGGATAATTTTTTATCTTTAAAACAATCTAAAATCTGGATACCAGTATTATGCTCATAATTTCCAGCAATTAAATCGTCACTCATTGGTGGTGCACAAGGAATATCTGCCGTTAAATGATCGGCATGTGTAGTCCCAAAAATAGGAATGTCTAATTGAGATTGTGCCCAAGCTACTGAATAGGTAGCATGTGTATGAGCAACGCCACCAATATTCTCCCACTTTTTATATAAATAGGCATGGGTTTTAGTATCGGAAGATGGACGCATACTGCCTTCAATAATAGTATTATCGAAATCTAAAATAACGATATCTTCAGGCTTTAATTCAGAATAAGGAACACCACTTGGTTTAATAGCAAAAACGCCTTCATTCCTATCTACTGCACTAACATTTCCGAAAGTATATATTACGAGATTTAATGCATCTAACTGCATATTTGCTTCGTAACATTCTTCTTTTAAGGATTGATATTTAGAGCTCATTTATTGTGCTTTTTTAATAATACTATTTTCTACGAATTGACTTAACTCTCGATAAGCCTCCATTTGTTTTTCAAATTCTGGCACTTCACTTTCTTGCGGATAGTATTCTGCTTCAAAATCACTTCCTAAAGTTTTACTGGCTGTAATCACATCTTCGTAAATACCAGCTGCTGTAGCTGCGTATACTGCGGCACCTAAAGCAGGTGCTTGATCGGAGGCAGCAATTTTTATAGGCATGTTTAAGGTATTAGAAAGTGTTTGCATAATGTATGGAGATTTACGAGCTACACCTCCAATTCCGATAATAGTATTTATACTTACCCCCTCGTCTTGAAAACGTTTTACTATTTCTTTAGCTCCAAAGCAGATAGAGTTAACAAGTGCCTTGAATATATGAGGCGCTTTACTTCCTAATGAAAGATTACTTATAGCACTTTTTAATTCTTGATTAGCATCTGGGGTTCTTCTACCATTTACCCAATCTAAAGCTACAGGAATACTATCTCTAATATCTATAGCCTCAGCTTGAGCGGATAGCTCTGCAATAAATTTTTTATCGACCTCAGCTTGTAATCTTTCTTTTTGTTCATCCGATAAAATATCTGAAGTATATACTAAATTAGTTAATGGCCAAGAGAGAACATTTTTAAACCAAGCCAATACATCTCCAAAAGCAGATTGCCCAGCTTCTAAACCTACCATTCCCGGTATAACTGAACCATCTACCTGGCCGCAAATACCCCTAACTGTTTTGTCGCCGACAGTATTATAAGGAGAAACAATAATATCGCAAGTAGACGTACCCATAACGCGAACT
The DNA here is from genome assembly GCF_048269745.1 of Zunongwangia sp. Classification (NCBI taxonomy): domain Bacteria; kingdom Pseudomonadati; phylum Bacteroidota; class Flavobacteriia; order Flavobacteriales; family Flavobacteriaceae; genus Zunongwangia; species Zunongwangia sp. The sequence goes on along the minus strand of NZ_JBLXIB010000016.1, from coordinate 44,307 downwards.
AATGCATGTTCTTCTACTTTAGCTCCTACAGCTCCTGAATGGGCATCGAAAGTTCCCACCGCAATTAAAGTATCTGTAGAAAGACCTAGTTTTTCAGCCCATTCTTCACTTAAATTACCAGCAACTTCATCAGACGTATAAGTTTCTGTATATAATTTTGAACGTAATTCAGCACAATATGGGTGTAGTTTACCTAAAAACTCTTCTGAAGGCAAACCTCCCCAGCTTTCATGCCACATAGCTTTATGCCCGGCTCCGCATCTACTTCTTTTAAAAGTAGCGAGATCGTTTTCTTGAATTAATAAATAGGTCATTAAATCGCAATGTTCCATCCAAGAATACGCTTCGTTTTTTACAGCTTCATCTTCTTTAACAATATGTGCTATTTTTGCCCAAAACCATTCGGAAGAATAAATTCCACCTTCAAATTTCGTATAATTTTCACCACCCCAAGTTTCTGCTAATTCATTAATTTGATTAGCTTCTGAAATTGCTGTATGATCTTTCCATAAAATCATCATAGCGTTTGGATTCTCCTCAAATCCTTCTTTTAAAGCAAGTGGAGTACCATCTTCAGTTACTGGTACTGGTGAAGAACCTGTGGTATCAATACAAATACCTTTTACTAAAGTTCCATCTATACCACTTTTAGATACTACTGCTTTTATTGTATTTTCTAGACCCTCAATATGATCTAACGGGTGTTGCCGAAATTGATTTAGGCTAGCATTGCAATACAATTGCTTTTTCCAACGAGGATACCAATAAGTTTCTGAAGCTAATTCTTCACCACTTTTAGCATTTATCAATACAGCTCTTACTGAATCGGTCCCGTAATCAAGCCCTATAACATAGCTTTTCATTTGCGAATATTTTTAATAATAATATGCTTTTCGTCGTTATGACTCCTTACAAATATAAAATTTTACTTTTATAAGTGTAGTAAAAACACTTATAATTTTAAGATTTCTTTAATTTTATAATATTTACTGAATTTGCTGCTAATTGAATTATGCTATTGTTCTTAATTTTCACTTCTTTTTCTACCGGAACAATAGTGTTTGGATTTTTAAATGAATTGTAAGCTTTAATATTATCGCCAAAAAGGCTAATCCAATCTGCCTTCTTTTTAAACTTACTACCAGAGATATTAAGTTGCACTTCTTTGTTTTCCGCACTAGTATTCACTAATTTTAAAATAATTTCATCTTTTTCTGAATCTATAGCAGCGGTAGCATATATTTCTTCCTGCCCAATTACATTCGCTCCATTACTACTTACCTTTAAAACATTGGTTCCTTTATTATTGGCAAATAATTTTTGAACGTAATAATTTACTGTACCATGAGATGACAAATTATCGAACCAAATTAAATCAGGAGCCCATTGCCATGCATCTTTATGAGCCATAAGCGGCGCATAAGAAGTAAGATGAACCACATCTGCATTACGTTCTAATCCTGTCATAAATGCAGCTTCAGCAACTGCGGCTTCCAGATTATTTTCTTTAGGACCATCTTCTGCTTTTGGATGTGCGGCATATTCCCCTGCAAAAACTTTAGGACCATTACGGTCATAATCATCATAGCGATCAGCATTTTCTTTAAACCACTCTGGTGATTTATAATAATGCTCATCTACCAGTTCAGCATCTAATTTTTTAAGTTCTTCCCATCCATAATCAAAATACTCACCATCTGGAGAAGGACCACTTCCCGAAACGATAATCATATCAGGATACTTTTCTTTAATAGCTTTAGCAAAAACCTTATACCTATCGATATATTCCTGCCCCCATTGCTCGTTCCCTACTCCTATATATTTTAAATTGAAAGGCTCTGGATGTCCCATATCTGCACGTACTTTTCCCCATTTAGAAGATGTATTTCCATTAGCAAATTCTATTAAATCTAAGGCATCCTGTACATACGGGTCTAAACTTTCCATTGGAGCTAGTTCTCCTGTATTATACTGGCAGGCAATACCACAACTTAAAATTGGTAACGGCTCCGCCCCTAAATCTTCAGAAAGTTGAAAATATTCAAAAAAACCAAGTCCAAAACTCTGAAAATAATCTGGCGTTAGTTTATTTGAAAATTCGGTATTCCAACGATTTACGAGCATTTCGCGATCTTCTACTGCTCCAACCGTTTTTTTCCATTGATAGCGTTTTTCCAATGTTCTTCCCTCTACAATACATCCACCAGGAAATCTTAAAAACCCTGGTTTCATATCGGCTAATAATTGTACTAAATCTTTACGTAATCCGTTTTTACGACCTTTCCAAGTATTTTCAGGAAACATAGAAATCATATCCATTGCTATAGAACCCTTACCGGAAAAAGTTATTCGTAATTTTGCCTTTTCTACCGTTTTAGAAGGAGTTATCCTAGCTTCAGAAGTGTTCCAGTCATTTCCTTTGGGTGCAATTGAAGCTTCCCCAAAAACATCTCCGTTTTCATCTAAAAGCTCAAATTTTATTGAAGAAATTCCATTAACCTTTCCAGTCATTGCTGAAATTCGGTAATTTTCGCCAGCCCTTAATCCCATGCCCCGAAAACCTTCGTTGATAACCTCGTAACTGGAAGCATCGTTGATCTCGAACCTTGCATAGTTTCTATTCCCGGTACTATCTGCATAGTTAATAATCTTTGCTATACCTGAATCTTTATTTAGAGAATGACGGCTACTGTTAGGCTCTTCCCAGCCCATTTTTGGAGAATCAAACTCAAAAGAACGGTTTTTTATAAGCTCGGCATATAATCCTCCATCAGCGGCAAAGTTGATATCCTCAAAAAATATCCCATACATGGTTGGCTGAATTTCAGCTATACTTTTTGAAGCGTCAATATCTATTGGGGTTTGCGCAAAGGCACTGACTCCAATAGCCAAAGCGGCTGCTATACCGAGATTCTTAATTCTACTCATATTTATTAGTTTCTTATAATCTTAATTCAATTCCAAAAAAATAAAAATGTATGCACCGAAGCTCTAATATGTATAGATTATAATTGAATATTAAAGTTTTCTTATTCTATTATTAAAGCGTCTCAACTACTAATTCTATAATTTTTATCATTGCTTTTTCATTAATCTAACACCATAGATTCCGGCAGTTCTGGAACCCGGTTCGGCTTCAAAGCGTATGCTTAGAGTTTCATTTTTTTGTTCTACTATTTTCTTTGGTAATTCGTAGTCTTTGGTAAAAAATTCAGGACCGCGATCTCCCTTTAACTCTTCATTTGCAATCGTCGTCCCATTTACCATAATTTTAAATTTACGGTTGCCATCTAAACCAAAATAAGTTATTCTTATACGGGAAGCTTTGTTTTCTTCATTTTTAAGCTCATAACTAAACCAGCCGGCAGCATCTCTCCAATGACGATCCTGGTTTACACCAGCATTCGAATTTTCAGTCTTGATAAAATGATCAGATTCCGGTTGCTGCTCACCCGGACTTACATAATCGATAGTTACTGCTTCTAGCTCACGTTCAGCAATTTCCTGTTCTTTTCTTTTTTGCTGAATAGCTGCAAGACTTTCCGGTGATTCTACCGGCAGGTAAATGACATATCTGGAATCGTGAACCTTATAAAAAGGCTCAAATTCTAAATCTTTAAAATTTGAAGGATATAAAACCGATTTTGCTGAAAAACGAAGGTCTTTTTTAGAGTCTACCTGAACTTTAGAAGCGAGATCATCCAGATTTTCTAAAAGAAAAATTGGAGTTTCTGAAAGCGGAATCTTTTTCCCCGAAGCAATATGACCTCCTCTACTGGTATCAGCAAATAAACCTTTTAAGTTCTCTTTTCCGGTTTTGGCTGCCAGCACAAGTGGTCCATATTTCAAAGATTCATAGTCTGATCCATCGGGTAACCTCTCCGAAGTGATATTCATGGGTAATCGCATTGAAATTTGATCTCCATTTTTCCATTTTCTAGTAATAGAAATATATGAACCCGGTTTTTTATCGAATTTCTCCTTTTTACCATTTACCTGAACCTCAAAACCATTTCCTGCCCATGATGGGTAACGAAAGTTTATAGTTAATCTTTGCGGTTTCTGGGTTTCAATTTTAAAAGAAGTTTTTTCGGCATTCGGAAAATTGGTTTCCTGGATTAGTTTAAAGTTTTTATCCTTCCAGTTCACTTCAGAAGGAATAAAAAGATTTATATATAACGCATCATCACTATGCGCGTAGATCATTTCATTATATTTACCATGATTTTCTAAACCAGAACCTACGCAGCACCACATGCTGGTTTCTGGCTGCGAATATACACGGTAATGGCCAGGGCGCATAGGTGTAAAATAAACAAATCCGCCTTCAGGGTGCTGAGAAGAAAGGATATGATTATATAAGCCCTGTTCGTAAAAATCTATATATTTTTCTTCTGGATTCGCTAAAAACAACTTCTCACTTAGCTTTAGCATATTATATGTATTACAGGTTTCTGGCCCCTGCACACTAGTTATCATACTCGAAAAATCATCGGCGGGATGAAAATGTTCTCTAACACTATTTCCTCCGATAGAAACGGTTCTATTATTCACTACATTTTCCCAGAAGTAAGTGGCTGCATTATGGTAGTCTTTATTTTGATCTAAAGCGGCAATGGTTTCATAACCAATCACTTTTGGAATTTGCGTATTGGCATGCATTCCGTTTAAAATATCTTTTTCATGTTCTAAGGGATCAAGGACTTGTTTTTGAGTAAAGGCATAGGCTAAATCTAAATACTTTTTATCTCCGGTAATTTTATAAACATCAGCAAAAGTTTCGTTTAATCCGCCATGTTCTGATTTCAGCATTTCCTGAATTTGCTCTTCAGAAAGATTGGATGTAATATCGATCATCCAATCGGTTAAATCGATAAGCATTTGTTTTGCCTCCTCGTTACCAGCAATAAGATAAGCATCCCGTAAACCAGCATAAGTTTTATGAATATTATAGAGTGGCACCCAACCGCCGTTAAGGCTAAATCCGCCTGCGTTTATTTTTCCTTCTGAAATTTCTTTCCAGATTCGCTTACTATCAGGAATTCCTCCTACATATCCATTTCCATTAGCATCCTGAGCTTTTTTTAACTCAGAAATCATATAATTTAATCGCTGCAAAGCCTCTTCACTATCTGCTGAAGCATACATTTGGGCAAGCGCCGTTAAATAATGCCCGCCAATATGACCATCTAAACCTGTATTTTCCCAATTAGGATAATTCTCCGCTTTTGGTTTTAAACCAGCTTCCCTTAAAAAAGGGGCAAGTAAGCGATCAGGCTCCATTTGCAATATATAATCCAAATCGGTATACATAGCTTCTTCAAACAAGCTTTTATGAAGCTTTACATCGTTGAGATTAAAAAGAGACAATTTATTTTGTTGTGCAAAGGAAGGGGTACTAAGAATTGCAATACCTATAACTAATCCTGCTTTTTTGAAACTTGGTATTCTAATATTCATATTAAAATAATTAATAGACTAATTTTTTATTTGATTATCCAGATTCAGTATGTAATAGAATAAGAAGTATATGTTTAAGATAAATCTTTTAAAAATATCATCATTAGAGCAATTATGCTCTAATGATGATTAAAGTTGGGCTAATTCAAAATATCTTTTTTAAACATATTTTACTCAAAAATTGAGATTTCATATCATTAGATAGTTTCGTGAAACTGACTCAAATAGTTTTTTACTTACTCTCCAATACCACTACGGAGAAAGGAGGCAAAGTCATTTTCAAATTTCCTTTTTTGAATTTAAAATCTTTAAATTCTGAAGGTGTTATTTTATTAGGATCATCGAAAGTATTATGATCTTGCAATTTTTTTGAAACTAAAATTTCCGCATTAAAATCATCAACATCAAATTCTGAAAGATCAAACTCTACTTCATTTTCTTTTTCTGAATCAATATTTACTACTGAAATATGCACTATACCATTACTATTTTTAGAAGCAGATACGGAAACCGCTGGTAATGATTTTCCTTCAAAAGTATATTCAGGTGAATCAAACTCTACCGGAAGTAATTGTGCATCCTGATGAACTTTATACATTTCCATCACGTGATATGTTGGTGTAAGGATCATTTTAGCACCATCTGTTAAAGCTACAGCCTGTAAAACATTAACAGTTTGCGCCAAATTCGCCATTTTAACACGCTTACTGTGATTGTTAAAAATGTTTAATGACACGCCCGCGATCATGGCATCACGCATAGTATTTTGTTGATATAAGAATCCAGGATTAGTCCCTTCTTGAACATTGTACCAACCACCCCACTCATCTACGATAAGATCAATTTCTCCTTTAGGGTCGTATTTATCCATAATCTCACTATGCTTTGTCACCAACTCTTCCATCTTCAAAGCTGTTTGCATTGTTGAAAAATACTGTGCTTCATTAAAATCTACAGCATCTCCTTTATCTTCCCACTTCACAAAAGAATAAGAGTGTAACGCTACACCTTCAATTAGGCTATGAGGAACATCACGCATTAATACTTCCGTCCAATGGTAATCGTCTACATTTGCACCAGATGCAATCCTATATAATCCAGTTTCTTTATCCCAATCACTCATAAATGTAGCATACTGACGATAAAGGTTGGAATAATATTCAGGTGTCATGTTACCTCCACAACCCCACATTTCGTTACCAACACCCCAATATTTAACTCCCCATGGTTTTTCTCTGCCATTTTCTCGTCTCAAATCGGCCATAGGGCTTACACCATCATGGTTTACATACTGAATCCAATCTGCAAATTCTTGAACACTTCCACTACCAATATTCGCGGCCAAGTAAGGCTCTGCTCCCAGAACTTCACAAAGGTTTAAAAAATTATGTGTTCCAAAGCTATTATCTTCTGTCACTCCTCCCCACCATTGATTTACAATCGTTGGACGATCCTCTTTAGGACCTATGCCGTCTTTCCAGTGATAGGTATCTGCAAAACAACCGCCAGGCCATCTAAGAATAGGTATTTGAAGGTTTTTAAGTGCTTCGATCAAATCGTTACGAACACCATCTGTATTTGGGATTTCACTGTCTTCACCAACGTACAATCCACCGTAAATACAGCGACCTAAATGCTCAGCAAAATGTCCATATATATTTTTATTAATTGTAGGAGCATTTTCATCGTTTTTTACAGATATTTCGGTTTGTGCTTGTAATGCAGAAAAAGAAAATGCTAAAAAAAGTAAAGGAAAATTAAGGAGTCTGGGTTTTTTCATAATAATTAAGTAGTATAGTTAATTTGCTTTATTATAAGAATAGTAAATATTGAAATTTCTATAAAATCATCTTGATTTATTCAAATAGACCGAAAACCTTTTCGGAAAAAGCTTTAAAATTTTCTTTTTAATATGTTTACAACCCATAATAAATAATAAGTGTAAATCATACATTTCCAAATATAATTAAATTTTAACTAAAAAAACAAATGTCTTTTTAGAGATTTTTAACTTTTAGTGATTAGAAAAAATAATATAACAAATTTCGAGTATCTACTTATCAAGTATACCAAGATTTTATCTCAAAAAATTTAATCGTTTTGGGTCTTTTTTAGATTTTCATTAATTAAAAATGTAATTTTGGCAAAATTCAATTAATATTACTCAATTTTTAATGATTCACAATTATAAATCTGAAGACAAAGTTTTAGTAGCTGTAGACTGTATTATATTTGGTTTTGATGATGAAGAATTAAAACTATTGTTAATTAAAAGAGATTTTGAGCCTGAAAAAGGTCAATGGTCTTTAATGGGAGGTTTTTTGAAAAAAGATGAAAATCTAGATCAAGCAGCTAATCGCATTTTATATCATCTTACCGGAATTAACGATATTTATCTTGAACAATTATATAATTTTAGTAAGATAGATCGTGATCCTGTAACTCGTACAGTTTCTGTTTCTTATTTTGCTTTAATTAATATTTCAGAACACGATACTAAACTAACTGCAAACTACTCTGCCAAGTGGTTTAGTTTTAAAGATATTCCGCCTTTAATTTTTGACCATGATAAAATGGTTAAGCATGCCAGCCGAAGGTTATTATACAGAGCTTCAACCGGCCCTATTGGCTTTGAATTGCTACCAGAGAAATTTACTATGCGACAACTACAAAAGCTATATGAAGCTATTTTAGGAGAGAAGCTTGATAAACGTAACTTTATTAATAAAATTAATTCTTTCGATATTCTTATTAAATTAGAAGAGAAAGATATGAGCTCTTCTAGAAAAGGTTCTTTTCTATATAAATTTGACCAAGAAAAATATCAAAAGAAAAAAGCGGAAGGATTTTCCTTTAAATTTTAAAAAATAGAAATTATTATCCATAAAAAACCAGCTTTTAAGCTGGTTTTTTTCTTTTCTAGTTTTCGCTTGTTTGGGGTAAGCGATATACTTTTATTCTAACGATCTTATTTAACGTCTAAAGATTTATTGATTACTTGGTTTCCTACTCTAAGCGAAATAGTATATTCTCCACCAGGAACTTTTGAAAAATCAAATGTCTTTTTAACTACTAAATCAGTATTTACAGAAGAAGCTACCTCTGTTCCTTCTCTATCATATACTTTAAAATTAACTTCTTGTGATTTTGGGTTGGTAAATGATACCATTACTTTATTACCATCAACAGTTTTAAAGAAAGGTTTGAAGAATATTTTAGAAGCTTCATCGTTTATCATCACACCTCGATTAGACTTTGAAATTACTGTAGTTAAAATACTACCTTCTTTTTCTACACTTAAAAAGTAAGTCCCTCTTGGAATCTCATTTAAATCTAAGGCTTTCTTATAAGAAGAGCTCTTCAAATGATCTTTAAAAAGAACTTCTCCATGAATATCTGCTAAAACTAATTCAGCACCTTTTTGTGAATTAGCTAATTCTACAACTAATCGGTTTTCTTTGTTTACTTTTACGTCTATATCTTTAGCACTTAATGTGTTACTCAATACTAAAGTCAGCGCTAATAAACTTATTTTCAATAGGTTTTTCATAATTTTCGGAGTTTTTGTTAAATGACTAATTATTCTTTAGCAAATATACGAGCAACCTTACGTTATATTGAATAGAAAATATACCAAAATATGTTCTATATTAACCGAAAATATTATAGTAGATTAAATTTATTGATAATAACACACATTTAATATGAATTTAACCTAGATAAGTATATAATGATTTTTAGACTAAAAATTACGAAAACGCTATAGATTTGATAAAATCTAGATTATAAATTTTTAAATGTTATATACATTAAATTTCTTTTTACCATTTAGTAGCCGAGACAAAAAAACCGTAGATGTGATATATTTGACACATTTGTTTATGATCGTTAGCCCAGTAGAAAAAAATATTAAAAAAAGTATTGAATGGGTAAAAGTCAAGAAAGAAGTAAATGAACTCGGATTAAAATTTCCATAAATTAAAAATTTGACCAATAATTTCGCTTCTCCTACTCCGGCAACTACATTATAGAGTGTACTAACAACTCTATATCTTGAATTCATTATTCTATCTTTATATAAATTCCATCACGCTATATAACCGCAATACTCTAAAAAAAATTTGTATATGATTTTTGTTATGAACTATTTCTGAAAAATTGAATTAAACAACTATCGATAATAATCCTATACTTTTTATTCAATCATTGAATTTAATACCGAATGATTATAGCGTTTTGAGCGAACCAAATTATACAACAATATAGATAAAGTGTCTCTTATATAGATGTTTACATATGAGTACAAATAAAGATTATTGATTTTCAGCATAAATAAACCTTAATATATTTATAGTAATTACAAAAAAAGCCAGCATTTTTGATGCTGGCTTTTTTTTTACAACAATCGTTTGTTTGGGGAAACGATATTATGTTTTTATATACTTTACTTTATGTCTAACGTTTTGTCAACTACTTGGTCTCCTACAAGTAATGAGATTGTATATTTTCCAGAAGGAACATTTGAAAAATCAAATGTCTTTTTAACTACTAAATCATTGTTTACAGATGAGGCTACTTCTATACCATTATCATCATAAACTCTAAAATTAGCATCTTTATATTGTGGATTGGTAAACGATACCTTTACTTTATTTCCATCTACTGTTTTAAAGAACGGTTTGAAAAAGATTTTAGAATTTTCATCGTTTACTATTACTCCTTTATTTGATTTTGAAATAACAGTTGTTAATATACTATCCTCTCTTTCTATACTTAAAAAGTAAGTCCCTCTTGGAATTTCATTTAAATCTAATGCTTTCTTATAAGAAGAGCTCTTCAAATAATCTTTAAAAAGAACTTCTCCATGAATATCTGCTAAAACTAATTCAGCACCTTTTTGTGAATTAGCTAATTCTACAACTAATCGGTTTTCTTTGTTTACTTTTACGTCTATATCTTTAGCACTTAATGTGTTACTCAATACTAAAGTCAGCGCTAATAAACTTATTTTCAATAGGTTTTTCATAATTTTCGGAGTTTTTGTTAAATGACTAATTATTCTTTAGCAAATATACGAGCAACCTTACGTTATATTGAATAGAAAATATACCAAAATATATTCTATTTTAACCGAAAATATTATAGTAGCTTAATTTTTTTGATAATAACACACATTTTATGTATTTTCAACCTAGTTAACTATATCGTAATTTATAGATTATAAATTGCGCTAACGTTATAGATATGATAAAAACAACGAAGCCTGCTTTTGAAAAAATTGAACCACCATTCGGTAGCTCATTTATTTATAAAACTTTTACTGAAGAAAATCCACATCAAAATAACAATTTTTGGCATTACCATCCTGAAATAGAATTGGTATATGTTAATAGTGGATCTGGTAAAAGGCAAATCGGTAGCCACGTTTCATATTACCACCATGGAGATTTAATATTAATTGGAGCTAACTTGCCGCATTGCGGATTATCTGATTCTTTAAATAAATATGAAAAAGAAACTATAATTCAAGCTAATCCAGAATTTTTAGGTAAATCCTTTTTTGAATTACCGGAAACTAAAAACTTAGGTTCCTTTTTAGAAACAGCAAAAAAAGGCATTGTTTTCCACGGAGAAGATAAACGTTTTATTGGCGAAAAAATGGAAGAGCTTCAGCATAAAAATGCATTTCAACGGCTTACAGGATTTCTAGAAATTTTAAAATGGTTAGAAGAAGCAAAAAACTACACCATCTTAAATGCACATGGTTTTGTATTAGAAAGTGATTTACAAGACACTAACAGAATTAACGAAGTTTTCAATTTTGTAAAACAGGAATTCAAGCGAAGTATTTCACTAGATGAGATTGCCGAGATGGTAAATATGACGGTTCCAGGCTTTTGCCGATATTTTAAAAAAATTACTGGAAAAACTTTTACTCAGTTTGTTAATGAATATCGATTATCGCATGCTGCTAAATTGCTTCATGAGCAAGAACTTAGTATTACCGATATTTGCTACGAAAGTGGTTTTAATAATTTTAGTCACTTCAACAAACAATTCAAAAAATTTGCAGGGAAATCACCTTCAAAATATAGAAATGAACTTAAAGTAACCGTTTCTTAATAAAAAATCCGCTTTCAGAAAGCGGATTTTTTATTATCTAAAGAAAAATTAATTTTTCTTAATCGTGCATAAATTTTTGTTTTGCAAGAAGTTCTTCTTCTGCCTCAACATGATCTTCATCAGGCACGCAACAATCTACCGGGCATACCGCAGCACATTGTGGTTCTTCATGGAAACCTTTACACTCTGTACATTTATCAGGTACAATGTAATAAAACTCATCACTAATAGGTTCTTGAGCTTCTTCCGCGTTAGCTTCGTGCCCGTTTGGAAGCACTACATCGCCACTTAATTCAGTTCCATCAGCATAACGCCAATCGTCTGCTCCTTCGTAAATCGCAGTGTTAGGGCATTCTGGTTCACATGCCCCACAATTTATACATTCGTCTGTTATTATTATCGCCATAGCTATTTTTCTTGAATTTGTAAAAATAAAACGAAATATGAACTGATCCCAAGCTTTTGTTGAAATTTATAGTATTTCCAAATAGGAAGTTTTAATTTCGCTGTTGCAAATTTAAAGTGCATAGCATTCATAACCAAATTAGGCAATGACAATTAAAGAACGTGTATTTTATTTCACAAGATTAGGAGATTTGTTACGTAATTACGATACACAGTCCCCTTCTAACTTTTCAGAGACAGAACAGGTTTATTTTGAGGAACTTCAGAATAAAATAACAGCTGCTAGCCTGCATAATGGATGGTTTTCTAAAGAGAATATTCATTATGCCTTAAAAGAATGGGCAAAAGCTCTTACTAAAGAAAATCTAGAAAATTGGATTCGGAATTATCAATTTTCAACTACAATTACTCCTAAAACAGTAGCAGTAATTATGGCTAGTAACATTCCATTAGTAGGTTTTCACGATTTTTTAAGTGTCCTTATTAGTGGTCATACTATTCTTATAAAGCAATCTGATAACGATAAGCAGTTGTTACCTGTTTTATGTGCATATTTAAAAACGCTAAATGCTGAATTTGAATCGAAAATTAAATTTACAGAGAATAAACTCGATAATTTTGATGCTGTTATTGCTACGGGAAGTAATAATACAGCCCGATATTTCGAATATTATTTTAAAGATAAACCCAATATCATTCGTAAAAACCGAAATTCAGTCGCTATTCTTACCGGAGAAGAAACAGCTGAAGATTTTGAAGCATTAGCCGAAGATATTTTTAGGTATTATGGTTTAGGATGCCGAAATGTTTCTAAAATTTTTGTACCCAAAAACTATAATTTCGATTCTTTTTATAAAGGAATATTTCATTGGAAAGAAATCATTAATCAAAATAAATACGCTAATAATTACGATTATAATAAAGCAGTTTATTTAATGAGTGAGTTTAAAATGTTAGATAATGGCTTTTTGATGGTGAAAGAAGATAAAAATTACGGCTCTCCTATTTCTGTTCTATTTTATGAAGAATACGAAAATAGAGAAACATTACAGCAGCACTTAAACGAAAATAAAGAAAAACTTCAATGCGTTGTTAGTAAAGAATCTAAACGAGCAAATGAAGTTACTTTTGGGAATACACAACATCCAAGATTATGGGATTATGCCGATGGCATAGATACCCTTGAATTTTTAATTAACCTTAACTAATCGAAATCATGAAAAAGCATAATTTTAGTGCCGGACCTTGTATTTTACCACAAGAAGTGTTCGAAAAAGCTTCTGAAGCGGTACTTGATTTTAATAATAGTGGACTTTCAATTCTTGAAATTTCTCACCGTAGCGAGGCCTTTGTTTCGGTTATAGAAGAAGCACGCTCTTTAATTTTAGAAATTTTAGGGCTTCAAAATAAAGGATATACAGCATTATTTTTACATGGAGGCGCCAGCACTCAATTTTTAATGACAGCTTATAACTTATTAGAGAAAAAAGCAGCTTATACAAATACTGGTACTTGGAGTACTAAAGCTATTAAGGAGGCTAAATTATTTGGAGAGGTAGTAGAAGTTGCCTCTTCTAAAGATAAAAATTTTGCTTACATTCCTAAAAATTATAGCATTCCAACAGATGCTGATTATTTTCATTGTACAAGTAATAATACTATTTACGGTACTCAAATGAAATCTTTTCCAAAAACTGAAGTTCCTTTAGTTTGCGATATGAGTAGCGATTTTTTATCTAGAAGTTTAGACTTTAGTCAGTTTGATTTAATTTATGCTGGTGCACAAAAAAACATGGGGCCTGCAGGAGTTGCGGTTGCTATTATAAAAGAGGACATTTTAGGTAAGGTTAAGCGTCAAATTCCGTCTATGATGAATTATAAAGTTCATATAGAAAAAGACAGTATGTTTAATACGCCTCCGGTTTTTGCCATTTATACATCGTTACTAAATTTACAATGGCTAAAAAATAAGGGCGGAATTGCTGGAATTGAAGGGAAAAACATAGAAAAAGCAGCACTACTTTATAACGAAATAGATCGAAATCCTTTATTTATAGGATATGCGAATAAAGAAGATCGCTCTATAATGAATCCGACTTTTAACTTAATTGAAGGAACTGATAAAGCAACTTTCGATAAACTATGGAAAGAAGCAAATATTAACGGATTAAATGGACATAGAGTTCTTGGCGGTTATAGAGCTTCTATGTACAATGCATTACCTCTAAAAAGTGTGCAAGTGCTGGTTGACGTAATGCAGCAGTTTGAAAAAATTTCATAATTAAAAAAATAAAATTAGATGAATATTTTAGTTACCGATGGGCTATCACAACAAGCAATAACACAACTAACACAATCAGGGTTTAATGTATTAGCTGTAAAAGTAGCTCAGTCTCAGCTAAAAGAATACATAGTTTCAAAAAATATAGAAGGAATTATTTCCCGAACTACTTTTATTGAAAATGAAGTAATCGATAATGCTCCAAAGCTTAAATTTATTGCTGTAATTGGCGACCAACCAGTTGTAGATTCTACTTCTTATGCTGAAAAAAAAGGAGTTCAGTTTATAACCGCTCCAGTAGCTGCAACTCGATCTGTTGCAGAACTTGTTTTTGCACATATTCTTGGCGGTAGTCGATTTTTACATCATTCCAACAGAAACATGCCACTAGAAGGTGATTTAAATTTTAAAGATCTTCGAAATTTTTATGCAGGTGGAATAGTGGTAAAAGGAAAAACACTAGGCATTATTGGTTTAGGAAAAATAGGCCAAGAAATAGCTAAAATCGCTTTAAGTTTTGGAATGAAAGTTATTGCTCACGATAAAGTAATTACTGAAACTACTATCGAAATACAAATTCAAAATCAAAAAGTAAGCATTCCAATTACAACCAAAACGAAAGAAGAAGTTTTACAAGAAGCTGATATTATAAGTTTAAGTGTATCTTCTCAACAAAAACCGATTATTGGTAAAAATGAGTTTGATCTATTGAAGCCAAATTCTGCTATAATTAATGTTTCTAATGGAAATGTAATTGATGAAGAAGCTCTAGTCCTAGCTTTAGAAGAAGGAAAGCTATTGTTTGCTGGTTTAGATACCTATAATGATGAGCCTAATCCGGCTATTAAGCTTTTGATGAATGAACGTATTTCATTAACACCACATATTGGTGGACTTACTGGCGAAGCTGCAGAGCAAGCAGGAATAGAAATTGCTCAGGAAATAATTGAAAGATTTAAAGCTAAATCAGGAATGGATTTCTTTAAATAATAAGAAATTACAGCGTATTACTTTTTACAAAAAAATCAATAATTTATTATTTTATAAATAGTTATAATACAATTTTAACAGTATAGATGTATTTAAATACCTAATTTAGGATAAAACCTATTTATTTATGGCGTCTATACTGGATTTATTTAAAACCTCAATCGGAAAAATTTTAATAAAAAAATCTGAAGAAGTTACCGGTGAACAGGAGAATAAAATATCTACAATTTTGAGTATGCTTTTACCTCTTACACTTGGTAAATTTAAAAACGATATAATTGAAGATCATAGAGATTCTTTAAACGAAATGCTTATACAAGCACCTGTTCCTAGAGAATTTTTACAAAGTTTACATGAAAAATCGTCTAAAGAAATTATAGCCTGTGGTAAAGAATACGAAGAATTTATTCTAGGTAAGAATTTTGATAAAATTTCAGAAACTATAGTGAATGCTACAGAAACTTCTCTAGAAAATGTAGAAAAAATAACGGATCTGGCTATCCCTGTGTTAGTAGCTATTTTGAGCATTGCCAAAACGAGAAATAATATTCCGAAATATGAATTAGAAATATTGTTGGATAGTGCTTTAGGTATTTCCTCAAAATATTCCAACTCTTTAAATTCAATTATATTCTCCCACAATACTGATCCAAATATTATTAAAGATCCTTCAGAAATTGTAGTAACCCAACAAAAATATACTTCTAAAAAAGAAAGTATTTTAAAAGGATTTACAAGTGGTAAATAAAATTCTTTTTAGTTAAATTGCTCACATGAAAAATTGCTTACTTGTTATTTTAGTTTCCTTATGCATTTATAGCTGTGGAATTGTAAAAAACGGAAATCGTAGTAGCCGTATTGCAAATTCTAAAAATGATACAATTAGAATTGCAAACGATAGTTTGGAATACGAGATTATAATTATAGAACCTGGTTTCAATCTGTTTATGAATACAATTGCCAAACCAAAAAACTATTATTCTCAATCTTGGTTAGAAAATAAAAATAAATTTCTAGTAAACGATTACAATCAAAGAGTACATCAACCAAATCGTTACAATCCTAGCTTATATGTTCAAGAAATAAATTATAATACAAATATCGATTATGGGTATGACGTAAATTATTTATTATATTATTATTTTGTGTATTTAAGTAGGCAATACGATCAGCGCTTTTCGGTGCCTACCAGAATTTAACTTTACAACGATCTCATTTTTATAAAAATAGAAAGTTTTACTATGAAGAAATTAAAAAAACGTTGGGATGTAAAATCAAACGTACAACTATTTATAATTTTTCTGGTATTTGCAATAACCGGTTCAACAGCAGCAAAATTAGCTGCACCATTAACCAATTTTGTAGGAATTACTAAAGCACACGATTGGTTTATTTACTGGCCGATTCGAATTTTAATCATATTCCCTATTTATCAAGTTTTATTAGTAGCAATTGGATGGTTATTTGGTCAATTTGCCTTCTTTTGGTCTTTCGAAAAAAAAATGCTAAGCCATTTAGGTTTAGGTAAGTTTGTAAATTCTTAATTAAGATATTATATAAAAAGCCGCTAAAAGAGGCTTTTTTATTGATATTCTTCAAATAATAATCAATTTACACTTTTATAGTTTGCATCCGCAAGGTTGATTTTTGTTTAAAAATATACATGTATAAATACATTAATGTAAATGTTGGTACTACATCTGTAAAAGGTAATATCTCTTCAGCAAAAACTAAAATTGAAGCAATTTTACCTCTTTTATCGGGATATAACTCTCGCATTTTTTTGGCTGCATAAGGTGCCCATAAAATATCTAAAAATGGCCCAACAACTGGAATGCCTATAGTAAGCATTCCTATTCCATCAAAAAGCAAACTCTTTAGCAACACTTTTTTATTAGGTATATTCATAATTAGTCTTTGCAAAAAATATATCAAACAAAGTGCCAAATCGATAAATTATTTTCAACCTATTTTAAATACTGAGAAAAATAGGTAGTTAATTTCTTGATTTTTGGATCTATAATATATTGACAATACGGTTGCTCTTTATGCTGATTGTAAAAATCTTTATGTTCTGCTTCTGCTTCATAAAATTCAGAAGCTTCAGTTACTTCAGTAACAATTTTATTCTCAAATATGCTTTTTGCTTCTAACTCATCAATTATAGCTTCTGCAATTTGTTTTTGCTCTTCGGAATGATAAAAAATAGCACTCCTATATTGTATCCCTACATCGTTTTGCTGTCTGTTTAAAGTTGTAGGATCATGTGTGCTAAAAAATATTAATAATAAATCTCGATAACTTACTTTATCAGGATCATACGTTATTTGTATAGCTTCTGCATGCCCTGTTCTTCCGGTAACAACTTCTCGATAAGGCGGATTTTTAATAAAGCCACCCGTAAATCCGGAAATCACATTTTTTACTCCTTTTAAACGCTGAAATACGGCTTCTGTACACCAAAAACATCCGGCAGCAAAGGTAGCAACTTCTTCTTTTTTCATTATATTTCTTTCTTTTCCAATTTTTTAAAAACTTTTAGTCTGGTAAACTACATAGTTTGTCGAGAAATCGGAAATGAATTAACAAACTTTAAACTTGGGGGTGGTAATTAATTTGGCTAATTTTCGCCTGTTTTAAATTGTGTTATGATTGAGATTGAAAATATACATAAATATTACGGAGATCTACATGTATTAAAAGGTGTTAATCTTCATATCAAAAAAGGCGAAATTGTTTCTATTGTGGGAGCTTCTGGCGCCGGAAAAACCACACTACTTCAAATTTTAGGTACATTAGATTTACCGGAAAAAAACAAGCAGTCTAAATTGATTATTAATGAAACTGAGATTTATGGTTTAACAGCTAATAATTTAGCCAAATTCAGAAATCAGCATATTGGTTTTATTTTTCAATTTCATCAATTATTACCAGAATTTACTGCGTTAGAAAATGTATGTATTCCTGCTTTTATTCAGAATAAATCAAAAAATGAGACCGAAAAAAGAGCTTTGGAATTATTAGGTTTCCTAGGACTTAAAGATCGTGCAAACCATAAACCGGCTATGTTAAGTGGTGGTGAGCAACAACGTATTGCAGTCGCTAGAGCATTAATTAATAATCCGGCTGTTATTTTTGCTGACGAACCTTCGGGGAATTTAGATAGCGAGTCTGCTGAAAATCTACACCAACTTTTCTTTAAATTAAGAGATGAATTTGGGCAAACCTTTGTAATTGTAACGCATAACGAAGAACTAGCCGATATGGCCGATCGTAAATTAACCATGGTAGATGGTGAAATTGTATAATTTTAAGTGATTTTTTTTGAAGCAAAGTGAATTAAAAGAGTTTTTAGATTTTAAAGCGAATCAATACAATCATCCGTCTTTTATAGAAACCGACCCGATACAAATTCCCCATCAGTTCTCTATAAAACAAGATATTGAAATTGCTGGATTTCTTACGGCAACTATTGCTTGGGGAAACCGAAAAAGTATTTTAAAAAATGCAAATAGCCTGATGGAGCGTATGGGAAAAACTCCTTTTGATTTTGTAATGAATTATACTGATGAAAAGGCGAAAGTATTTGATGGATTTGTACATAGAACCTTTAATCAAACAGATCTTAGCTATTTTATAAAAGCCTTACAGCATATTTATAAAAACTATAGTGGTCTGGAAGCTGTTTTTTCTAAAGGAGCCTCTCCCCTATCCTTACAACCTGCCATTCATAATTTTAAAACTATTTTTTTTGAATTACCACATGAAAAGAGGACCCAAAAACATGTGAGCGATCCATTAAAGAATTCAGCTGCAAAACGTATAAATATGTTCTTAAGATGGATGGTTAGAACAGACAATAAAGGTGTCGATTTTGGTATTTGGGAATCTATGTCTCCTGCTCAACTTTCTTGCCCTTTAGATGTACATTCCGGAAATATAGCCAGAAAACTCAAAATATTAAAGCGAAAACAGAACGATGCTAAAGCATTAGTGGAGCTAGATACCAAACTTCGCAAATTTGATAAAATAGATCCTGTAAAATACGATTTTGCCTTATTTGGCTTGGGTGCTTTAGAAAATTACTAGAAAAAATGAATAAAAACAGTTTTCTAAATTTAAACCCTTATTAGCTAGTTGAACAATAACTAATTAAATAAAATTTATAAAACAAGCCTAAAAGCAGAAGCATAAATGCAGCTGCTTTACAAATGGTTTGTTATTTTTGCACCAATCTTTAACTATAGAGATGCTCCTCTAAAATTTTTTTAAATGAAGCTACTTATAAAATCGGCCAAAATCGTAGATCAGGAAAGCGATTATCATTTAAAACAAGTCGATTTATTTATACAAGACGGAATAATTCAAAAAATCGGATCTAACCTTAAGCTTGAAGCTGATAAAACAGTTCAAATTGATGGTTTACATGTTTCCAAAGGTTGGCTAGATACTAGTGTAAGTTTCGGCGAACCTGGTTACGAAGAACGAGAAACTATCGAAAATGGACTAAAAACAGCTGCTTTTAGTGGTTTTACTGATATTGTATTAAATGCAAATAGTAATCCTGCTATCGACAATAATCCTGCTATACTTGCAATTAAAGCAAAAGGAATGGGTAATGCAGTAAACCTGTTACCAACCGGAACTGTAACGGTAAAATCAGAAGGAGTAGATTTAGCTGAACTTTTCGACATGCAAAATGGCGGAGCAGTTAGTTTTGGAGATTATAAAAAATCAATAGCTAATCCTAATTTGCTTAAGATAGCGCTTCAGTATGCACAAAATTTTGATGCTTTAATACAATCTTTTCCATTAGAGAAAAAAATTGCAGGGAAAGGAATTGTAAACGAACATCATAATAGTACATTATTAGGCTTAAAAGGTATTCCGAATTTAGCTGAAGATTTACAAGTTGCCAGAGACCTCTACCTTTTAGAATATACAGGTGGTAAATTACATATTCCTACTATTTCTACTGAAAAATCGGTTCAACTAATAAAAGAAGCAAAAAAGAAAGGTTTAAATGTAAGTTGCAGTGTTGCTATACACAATTTACTTTTAACGGACGATTTACTGAAAGAATTTGATACTCGAGCAAAAGTATTACCTCCGTTACGTACCAAAAAAGATACAAGAGCTTTAATAAAAGGAGTGAAAGATGGGACTATAGATTTTGTTACTAGTGATCATGATCCGATAGATATAGAAAATAAAAAATTAGAGTTCGATAATGCTTTTTATGGCACCGTTGGCTTAGAAAGTTTTTTTGGAGCTCTACAAAATATTTTCACTACAGAAGAAACAATTACTATTTTAACTCAAAACACAACACGATTTAAAGTTTCAACAACTAAAATTGCTGAAAAAGAATCAGCTAAACTAACGTTCTTTTTACCAGAAGAAAAATACACTTTCAATAAATCAAATATTATCTCGACATCAAAAAATAGTATTTTCTTAGGTCAAAAACTAAAAGGAAAAGCTATCGGAATATTCAATAATAATCAATTACAAATAGCTGAATAGTATTCTAAATATGGCTGAAACTCAAAAAGGAAAAACAACTGCTGTAGTATCATATATTACTCCTGTAGGTTTTATTATTGCTCTCTTTATGAATATGGACGATAAGCATAAACTGGCAAGTTTCCATATTCGGCAAGCATTAGGCACGCATATTATTTTCTACTTACTAGGTACTTTAGCATCTATGTTTACCAATTTTTATGTCCCTACAGCTTTTTATTTAGTGTATGTAATCATGGTTATTTACGGTCTAGTGTCTGCTGTTCAAGGAGAATTCAGGTTAATTCCTTTTATTGGTATTTATTTTCAAAAATGGTTTAAATCAATTAAATAATGCAACAAGCATCTCTTTCTTTAGAACATATAATTAAACAACCGAAAGGTCAAGTAGAAAAAGCTCCTGTACTATTTATGCTACATGGGTATGGTAGTAATGAAGAAGACTTGTTTAGTTTTGCTCCCGAATTATCCGACGATTTTTTTATAATTTCAGTTAGAGCTCCCTACCCTATGCAACCTAGTGGAAACGCTTGGTATGCTATTTACTGGGATGCACCGGATGAAAAATTTGGAGATCAAGAACAAGCTAGAAGCTCTAGGGATTTAATCGCTAAATTTATAGATGAAGCCATAAATGCTTATCCTATAGATAAAAATAAAGTAAATCTTCTTGGTTTTAGCCAAGGTAGCATTCTTAGTTATGCAGTAGCACTTTCTTATCCACAAAAAGTAAAAAATATAATAGCCTTTAGTGGTTATATAGATCCTGAAATTTTAGTTGAAAATTATACCGATAATAATTTTGATCATTTAGACTTTTACTGTTCGCACGGAAGTGTAGATCAAGTTATACCTATAGAATGGGCGCGTAAAAACAAACCTTTTTTAGATAAATTGAATATTAAAAATACGTATTCTGAATTTCCTGTAGGGCATGGAGTTGCCCATCAAAATTTTTTTGAAGCTAAAAAATGGATTGAAAATAAACTCTAAAAAAAATTAATTAATTCGTTACTATTCTTTATTTTTTTTGAATAAGAATAAAATGATATTTGTTTCTTTTTTTGCCTATAATTACTGTTAAATTTGCACAAAAATAAAGATTCATGAATAAGGGCATATACATAACCACCATGGAAGAAGACAGCGGGAAATCTCTCGTTTCTTTGGGGTTAATGCAAACACTATTGGGAAAAACTGCTAAAGTAGGTTATTTTAGGCCTATTATAGATGAAATTCAAGAAGGAAAGAAAGATAATCATATTGAAACAATTCTTTCTCATTTTGAATTAGATATCCCATACGAAGAGACCTACGGAGTTACTCGAAAAGAAGTTCTCGAAAAGAGAAATAAAGGTAACGAAGGAGAGGTTCTAGATATAATAATTAAAAAATACAAAAAATTAGAAGATCAGTACGATTTGGTATTGGTTGAAGGAACCGATTTTTCGGTAAAAGGAAATGTATTTGAATTTGATACAAATGTTTCTGTAGCTAAAAACTTAGGACTTCCTACTATCATTATTTCTAGCGGTCGTGGTAAAACACAATCCGAATTAATTGGCGGGCTTAATTATGCGTATACTTCTTTTAGAAAAAGAGAAGTAAAAGTAATCGGAATTATAGCCAATAAAATTGATGAAGAGAATGTTAGATATGTGGATTTCGATCTTAAAAAAACATTCCCGGATGATGTTGAAGTTGCTGTAGTTCCTTTAATCAATAAATTATTTAATCCTACTGTTAAAGAGATTACAGAAACTTTAAATGGTAAAATTTTATTTGGTGAAGAACATATCGATAATCAAACCGGAAGTTTTGGTGTTGGTGCTATGCAGTTACGTAACTACATTACCAAATTAAAAGATGATAGCTTAGTAGTAACTCCAGGTGATCGAGCAGATATTATTCTAGGTGCATTACAAGCTCATATTTCATCTAATTATCCAACCATTTCTGGTATTATCTTAACAGGTGGACTTATTCCTGAAGATAGCATATTAAGGCTGATCGAAGGACTCTCTCAAATAGTACCAATTGTATCAGTTAAAGGAGGTACTTTTAGTGTTACTAATAAAATTGGTAATATAAAATCTAAAATTTATAGAGATAGTACCCAAAAAATTATGACGTCAATTGCGGCTTCTGAAAAATATTTGAAGCTGGATCGAATCACCGAAAAGTTAATCAACTTCCAGCCTGAAGCAATTACTCCTAAAATGTTTCAATATGGGCTATTTAAAAAAGCTCAAAAATCTAGAAAGCATATTGTACTTCCGGAAGCTACCGACGATCGTATCCTGTTAGCTACAATGCGTTTATTGACTTTAGATATTGTAGACATTACACTTTTAGGAAAAATTGAAAAAATAAAATCTAAAATCACCGATTTAGGAATCAATTTAGATTTAAGTAAATTAAACATTATAGATCCTATTGCTTCTGATAAGTTTTTAGACTATGCAGAAACTTTTTACGAGCTTAGAAAACATAAAAATGTAAATATGGATATGGCCAAAGATATGATGGCCGATGTTTCGTATTATGGCACTATGATGATTTATAAAGGAGATGCAGATGGTATGGTTTCTGGTGCAGCACACACCACACAACATACAATTCGTCCAGCTTTACAATTTATAAAAACAAAACCAGGAGTATCTGTTGTTTCTTCTGTATTTTTTATGTGTCTAGAGGATCGTGTTTCTGTATTTGGAGATTGTGCTATTAACCCAAATCCTAATGCAGAAGAATTAGCTGAAATTGCAATTTCTTCAGCAGAAAGCTCAATCTCTTTTGGAATCGAACCTAAAATAGCTATGCTTTCTTACTCTTCAGGTGCTTCAGGAAAAGGGGAAGATGTAGACCGAGTTCGGGAAGCTACAGAAATTGTAAAAAGATTACGTCCTGAATTAGCAATTGAAGGCCCTATTCAATACGATGCTGCTGTAGATGCTACTGTTGGAAAAAGTAAAATGCCGGACTCTAAAGTTGCCGGACAAGCAAACGTACTTATTTTCCCTGATTTAAATACCGGAAACAATACCTACAAGGCAGTACAAAGAGAAACAGGAGCTTTAGCTATTGGTCCAATGTTACAAGGCTTAAACAAACCAGTAAACGACTTAAGTAGAGGTTGCACAGTAGATGATGTGTTTAATACCGTAATTTTAACAGCTATACAAGCACAAGAATTTTAATATAAAAATGAATATACTCGTAATAAACTCCGGTAGTTCTTCAATTAAATTTCAATTGATAAAAATGCCGGAGGAAACTGTCGCTGCAAGCGGGATAGTAGAACGAATTGGTTTAGAGGGAGCATTAATCAATTATAAGTCTGGTGATTTTAAAATGACCAAAGAGTTTGATATTCCTGATCATGAAACAGGACTATTAAAACTTACAACTTTTTTACTTGATAAGGATTTTGGTGTAATAAGCAATAAAGATAATATAGATATTGTTGGGCATCGAATAGTACATGGCGGAAAAAACTTTCCTAAAACTATTGAAGTTACTGAGGATGTAAAAGAGAAAATAAAAAGTGTATTTCCATTAGCACCATTACATGGTCCTCACAATCTAAAAGGAATTGAAGTTGCTGAAAAAGTATTTTCAAATGCAAGTCAGGTTGTGGTTTTTGATACCGCATTTTTTCAAACATTACCAAAAAAGGCTTACCAATATGCTATTCCGAAAAAGTTTTTAGAAGAAAATGATATTCGTGTTTATGGCTTCCATGGTACTAGTCACAAATATGTATCTGAAGCAGCGATTAATTATCTAAAAGAAAAGGAATTACCATCAGGAAAAATAATCACTGTTCACTTAGGTAACGGCTGTAGCGTTTCTGCTATAAAAGATGGGGTTGCTATCGATCACTCTCTTGGATTAGGACCTGCAAATGGTTTAATAATGGGAACAAGAGCTGGAGATATTGACCAATCAGTAATTTTTTATTTAATAGATAAATTAGGCTATACTTCTAAAGAAGTTAATGAAATATTACTGAAAAAAAGTGGAATGTTAGGGCTTACCGGATATAGCGATATGAGAGATATCGAATCTAAATCTGCTGAGGGTGATGAAGATTGCCGATTAGCACTTTATATGAATGGTTACCGAATTAAAAAATTTATTGGTAGTTATGTTGCGGCTTTAAATGGTATTGATGCTGTTATATTTACTGCTGGAATTGGTGAAAATAGTAGTGTTATCCGAAAAATAGTTTGTGAAGATATGGACTTTTTAGGTTTACAATTAGACCATAGAAAAAACGATGTTCGTGGTAAAACTATTCGGTCTATAAACAAGCCGGGAGCTGATGTGCAAATATTGATAGTTCCTACTAATGAAGAATTAGAAATTGCAAAACAATCCTATAATTTAATAAAGAAATAGCTGCTATTTCTTTATTAAATTATTCCAATATAAAAAAGGAGAAGTAATAAAAACTTCTCCTTTTTTATATTGGAATTTTAAATTTTATTCTGAGTATAAAACTGATTTTAAATTTTCAAAATGAATATTCTCTTTACCAGAAATATCATAACTTAATAAAATTTCGCCCCAGTATTTGCCATCTGTAAAATTAGCTATCAGCCATTTGTTATTTAATAACTGAACTTGATTAATTCGCATTACTCCATTAATCCCATCATATGGAACTAATGGATTATCTTTAGAAGCATCATTTAAATCAATTAAACTATCAATTACTTTTTGTTGAATTTCATTAGCCTCAAAACCTTGCCTTTCAAAATAAGTTATTGCTTTTTCATTTTCTAAAAGATTAAATTTTTCGGCCTTAACTCCAGAATGAACTTTTTTATCAAGCTTTTGTAAACGTAATTCTAAATTTTGGATAGTTATGGTTTGACTTTCCAATATCTTTTTATCATTAACATAAATGAAGATGCTAGTAAGTACTGAAAATATAAATAAATACAATAAAATTTTATTCTTCATCTTCAATAGTTATTTTTAAATTATCGTAAGCTAGATATACATTTTTAGGTAAAGTGGATTCTACTTCAGCATGGAAACCTAATAAGTGGCTAATATGCGTTAAATAGGCTTTTTTGGGTTTAATTTTTTCAATAAATGCTAAAGCTTCTTCTAAATTAAAATGAGAATGGTGTGGCTCTTTACGCAAAGCACTAACAACTAAAACCTCTACTCCATTTAGCTTTTCAGCTTCTTGATCTTCAATAGATTTAATATCTGTTAAATAGGCAAACTTATCTAACCGATAGCCATATACTTGTAACTTATTATGCCAATAGCTTATGGGAGTAATTTGCTTTGTAATTACTTTAAAATTTTCATTAGTTACCTCATGCTCAATAACTGCAGGTGCACCTGGATATTTATTTTCTGTTTCAAAAATATACTCATACCGTTTGTGTAAGGCATTTAAAACTCGAGTATGCGCATAAATTGGAATATCTCCCTGTTTAAAAAAATAAGGGCGAATATCGTCTAATCCTGCTATATGATCGTTATGCTCATGTGTAAATAAAATTGCATCTAACCTAGAAAAGGTATTGCGTAACATTTGCATTCTAAAGTCTGGACCACAATCTATTAATATATTTGTACCTCCCCACTCTACCATTACAGAAACTCGCAAACGCTTGTCTTTACTATCATCGCTTAAACAAACCGGATGGTTACTACCTATAATGGGAATTCCTTGTGATGTTCCTGTTCCTAAAAATGTAACTTCCAAAAGTGTTATATTTGTGACAAAGTTAGGTATTATTTTTTGTTTACTTAAGCGATTTAATACCTTAGACCAATATAAAAAAGAAGATTATTTAAAACAGAATTTATGCCAATTACAATAATGGGCGATAAGGAATTTGAGAATGTTCCTTCCATCAAAAGTAAAGCGCTTCGTATCAACTTAAACGAAAATATCTATGGGACTTTCTCTGAAATTGGTGCAGGTCAAGAAACCGTGCGTAATTTCTTTAGAGCTGGTGGTGCCTCTGGGACTATAGCGAAAGCTATGAGTGCCTACGATAAAGATTTTAGTGATGCTATTTATGGTGTTGAAGACGACCGTAGATATGTAACAGAAGCTCGATTGAAAAAAATGCTTTCCCATGAAATTCGGTTAATAGAAGAGCGAATATCTAGAAAAAAGCACCCGAATAAGCTGTTTTTTAGTTATGCTAATACTGTTGCCACTATCGATTTTGCTAAAAAGTACAAAGGCCATGGTTGGGTAGGAATTCGTTATCAAGTAAGCCCCGAAGAAGATTATAACGAAATAAGCCTACATATCCGCTTTCATGAAAATGATGCCCGACACCAACAAAATACTTTAGGAACATTAGGTGTTAATTTAATTTATGGAGCCTATTATAAATACGATAGCCCAAAAAAATTGCTAAGATATTTATACGACCATATCGATAAAGATCAAATTGAAATTGATACCATAAATTTTTCCGGCCCCAGATTCAAAAAAGTAGATAACCGATTGATGAGTCTTCAATTGGTTAAAAATGCAATGACCGATGCGGTTATGTTTGGGCCTGATGGAAATAATGTATTACCGGCAAAACTTCTTTACAAAAAGAACATTTTAGCTTTACGGGGTAGTTTTAGACCTGTAACTAAGGTTAATATGGATATCTATCATAAATCTTGCGATTTATTCTTTAGAGAAAATAAAGTTTCTGAAGATAATACTGAAGTTATTTTCGAAATTACACTTTCCAACTTACGTTCTGAAGGAGAAATTAACGAGAAAGACTTTATGGATCGTGTAAAATTACTTTGCGATCTCGGCCAAACAGTTATGATTTCTAACTTTCAAGAATATTATAAAGTAGTAGAATACTTTAGCCGATATTCTAAAATGAGAATGGGATTAGCTATGGGGGTAAATAACTTAGTTGATGTATTTGATGAAAAATATTATCGTCATTTAAGTGGAGGTATTCTAGAAGCATTTGGTAAACTATTCTTTAAAGATCTTAAAGTATATTTATATCCACTAAAAGATTCCGAAACGGGAGAAATTACTACCAGTGATAATGTAAAAGTTCACCCTAGAATGAAAGAATTATATAAGTTCTTTAAATATAATGGTCGCGTAGAGGATATTGAAAACTTTGATCCCGAATTATTAAATATCTATTCTAGAGAAGTTCTGCAAATGATTTCTAATGGACAAGATGGTTGGGAGAATATGCTACCGGAACGAAGTGTAGAGATTATTAAATCTGAAAATTTATTTCATTATAAAGAAAATAAAGAAAAAGCTCGAAATGCATAATTGAGTTTTGTTTATTATATGAATAAAAAAGCGACCACTATTTGGTCGCTTTTTTATTCAAAAGATATCTTGAAAATAAAATATTATATCCCCTTTATAAACTTTAAGTCTTTCTATTCTCGAAAAGATACAAACTCATAAAATTCAAATATGTATAAAAATAGTTATGCAGAACCAAATCACTTTAATATATTTAGATTTTTATTTTTATACAATCCAAATAAATATAGAATGAGAAAACTATTACTCCTAATTTTATTAGGTAGTTTATACTTCACTACATACGCACAAAACGAGCAATTTAGTGTTGGGGGAAATGTAGCTGATAAAAATAAAAATCAGCTTCAAAATGTAAATATTCAAATACAATCTACAACAAGAACATTTTCAAAAGGAACACGTACTAACAAAAATGGTTCTTTTATTATAGGACGGATCCCAGAAGGAAAATATATTTTAATAGCCTCCATCATAGGATTTAAAAAGAAAGAAATACCGGTTACAATAGATCATAATGTAAGTATTTCTATTTTTTTAAATACTGAAATTAACTCTTTAGACGATGTTATTATTTCTGGAAAAAAAGAAACTTATATCGGTAGAAATGTTTCTTCTTCTCTTAAGTTAGATGAAGAAATACTAAAAATTCCGCAGAATGTTCAAATAATAACTAATGATGTGTTGCAAGATCAGGCAACCATCAGTATGATGGAAAATATTACGAGAAATGTAAGTGGTGCTCAAATGATTGAACACTGGGGAAATTTTGCTAGAATAAACATGCGTGGTTTTAGAATCCCTCCTTTTAGAAATGGAATGAATGTATTATCCACATGGGGACCAATGGCAGAAGATTTGGCAATGGTAGAACGTATAGAAGTGGTAAAAGGTCCTTCGTCTTTTATGCTTTCTAGTGGAGAACCTGGCGGATTATATAACGTAGTAACAAAAAAACCTACAGGAAGTACTTGCGGAGAAATTAATTTTTTAACGGGTAGTTATAATACATTACGAGTTAGTACCGATATAGAGGGAACTTTATCGAAAGATAAAAAATTACAATATCGTTTTGTAGGAGCTGCCTCTACTAAAGAATCGCATAGAGATTTTGAACCTCAAAATCGCTATACTTTAGCTACTAGTATCAAATATGAATTTGATGATAAAACCTCATTAACTGCACAATATACATTTCAGTATAACAAGATAAAACTAATTGGTTCTGCTTATGTTTTTGCTCCCAAAAAATATGCTGATCTAGATCGAGATTTTACATTAGGAGACCCAAAATTAGGACCTTCAATAATGAAAGAGCACTACGCCTATATTAATTTTGATCATAAACTAAATGAAAATTGGAACTTAACCGCACAACTAAGTTACTTAAATCATCAAAATCAAGGGCAAAGTTTATGGATAGATTCTCAATATAATATTGAAAACGATCCTAACAATTATGGAGTTTTAGATAATGGAGATTTAATACGGCAAATTTCAATTTGGGATGCTCATGAAGAACAAAAATTAGGACAAGTTTTTATAAAAGGTAAAGAAACTACAGGAAATATATCTCATTATATTTTAGCAGGACTTGATTTTGGAAATAAAAATTACATTGCAGATTGGTCTCAAAAAGTAAATATCGATACCCCTAGAGATCCGTTTAATATTTATAATCCACAACCTGCGGCTGTCTTACCTAATTTTGATAGAAGTTTAGATCTAGAACAACGTGCAAATGGAATTATTACATCTCAATATTTATCGTATTATTTCCAAGACGAATTAGGCTTTTTTAATAATAATCTTAGATTAACCTTAGCTGGTAGATATACAGAGTTCGAAAGTTCCTACTCAGGAATATCAGACGATAATGTCTTTACGCCAAGAGTTGCACTTTCGTATTCGATATTAGATAATTTTTCTGTATATACAATGTACGATCAAACGTTCTTACCAGAACAAGGAACAAATAGAAATGGCGAAGCTTTCGATCCTGTTACTGCTGAAGATATAGAAGGTGGATTAAAGTTTCAGTTTATGAACGGCAAATGGAATGCTACGGCCACTTATTTTAATATTCATAAAAATAAATTTTTAGTTACAGATCCAGAAAATGCACAATATTCCATTCAACAAGATACAGATATTACTTCTAAAGGATTTGAATTTGATATCCGCGGTGAGATCACAAAAGGGTTGCATGTAATTCTTAATTATTCCTATACTAATCTTGAAGATGAAAATGGAAATCCTATAGCCGGATTTTCTAAACATATTACAAATGCTTGGTTAAAATATAAATTCAAAACAGAAAAATTAAAAGGTTTTGGTATCTCGGCTGGCTATCAATACTTAGTAGATCGATCTTCTTGGACTTGGGGAGCTGATGGGCAAACCGATTTACCCGATTATTTTAGAATGGACGGTGCATTGTCTTGGCAAAAAAATCGATTTAAAATAGGCTTAAATATCAATAATTTATTAAACGAATACCTATATTCTGGAGCCGATTATGGCAATTATGTCTATTGGCAAAGTGAACCAGGTAGAAATTTTAGACTAAGCCTTAACTATAAATTTTAACAATGAAAAAATAAGTTTATTAGTACTATTTTTAAGTATTTCTGCAACGGATTTCTCTTAGAAACTCCGCCGGAAGCTACAATATCATTACAGTGAACATACGTATGGTGTATTTGAAAAATCAGAAGATGCTCCGTTTAAAAATGTTGCTGAATTTGAATTATGGGTTATTACTTCAGATAGATTCCAGTTACAATGAGATACTAAATACATTTTAGAAACAACTAAAAATGAAAAGCCTCCCGGCTCTTATAAAGGTGAAGATTACGAGTTTATTTGCCACTGTGTTATCTATTGTATTTTTAATAAATAGAATGAAAAAGGCTTTCTGAACAGAAAGCCTTTTTTGATATATTATTTTTATCCTACTCGTTCTATTTTAGCACCTACTTTTTGTAATCGTTCTACAATATTCTCGTAACCTCGATCAATCTGCTCGATATTATGAATAACAGAAGTTCCTTTAGCAGATAAAGCTGCAATTAATAACGAAATACCAGCCCTAATATCTGGAGATGTCATTACTGTTGCTTTTAATGTCGATTTAAAATCATGACCAATAACTACAGCTCGATGCGGATCTCCTAAAATAATTTTAGCTCCCATATCAATTAATTTATCGACGAAGAACAAACGACTCTCAAACATTTTTTGATGAACTAATATACTACCCCTTGCTTGTGTTGCTATCACTAAAATAATACTCAACAAATCGGGAGTAAAACCAGGCCAAGGTGCATCGCTAATATTCATTATAGAACCATCTATAAAGCTTTGTACTTCATAGCCATTGGTATGAGCTGGAATATGGATATTCTTTCCTTGCTTTTCTACTGTTATTCCTAATTTTCTAAACGTATTTGGAATAAGTCCTAACATATCCCAATTTACATTGGTAATTGTTATTTCGCTTTGCGTCATTGCTGCCAAACCAATCCATGACCCTATTTCTATCATGTCCGGAAGAACAGTATGTTCACAACCTTTTAGTTCTTTAACACCCTTTATAGTAAGCAAATTAGAGCCTACTCCACTTATTTTTGCACCCATTGCATTCAACATATTACATAGTTGTTGCAAATAAGGTTCACAAGCGGCATTATAAATAGTAGTAGTACCCTCTGCCATTACCGCAGCCATTAAAATATTGGCCGTACCGGTAACCGATGCTTCTTCTAAAAGCATATAAGCACCTTTAAGTCCTTTTTTGGCTTCTACACCATAAAAACGCTCTTCTTTATTGTATTTAAATTCAGCACCTAATTTTACAAAACCTTCAAAATGGGTATCTAAGCGTCTTCTTCCAATTTTGTCTCCACCAGGTTTAGGGATGTAACCTTTACCAAATCTAGCTAAAAGCGGACCTACAATCATAATAGAGCCCCTTAAACCACTACCGTCATGTTTGAATTGATCGCTTTCTAAATAATCGAAGTTAAGATTATCGCTTTTAAAGGTATAGCTCCCTTTTTTTATTTTTCGAATAGTTACTCCTAAATTCTCTAATAAATCGATCAGCTTATTTACATCAATAATATCTGGAATATTATGAATTGTAACTTCTTCTGATGTCAATAATACGGCACAAAGTACTTGAAGTGCCTCATTTTTTGCGCCCTGGGGTTGAATTTTTCCCTTAAGCCTATGCCCTCCTTCTATTTGAAAAGTTCCCATTAAATTAGCTAATTTTAGTGACGCTTTCTTGGTTTGCCACGACCACCCGATCGTTTAGGAGTATTCTTATATTTTTTCTTTCCTCTAATTAAATTTGAAGAATCGGTTAAATCCTCATCCGAATTTTTAAGATTCAAAGCTCCATCACTCAATTCTCTTAAGTGTTCAAAAATAACTTCATCATCTACCGTTTCTCGGTTCCAATTTAAAAAAGACTTTTTCATATGGTTCGCAATAGCTAAAACCAAAGCTTCTTTTAAAGGACCTTCTTCATATTTTTTGGCTTCATCAATCATTCGTTTAATATTATTTCCGTAGAAACGATATTTAGGAAAATTTTGCGGATACCCTAAAGGCTCTGGATGTTCTGCCAATTTTTCAGGAACTGGTTTTGGGAAAGGTGATTCTACATCTAATTTAAAATCACTAATAATAAATAATTGATCCCATAGTTTATGCTGAAAATCAGCCACGTCACGAAGATGTGGGTTCATATTACCCATTACAGAAATTATCGATTTAGCGACTTTATTACGCTCTTCATCATCTTCTATAGCTACAGCATGTTCCACCATTTTTTGAATATGTCTACCATATTCAGGAATAATTAACTGACTCCTTTCGGAATTATATTCTAACGCGTTTGTCAAAAAAATAGATTTTAAGTTGGTAATTTACGTTTCGGAAGTTTAATTACGAGCGCAAAATAAAGAATTTTAGTTTAGGTCGCTAAAAACTTACGATATTTTTATACTTATTAGCAGTTATAAAGATATAACTCCTTCCACTTTTTCTCCTACTTCTTTATATTTATTTATCACCGCATCCGGATTTTTCATGGTCACGTTTATAGAAACACTTGTATAGGTTCCTTTTTTAGATTGCTTTGTTTTAATAACAGCCCCCATATTATCGAATATACCTTCTACCTGCTGTATCTTAGTTTCATCAGTAGGAACTATAAATTTATAAAGATATTCAGATGGCCATAAAGATGTATCTTGTAATTGTGTTTTTAGTTTGGTGTAGAATTCCTCAGAATTTTTAGATGTACTCATATTTTTGTTTCATTTTTGAAAATACAAAGATACAAGCTTTATACCATTTTTATAATCGAAATCAAATGACGAAATTTGCAACGTGAAAGCAAAGAAAATAGTTATTACCGGCGGCCCTGGAACGGGTAAATCTTCCATTATTATGGAATTAGAGAAAAGAGGTTACACCTGTCTACATGAAATATCTAGACAAGTTACTCTAGAAGCACAGAAACAAGGAATAGACCAACTATTCCTAGAAAGACCTATATTATTCAGTGAAAAATTATTAGAAGGTAGATTAAAACAGCATAAAATTGCGAGCAAAAGCGAAGAAAAAATTATTTTTTTAGATAGAGGTATCCATGATGTTGTAGCCTATCTAGACTTTTTTTCAACTTCGTATAAAGAACCTTTTATGAGTACTTGCGAGCAAAATAAATACGACCAGGTATTTATTTTACCACCTTGGGAAGCTATTTATAAAAGCGATAATGAACGTTACGAAAATTTTCAAGAGGCAACAGAAATTTCAACATATATTTCTGCTACTTATAAAAAATATGGGTATAAACCTATTACTGTACCTACAGGAACAGTAAGCAATCGAACTGATTTTATTTTAAAAAATCTCGATAACTAGCATTTGCAAGAGGCACTGCACATATTAAAAAAATATTGGGAACATTCCGAATTTCGGCCCATGCAATATGCCATAATAGAAGCTGTTGTTGCCCAAAAAAATGTATTAGGATTACTCCCCACTGGTGGAGGGAAATCGATATGCTTTCAAATACCAGCTTTATTGCAGGATGGCATATGTATCGTGGTATCTCCTCTAATTGCACTTATGGAGGACCAAGTGAATAGCTTGCTGTCTAAAAACATAAAAGCAATGGCATTAACCGGAAGCATAAAATTATCCGATTTAGATAGCCAATTAGATAATTGTATTTACGGTAATTATAAATTTTTATACCTTTCTCCGGAACGGCTTCAGAACGATTTAGTACAAGCTCGCATTAAATTAATGAATGTAAATTTATTAGTTATAGATGAGGCACATTGTATCTCGCAATGGGGTCACGATTTTAGACCTGCTTACCGGAATATTTCTGTATTTAAAGAATTAAAACCGCGAGTACCCTTATTAGCTCTTACTGCTACCGCTACTCCCAAAGTAATTGCTGATATTAATACACAACTAGATACTACATTAAAAGTATTCCAACAATCGTTTTTTAGAGCGAATATTTCTTATAAAGTCACTATTGCTGAAGATAAATACTATAAAATCACCAGTATTTTAACCAATAGTAATAGTACTGCTATTATTTATGTGAGGAATAGACATGCTACACTAGAAATTGCAGCATATCTTCAAAAATTAGGATATCAAGCTGCTGCCTTTCATGGAGGACTAAAACTCTCGGAAAAAAAGAAAAAATTAAAAGATTGGCTTGCTAACAAATTTAGAGTTATGGTAGCCACCAATGCTTTTGGAATGGGTATCGATAAACCAGATGTTCGCCATGTAATTCATTTTAACTTACCCGAAAATCTAGAAAGTTATTATCAAGAAGCTGGAAGAGCTGGAAGAGACGGTAACTATGCGGAAGCTACAATTATTACCAATACTAGCGATAAACCTACTTTAGAAAATCAATTTTTAGCCAAATTACCTTCCTATGAAGAAATTACCGAATGTTATCGGAAATTATTCAGTTATTTCGGAATTGCTTATGGAGAAGGCTATTTAGAAGAATTCAATTTCAACTTTAATGAGTTCTGTAGGCAATATCGGTTTGATAATCATAAAACTTTTGCTGCCTTTCAAATTTTAGAGCGTTGTGGCCTATTAAAATTTAACGAAGAATTCCGCAGCCCTACCCTTTTAAAATTTTCAACTAAACCATGGATTTTGGATAAATATCTCGATAAAAATCCACGGGCCAATTTAGTAGTAAAATCTATATTAAGAACTTACGGTGGTATTTTTGACAATAAAACAGCAATAAATATTAGTTCAATTAGTGATAAAACTAATATTACGGAACAAAAAATTCAGGAAATTTTAAACAAATTAGCAGAGAATTCTTTAATTGAATTAACAAAAACCCCGCTAGATGCTCTCATTATGTTTTTGGTTCCTAGAGAAGATTCTCGCACTTTATCACCTCATAAAAAATTTATACAAGAATATTTAAAGGATAAAACGCTAAAAATAAATCAGGTTCTACAATATATCGATAATACTAAAACTTGTAGAAGTAAACAATTGCTTAGCTATTTTGGAGAAGAAAAAAAAGAGAACTGCGGAATCTGTTCAGTTTGTACCTATACAAAAGAAACAGAACTAAATCGAGATAAAATGAATAGTATTTATCTTGAAATTGCAAAATCTTTAAAGCAAAGCCCTAAAACATCAAGACAGCTGGTTGAAGCATTAAATTTTTCAGAAAATCATATTTTAGAAGTTCTCCGGCTACTTTTAGAAAAAGAGAGAATTAGCCGAACAAATATAAATACATACAAATTGAATCGAAAATGAGAGAAATACGCATATTATTTATGGGAACGCCCGATTTTGCGGTAGAAAGTTTGGCGCAAATTATAGCAGCCGGGTTTACTGTGGTAGGCGTAGTAACTGCACCCGATCGTCCTGCAGGAAGAGGACGAAAATTACAACAAAGTGCTGTTAAAAAATACGCACTTACCCAAAACCTGAAAATTTTACAACCCACTAATTTAAAATCAGATTCTTTTCAAGAAGAACTACAAGCATTAAACCCTACTTTACAAGTTGTAGTTGCATTTAGAATGCTCCCAGAGAAAGTATGGCGTTTTCCTAAATATGGTACTTTTAATTTACATGCTTCCCTATTACCCGAATATCGAGGAGCAGCTCCAATAAATTGGGCCGTAATAAATGGTGAAAAAATAAGTGGTGTTACTACCTTTTTTATAGATGAAAAAATTGACACCGGAGCAATTATAAATTCCAAAAAAATTGAAATTGCTCCTAGTGAAACAGTAGGTACTGTACACGATAGGCTTATGAAGATTGGTGGAGAACTAATAGTAAGCACGATTAAACAAATTGAAAGCGGGGAAGTTAAAACTACTGCGCAAAATAAAGAACTGGAAGAAAAACCAGCTCCAAAACTAAGTAAAGAAAATACTAAAATAGATTGGAGTAAACCTATTTTAAATATTTACAACCTAATTAGAGGGCTTAATCCATATCCGGCAGCTTGGTGTATACTTGAAAATAATGAAAAGTCTTTAAAAGTAAAGATTTTTGATTGTGAAATGGCCTTAGCCGAAACTAATGAAACTCCCGGAACTGTTTCTATTGAAGATAAAACTTTAAAAATTTCAGCCATAGATGGTTATCTTTTTATAAAAGAAATTCAGTTACCTGGTAAACGAAAAATGAAAGTAAAAGATTTGCTAAATGGTTTAACCCTATCAGAAGATGCTAAAATGCGCTGAGACCTTATGAATACTGAAATCATAAAAAATCAATAAAATTAAGGATTAATTATTAACATTTCCTTAAAGTTATCAACATGAAATAGCTTTTCCCTTGCTATTACTTGCATGAACGATAAATCCATCTAAATTTGTAGATGTTATTAAAGAGATAATGTATAACCAACAAATTTAAATTCAAATTATGAACAAGACAGATTTAATTGACGCTATGGCAGAAGACGCAGGGATTTCAAAAGCTGCGGCAAAAAAGGCATTAGAATCTTTTTTAGGTGGTATTGAAACTTCTCTAAAAAAAGGTGATCGTGTATCTTTAGTAGGTTTTGGTTCTTGGTCTGTATCTAAAAGAGCAGCTAGAGAAGGAAGAAACCCTCAGACAGGAAAAACAATAAAAATTGCTGCTAAAAACGTAGTGAAATTTAAAGCTGGTGCAGATTTACAAAAAGCAGTAAATTAAGCTTAGTTTTAAGAAAAAATAAGAGCTTTCCTCAATGGAAAGCTTTTTTTTATCAAATAATTTAAAATAATCATTGGTTTTTTTTGATTTAATATTTAGATTAGTTAAAAAATCGATGCCTATGATTGCACTTAAACCCTCAAAAGGTCATTTATTAATTGCAGAACCATCTATTATGGGAGATGTTTCTTTTAATAGATCTGTTGTTTTGTTAGCTGAATATTCTCAAACTGGCTCAGTTGGCTTTATTTTAAATAAAGTATTAGATTTTACTTTAAAAGACCTTATTCCCGATCTAAACGTAGACTTCAAAATTTATAATGGAGGTCCCGTAGAACAAGATAATTTATATTTTATTCATCGCATTCCCGAACTAATACCCGATAGCGTTGAAATTGCTGATGGTATTTATTGGGGTGGTAACTTTGATGCTGTAATCTCTTTAATTGAAAAAAACCTGATTAGTGAAAATCAAATTCGATTTTTTTTAGGCTATTCAGGATGGGGCGCAGAACAATTAAATGATGAATTAGATGCAAACTCTTGGATTATAGCTACCAATGAAGATGAAAAATATATCATTGAAAAGCCCTGCCAATCTTTTTGGAAAGATCAAATGGCACAACTTGGAGGTGATTACTTAATATGGTCTAATGCACCTGAAAATCCTACTTATAATTAAGCAATTTTACTTTTAGCTAGCCTAACCGTGCTTTTGTATTTAGCTTTGCTAAAAGATTTTTAGCAACTGTATTTACGTATGTCTTCTTACGATATTTTGTAATTGGCTGAATTCCCATTATTACATTTGTAACAAATAATTCGTCGGCTTTTTGCAATTCAAATGGAGAAATAGATATTTCCTCTAGTTTAAATTCTGGTAATTTTTTTACAATATCGATTAATTGCTTCCTTATAATTCCTTTTAAAGCTCCATCGTTTACTGGTGGTGTTTTAATTATGTTATTTTTTACTAAAAATAAATTTCCGTTTAATGCCTCTACAACCGATTTTTTTTCATTTAAAAGTAAACAATTACCATAGCCATTTTCCTCTGCAAAAATTCCCCCTAAAACATTTATGGCTTTATTATTGGTTTTAATTGTAGATAAAATTCCGGATTGGATATAATGATCTTTAAATAGTTCTACTTCGTAATTAGCTTCATTTAACTGATAAAATGCGGCAGGAATAGATTCAGCTAAAATAAAATAATCGATATGCCGTGTTTTTGGGGTATAAAATCCACCTGGTTTTCTATACACCGAAAATTTTACACGAACAGGCTGGTTTTGGAGATTTTTTTCTTTAAGAAGCTTTAGAATTTGATTCTCTAAAAATTCTGGTGAAAAATTCTGAGGTATTTCCATACGCATGATACGCATAGATGCCATTAGGCGGAAATAATGATCTTCCCAAAACATTATTTTACCATTTATAACACGTATAGTTTCGAAAACAGAATCCCCATAAGCATAACCTCTATTGGTCACGGCTAATCCTACATTCTGCTCGTTTACTAATTCACCGTTAAAATTAATCATAAAAAAACCCCATTTTTAATAAACGGGGCAAATGTAAGTTTTAATTATCGAATATTAAACTGATCCTAATACCTGTTTTAAGTTAGAGATCATATTTTCCCATAACATTTTTCCTTCATCTATCTCGTCTTGATCTTCAGCAAAATCGGTAATTAATATTGATACATCTTTTGTAATATCGTCGACTTGAATACGAATTTCAAAAAAATAAGGAGTATCTTCTTCTTCTAGCCATTTAAATTTTACACGCTCTTCACTCTTTCGGCTTACCAATTTAGCTTGCTCTTCGCTTCCTTCCCATATAAAAGTAAATAACTCTCCACGTGAATTTACATTATCTGCATACCATTCACTTAAACCAGAAGGAGTTGAAATATATTGATATAATAAAGAAGGAGAAGCCTGGATTGGAAATTCCATTTCGTATTTAATCTTGTCTTCCATTTCTTGTTTTTAATTGTTTCGGGCAATATATATATTAATTAGAAACATTAAAAGAAATCAATTTAAATATTTTTTAAAAAAAGTTTTGCAGCATTGATAATTGTGATTATATTTGCACCCGCATTTGAGACACAATAAAAGTGTACTGAAAGCAGTAATAATGCAGCATACGGCGAGATAGCTCAGTTGGTTAGAGCGTCGGATTCATAACCCGGAGGTCCCGAGTTCAAATCTCGGTCTCGCTACTAGGAAAATCAAGGCTTCACAGAGATGTGAAGCTTTTTCTTTTTACAACGGGTACAGAATAGGTACAGAATTTCAGCTTTTTCAAATAAATTAAAAAAAGTGGTTTAGAATAATCTTATTTGGTAGCAATTGAGATGAAATTTTAAGCTATTCTGGAAATTATATCTTGAAAAAATCCATTATTTATTCTTTTAATAATTACTAACAAACCGGGGATCGGTCATAATTTCCATCTTTTCTATTGATATTATGGTTAGCGAAAGGTATCCTAACTCATTTTGTAGCGTACCCGTACAACGGTAAATCCCTTTTCCATAAATAGGATATTTTCTAGCAGTTTCTGGAAAATGTACGGTATCAAAAACAGAAAATTTATAGTCATAAAAGGTTCCGAAGTACATATACTTTCCGTCACTGGTCTTTGTCCTTTTTATTGTAATAAGAGATCCATATATGGTTATTTGTTGACCACAAAGATTTCCCGAACCTCTAAGCTTATCGCGTATATGACAGATCGTAAGTTTGCTGGTTATTTTATTCTTTAGAAACTTAAAAGGATGATCTAGCGAAAAACCTAAAATTTCTAATTGATCATAAGTACGGATCAAGTCTCCTTCCTCAAACTTGGGTAGCTGAAATGCTTTGACTGGATCTTTAAACAAACGCTCTTGATGTGTTATCCTTTTTTGTTTACTTGATGTAAAATAAGCCTCCCATAAAAGTTCATATCTATTTTTCCCTGTAAATCTAAAAGCATCTATTTTTATCAGTATAGCAAGTTGTTCGGTGCTGATGTTAATCCTCTCCAAGAAGTCAGCCAGGGATTTAAAAATTCCGTTAAACTGACGAGTTTCAAGTATTGCTTGTACCGTTTTCTTTTCCAGCTCTTTTAAATAACCAAAGCCTAAAAAGATATCGTTTCCGTGAATTACTGTCGGATGATCACTACGGTTAATACAGGGAGCGTGAACCCTCCCACCTTTATTGCGTATCTCTTGTAGGTATACTTCGATATTATAAAACCCACCTCCATTGTTTATTGACGCAACCATAAATTCTAATGGAAAATAACATTTAAGATAAAGACTTTGGTAGCTCTCTATAGCATAAGACGCTGAATGTCCTTTGGGAAAAGCATATCCTGCAAAAGAAGATATTTGTGTCCAGATTTCTTCGGTGAGTTTTTCATCGTATCCCCTATCTCTACAGTTTGCACGAAACTTTTCGGCAATCTTTTCCATTTGTCCCTTTGAGGTTTTCTTTCCGCTCATTCCGCGACGAAGCACATCTGCATCATCTAAATCCAATCCTGCAAATTGGTGAGCAACTTTCATCACATCCTCCTGATAAACCATTACTCCATAGGTATCCGGCATTATATCATATAATATTGGGTGTGCTTCTTTTCTTTTCTCAGGAAATCGGTGCCGCTTAATAAATTCCTCTTTCATCCCTGCACTGGAAACTCCAGGACGTATGATAGAACTGGCCGCCACAAGGTTTAAATAATTATCTGTCTGAAGTTTGGTTAGTAGTCCCCTCATCGCCGGTGATTCTACATAAAAAACTCCCATACAATCCCCTACTTTCAAAAGGGCATTGATATTCTCGT
The DNA here is from genome assembly GCF_048269745.1 of Zunongwangia sp. NCBI lineage: Bacteria > Pseudomonadati > Bacteroidota > Flavobacteriia > Flavobacteriales > Flavobacteriaceae > Zunongwangia > Zunongwangia sp. The sequence continues at coordinate 3,133 of NZ_JBLXIB010000016.1, read as the reverse complement.
CATTTTTAAACTTCTGCACATCATCAATATCCAGAAGTTTTGCTCCAGGCTGATTTTCACGAATTAATTCAATGGCATCAGTAATTTTGGAAAGTCCGCGTTGAGCAAGGATATCAAATTTATGAATGCCTACCTCTTCAGCAACATTCATATCGATCTGTACCGTAGGAAAACCTTTGGGCGGAAGGAAAGTAGCTGTGAAAGTAGTCACCGGGACTTCCAATATCAAAATCCCTCCAGAATGAACACTCACATAATTTGGAAATCCCTGAATATAATGGCTGTATTTTACAACAAGACTTTCCAGTTGGTCTAATTGTTCTGGATGATAGTTGCCGGACGAGAGCTTATCTATATTCTCTTTTGGCAGTCCAAATACCTTACCCAGTTCACGGGCTACTGCACGCTCTTTAAAACGTACATAGGTTCCCATTAGGGCTGTATATTGATAACGTTCGAAAATATACCGCGTTACATCTTCCCGGTCTTTCCAAGAAAAGTCAATATCAAAATCAGGAGGGCTACTTCTATTGGGATTGATAAAACGTTCAAAATATAAGTCCAATTCGATAGGATCTACATTGGTAATCCCCAAAATATAGGCTACTATAGAATTGGCCCCACTCCCTCTTCCTATAAAAGGATACTCTTTTTTTCTTGCATATTCTACAATATCAAGGTTGATCAAAAAATAAGATACAAAACCAAGCTTAATGATAGCATTAAGTTCCCTTTCCAAACGATCTTCCACTTGTTGTGATTTATCAGGATAGCGCTTAGGTAAACGCTGCGTACATAGCCTTCGAAGTAACTTTTCATCACTGGATCGGCTTTTGCCGTAGGTACTTAAATTTTGATTAAGGCCTTTTCCAAAAGAAAAAGATACTTGGCAATTTTCTATAAGTTTCTGCGTATTATCAAGGATATAAGCGAAATCTTCAAAAAGATTCTTAACCCTTTGCATAGGCAACATTCGGTCGTTCTCATCCTCTTGTTGGCAGGATTCAAGTTTGCTTAAAAGAGTGTTTTTATCTATAGCACGTAAGAGTCGGTGTGCATTCCAATCTTTTTTATCCCGGAAACTTACCGCTTGACAAAAAACTAATTGTTTCCGGTACAGAGAAGAATTAAACTTTGAAAATCTAAATCGGTTAAAGGTGGTGATCCCCACCCCTATTTTTTCATAGTGTTGGTCTAGACTATTTTCAAATAGTAACGCTTGGTTCAACGGATAAATAAAATAACAGTCTTTTAAATAAGGAGCTCTGGATGGGAAATCTATTTTATGCTGTAAATGGTACGAAAGATATTGATTCAGTTCTCGATATCCTTTATTATTTTTTGCAATACCAACATATAAAGTCTGATGATCATTCCTAAAATCAATTCCCAATAATGGCCTGATCCCGTATTCTGGGGCTATTTTCAAAAAATTAAGGCAGGCAGAAGTGTTATTGATATCGGTAATGGCCAGGCTTGTGATACCAAGCTGCTTCGCTAAACGACACAGTGCTTCTTCAGAAAAAGTTCCATAACGAAGCGAAAACCAAGTATGACAATTTAAATACATAATTATTGTTTTCTATGAGCCAATACTATGGGAGGTTCACCATTGAAGGGGTTTTGCATCCCCCCAATTGTTCGAGTTCCTATAGTGGAAGCTCGAAGAACACTTCTTTCGCCAAAACGGTTCTTAATTTTGTCAAGGGATTGATAAAGGCTAAGCATCTTTTCTGAGTCATCAAAGAGGTTGATTTGATAGTTTCCACCTACAATCCCGGAAAAACGCACACCAATCAGACGAATCAATAGCCTACGGCTGTATAGCTGATGAAACAGGTCTAAAGCTTTTGGCGTTAAAACGTGGTCGGCACTGGTATAGGGAATTTTAGATTGTTTGGAATAGGTCTGATAGTCGGAATAACGGATTTTAATCGTTATGACAGAGGAAAGCTTATTGGCAGACCGAAGTTGATATGCCAAACTTTCAACCATTGCCTGTATGGTCGCACGAATCCGGGTCACATCAATAGTGTCTTTGTTAAAAGTACGCTCCATAGAAATGGATTTTCGTTCGTGAAAAGGAATAATAGGTTGATGATCTATTCCGTGAGCCCTGCGCCATAATTGCTTACCATTCTTTCCTAATACAGACTCCAACATTTCTTGCGGCATTTCCTGTACAGTGTGGATATAGCGAATACCGAGGTGCAATAATTTTTGATAGGATTTTTTCCCAACCATAGGAATCTTTCGGACAGACAAGGGAGCTAAAAAAGATCGCTCTGTACCTATTCCTATAATTTTTTGATTATTGGGCTTTGCCTCACCGGTAGCTATCTTTGAAACTATTTTATTTTGCGACAGTCCAAAAGAAATTGGTAAGCCACTCTCCTCTATAATCTTATTACGAAGTTCCCCTGCAAATTTTGAAATCCCAAAAAAGCGATCCATACCACTAAGGTCTGCATAAAATTCATCCACACTGGCTTTTTCAAATACAGGAACCTCGGATTTTATGATTTCCGTAACCAAATCTGAATATTTAGTATACGTAGAGGCATTTCCCTTAATAACAAAAGCCTCTGGACAAAGTTGACGGGCCACTTTCATTGACATTCCACTATGGACTCCGAACTTACGGGTTTCGTAACTACAAGCTGCTACTACACCCCTATCACCCAAGCCACCTACTAGTAATGGTCTATTAACTAATTTTGAATCAAGAAGTCGTTCTACAGATACAAAAAAAGTGTCAAGGTCTAAATGAATAATAGAATTGATCATATTTTTATATTTGGAATAATTCCCTATAGTAGGAAATTTTCCAAAACTAGATAAATATTATTTCTCTTTGATTATAAAAAATCATAAAATTTGATCCACCCTATAGGCCCTAAAAGAGAATACCTGAATGATTCCCTAAATCCATTGAAAATTTATTCTTCTAGAGCTTGTATTTATTCAAAGTGACTCCTTATAAATTCCATTCTTGCATTTAGCTTCCCTTCCTGAATGTTTCCGATTCTTCATTTCAGGTTTTTGATTCCCTACCACACCGTACAGTTATTCTTTTTTTGGTCGCAAAACACCAAAATTTTGGAGTTGAACCGCACTGCATAAGCCGCTCCCC
>NZ_JBLXIB010000015.1:0-67223 GCF_048269745.1 Zunongwangia sp. | reverse complement strand
AGGAAGCGATACGAAATCTGTACAATTATAATTTTGTATTCCATATGTAACCACTAAAAAACACCAAATAAGCCCTTATTAAATGAGGGCTTTTTCTATGGCTTATTTCTTTTAAATCGTATCTTTAGAAGGTTGACGAACAACACCTTTGGTCATTACCTTTTTAGATTTGACTTTCCTTAAATGACCAATCCATAAAATAATAAAAGCATTCCGCTTTGGTGGAATGTCTGAAAATTTGGGTCCCTATGGGACGGAAATTGGAAGAACAAGAGGGTGACACGCGAAACGGTGTCTCGGCTGTCAATTTCTATGCAAACAACTAATAATCAGATATTTAAACATGTTTTATTTATACTGATTTTCAGGACTTTGCAGCAAAATCTCTGGAACCCATTGTAAACAGGCACTTTTTTGCAGCAAAAATGAAGAAATTTTCAACATACGGCTTTTCAGGGATCAATATCAAAAAAGATATTGCCAAGCGTTTTAGGGCATTTTCCAAAGACATTTCCAAATCCCATTCGGAAACCCTCGAGGCAATGTTGAACTTCTTTAAATGGAATAATCTTGACCCTAATGATAATCTTATAGTAAAAACGGATGCGACCAAAAAAAGGATCAATGCCTTGATTGCGATTGTACGCAATATCAAAAAGCAACAGACCCTGCCAACCAAGGCGATGCTGGATACCTTGTTTCAGGAAATAAACAAGGTAGACAAGGAAGAAAAAGAAGTGGAACGGTTTGATTTTGGAACACCGGAAACCCTTTCTCAGGATACCGAATTGGAGCATTATAAAAAACGCTATGACCAGATGCAACAAGAACTGAGCACCTACCGAAATAACACGAAAAACCTACTGAAACATTTAACTTATGTGAAAGGAACTTTTGGGAAGGGATATTACAAGCTGGATATGAAGAAAGACGAATTAGAAAAACTTCAAAAAGAACTTAATAATGTACATCACCATCACTGCTCAGAAAGCACAGGGTAATTATGCGCAAAGTGCTGCAGATTTTGTGGAGTATCTGGAAAAAGAAAATGAAGGCAAACCACTTCCCGAACTGGAACATTTTTTTGATCAGCAGCACGATGAAATAACCGCCGAAGAAGTGATCTGGGAAATTGATGGCACGGTATGCTTGGTATATGTGCTGCCCAAATTTGTTCTGGGAAGTAAGGAGAAATTTCAATTGGAATTGCAAGAGTTAAATGGAAATAGGAAGGTACTGTTGAAAAAGAGACTTTAGATTTTTTATAATAGTTTACTTACTGTTTTTTGTACCAATGAAGATTAAGTTAGCTAATATCGACATTGAAATAAACGAAAAGGATAGCTGCTTACAACTATCCTTTCTGTTTGGCATTTTTTTAAAATCTATATTCCCCGTAATTTCTTACTAGGATCAGACATATCCTTACTCAGCTTATCTTCTAATACTCTGGCATAAATTTGAGTAGTGGCAATTTTAGTATGTCCCAATAGTTTTGAAACTGTTTCTATAGGAACTCCATTTGCCAGTATTACTGTGGTGGCAAAAGTATGTCGTGCCATATGAAAGGTAAGGTTCTTTTTTATATCACAAATTTCTGCGACTTCTTTAAGATACAGATTCACTTTTACATTGGTAATAACAGGCAAAAGACTCTCTGTAATCTGCACCATCAGATGATCCTCATATTTCTCGATAATCATTAATGCTTTATCAAGTAACGGAATTTTGACTTTGGTCTTTGTTTTATTTCTAAAGGTAAATATCCATTTCTGACCATCTAAACCTTTCATAATATTATTCCTAGTCAAATTATTGATATCTGAAAAACTAATTCCGGTATAGCAACTAAACACAAACAAATCCCTTACTCTATCCAATCGCTCATTATAAAAATTGAAATCCTCAATAACTTTAAGTTCATTCGGATTTAGAAAATCCCGCTCTTTCTTTTCAAAAGTGGGCTTCCAACGGATAAAAGGATCTTTGTCTCCCCATTCCAAATGAAAGGCCAAAGTCACTATTTTACGAAGGCGCTGTATATGCTTCATTACTGTATTGTGACTCATTGCATTAACATGTCCCTTTGGCCAGTAGGTAAAAAGAAAGTTCGCAAAATCATTGATAAACTTATAATTAAGCTCATTGAGATAAATAGAATTTATTTTAAGCTCCTCTTCTAAAAACCGATGAATATAGTTCTCGGTAACCTTAAAATTACGAATTGATCCCTTAGCAAGCTTTCCATTAATCTTTTGACCATGATATTCCAAAATATCAAGCAATGTCTTATCTTTTGGACCTTCCCCTAAAAAATTGGCTTTTAAAAGTTCTACTGTCACCGCTTTATTCTGGAATCGCAAATCCTGATAGTTCTGGAAAATTTTTGTTCAGGTCTCATCTATTAAATGGTTTAATTCTTTGGCTAGTCTCGAATTACCATCCAGTCCTTGAGCTGAGGCATCCCATAAGTCATATGGAATTTTCGATTTTAAGCTCACATTTACCCTTTGATTGTTCAGAGAAATTCTGACATAAAGATTGGTTAGATTGTTCTTTACTCTGGAGGAATACACCCAAAATAAAATGGAAAAAGTTTTTGAAGTACGCATAAGTGTCGCCTTTAAGTTAATACTCAGTAAAGACGAAAGTCAAATCACCTAATTTTAAATCACTGATAATCAAAGTTTCAACATGTTGACAGGATGAAATTATGTTGACGATCTGTGAACTACTAAAGGTAATAAAACGCTCACAAACAAAACCCCTAAAAAACATAAAACCCTGTAAATCATAGTATTTATAGGGTTTTAGCTTAATTTATTTCTTAAAAAGTGACCTCGGCAGGATTCAAACCTGCAACCTTCTGAGCCGTAATCAGATGCGCTATTCAGTTGCGCCACGAGGCCTTTAAAAAACTTAACTTGTTATCTCGCTAAGCGGGTGCAAATATATAATATATATACAATATTCAAAAATTTTTATAAAACTTTTTTTAAACTATTTCTGCACTTAAACCTGCTTCTAACAATTTAGAGCAACGAGGCTTTAAATCTTTAAAATCGCCTGTTTTTACAGTACATTTTCCTTTATAATGTACTAATATAGAACATTGCTCTGCTTGTTCTGGTGTATGATCGCATGCATATATAAGTGTTTCTATAACATGATCGAAGGTATTATAATCATCGTTATACAAAACAATTTCGTTTTCCTTATCAACTTTAGTATCTACCTTCTCTAAAACTTCTTCTTGGGTACTCATAGGGTATTAATTTTGAATCAGAAACTTTGCAAAAATACAAAAAACAAGTTAGAACTCTTACAAAGAAAACTTTACCGCAACCCACTTATCTTTTTCAAGATTTTCCTGAAATTTTAGTCCTAGCTTTTCACAAGCTTCCTGTATAATTGGAATATCTTCTTTATAAAATCCGCTTAAATATAAATCGCCTTCTTTTTTTAATACAGAAACATAAGTTGCCATATCTTGTAATAAGATATTACGATTAATATTAGCTAAAATAACATCATATTTTTTATCCCCTAATAACTCGGCTCCTCCTTCTTTAACGTTAATTTCAGGAACATTATTACGTTCTATATTTTCTAGCGTATTTAAGTAGCACCAATTATCAATATCTATTGCTTCTACTGGCTGTGCTCCTTTCAATGCTGTTAAAATAGCTAGCACACCGGTTCCGCAACCCATATCTAAAACGCTTTTATTTTCCCAATTAGTCTTCAATATAAACTGAATCATCATATGTGTAGTAGCATGATGCCCAGTTCCAAAACTCATTTTAGGCTCGATCACTATATCGAACTTCGTTTCTGGTTTAGAATGAAAAGGTGCGCGTACGCTACAAACATTATCTACAACAATAGGCTGAAAATTTTTCTCCCATTCTTCATTCCAATTTACTTGTTCAATCTCGGAAGAAGAATAGGAGATTTTAAATTCATCAGACTGTAAAATCTGAATTTCAGAAAGCAAATCTTCCGAAAATTCGTTTTTTAAAATATAAGCAGTAATTCCATTTTCCTGCTCTAAAAAACTTTCGAAACCTGCCGAACCCAATTCAGCAATTAATATTTCTGAACCCGGAGTTGTTGGTTGTATGGTAAACTGAAATTCGAGATAATTCAATGTCTATGTTTTTATTAAAATGCGTTTACAATTTCTAAAAAGTCTGCTGCTTTTAAACTAGCTCCACCAATTAAACCTCCGTCCACATCTTTATTAGCGAAAATTTCTTTAGCGTTAGCTGGTTTTACACTACCTCCGTATAAAATAGATACATCTTCGGCTACTTCTTCACCAAATTTATCAGCAACATTTTTTCTAACGAAAGCATGCATTTCTTGAGCTTGTTCCGGAGATGCTGTTTCTCCTGTTCCAATTGCCCAAACTGGTTCGTAAGCTAAAATGATGTTTTTCCAACTTTCTTTAGGAAGGTGATATAAACTTTCTTTTAATTGAGAAGCTACTAAATCGAAATGTTTTTCTGCTTTACGATCTTCTAGTTCTTCACCAAAACAGAAAATTATTGTCATGTTATTTTCTAAAGCAGCATCTACTTTTTCTGCAAGAAGTTCGTTAGTTTCATTAAAATAAGCACGACGCTCGCTGTGTCCTAAAATTACAGTCTCCACACCTACACTTTTTAGCATATTAGCAGAAATTTCTCCGGTATATGCTCCACTAGCATTTTGGTGCATATTTTGTGCAGCAACTACTACCGGTGTATCTTTTAGACTTTGGAAAGCTTCATACAAATTAGTAAAAGTAGGTGCTACCATAACAGTTGCATTTGGCTCTTTAACCATTTGTTTTTTAAGGTCTGAAATTAATTCTTGCGTTTCTGCAAGATCATTATTCATTTTCCAGTTTCCAGCTACAATATTTTTTCTCATAATTTTAAATTCTATAGTTTGTTAGCTATTATTTTTTGCTGATTACTACAAATATACCGAATACCTAACACATAAAACCTTTACAGAAAAGGCTTTTATAGCTTTTTATTAATCTTCTAAAACTTTTTTAAAAATGCCTATAATTTTATGGCTGAAACGTCGGACCAATGCTTTTTTTGCGTGATAATGCCTGCATTTAAAATTAAAACTCCAGGGTTCGCTCTTATAATTGTTTTAAGTGCGGTCTCATCGGTTTGATAAAAAGGAAAATCTAACTTAAAATTCTTTTTTATTTGTTGTTTTAATTGGTCTCCTGAAGCAGTTAAACCTAATACTCTATAACCCTTTTTTGATGCTTGTTTTGCTAATTTTGAAATAGCTTTAAAACCTTCTTTTTCCGATTTCTTCAAATCGTAAGAAACTATCAGTACTACTTTCTTTGCTGCCAAAACCTCATCAGTAATTATTTTATCGCCATCTATAATTTGAAAATCATGAATAGGTGCTGCTTTTCCTTCAGAAATTAACTCTGTTTCTACACCCATATATTCTCCTTCATGTTGTGGATAATTACCAGAGGTAGTTACTATTTCTTCTTTTCCGTTTACATTAAACTTCCAATGGTATTCAAACACATCTTGCGAATCGTCTTCAGGAGCTTTTCGTAATTCAGCAATATTATTTCCTATTTTATATGGTCTAAAATCAAAAACTGGCAAATGCATTAGCACATAATATGCATATAAAAAACAAAGCATATAGCTTAAAAATATTACCCAACGGTGGCTTGCCGGAACCAAAATTGGTGTAATCGATTTTTGATAAATAAAAAGGATAATTATAAAAAGAAGCAAAATTATATCTTTAGTAAAACTTTGCCACGGAGTTAATGGAATTGCATCTCCAAAACAACCGCAATCGGTTACTTTATTGAAATAAGCTGAATAAAAAGTTAGAAAGGTAAAAAAGACAATCATACCTAATAAACACCAAGTTGTAAACTTAGGTAGATATCCAATTAATAGCATAATACCTAAAACTAGCTCGAAAACACAAACTAAAACAGCAATTGCTAGTGCAAAAGGAGTTAAAAAATCAAGATTCAATACTTCAGGAGAAAAATATTCCTGAAGTTTATAGGAAAAACCTATAGGATCGTTAAGCTTTATAAATCCTGAAAAAATAAACAACACACCCACAAAAAAGCGAGCAAATTTCACTACTAACTGCATCCTAAATTTATTTAGATTCTTCTGATTCTTTTTCTGAAAAATGAATAAGTGCAAATACAGCATAATTTATCATATCCTGATAATTAGCTTCAATACCCTCGCTTACCAAAGTTTTACCTTTATTATCTTCTATCTGCTTTACGCGTAATAATTTTTGAAGAATTAAATCGGTTAATGAACTTATACGCATATCCCGCCAAGCTTCGCCATAATCATGATTTTTATTCTGCATTAACTCTTTTGTTGCTGTAATATGCACATCATATAATTTAATAGCATCTTTTGGAGCAAGATCGGGCTGATTAGCCACTCCTTTTTCTAACTGAATTAAAGCCATTATCGAATAATTAATAATTCCAATAAATTCAGATTTTTCATCTTCATCTACCTTTCTTACTTCATTCTCTTGAAGACTTCTAATTCGCTGTGCTTTAATAAAAATTTGGTCTGTTAACGAGGGCACTCTTAAAATTCGCCAAGCACAACCATAATCTTTCATTTTGTTAAGGAACAAGCTACGGCAACTTTCAATAACCGCATCATATTGTTTCGATGTATCTTGCATAAAAAATGTGCTAATTTCCGTAAATTTCGGTGAAATATTTAAGCTGATCAAAATTATTTTAAAACGGCTCATTTTTTTAAACTTATAAGTATATGACGATCAATTGCAAAGGTGAACTTATCGATCTTTCCCAACCTAAAGTTATGGGGATTTTAAATATCACTCCCGACTCTTTTTTTGAAGGTAGTAGAACACAAACGCAAGATGACATTCTAAGAAGAGCTGAAAAACTAGTAACAGAAGGAGCTACATTTATTGATATTGGCGGATATAGTAGTCGGCCAAATGCAGAAGATGTGGCTGAAGCTGAAGAAAATAAACGTGTGATTTTTGCTACTGAAATATTGCTAAAAGAATTTCCTGATATTTTAATTTCAATAGATACGTTTAGAAGTAGCGTAGCTGCTAATGCCCTAAATACAGGAGCTGCACTAATTAATGATATTGCTGCCGGTAATTTGGATGAAAATATGATGCACGTTATTGCTAAATATCAAGTTCCTTATATTATGATGCATATGCGAGGTACTCCCCAAAACATGAATCAGCTTACTGACTATAAAAACTTGGTTACAGATATTAACTTTTATTTTTCTGAAAAGATAAAAGAAGCAAGAGGCTTAGGTATTAACGATCTTATTTTAGACCCTGGATTTGGATTCTCAAAAACAATAGCTCAAAATTTTGAATTATTAAAAAATGTCGATTTATTTAATATTTTTGATTTACCCCTATTAATAGGAATTTCTCGAAAAAACATGATTTACAAAACACTTAATAACACACCGGCAGAAGCGCTAAATGGAACTACCATTTTAAATACATTAGCCTTAACCAAAGGAGCTTCTATTCTACGAGTACACGATGTAAAAGAAGCTGTAGAATGTGTGAAATTATATTCTGAAGTTATTAAGTAAACTTTAATTTTCTATTTTTACATAAAAGCACATAATTTGGATATTCTAAGTATTCGATTTCTAGACATTTTAGATATTGTATTAATTGCAACACTTCTTTACAATATTTATAAACTGGTACGTGGTACCGTAGCAGTTAATATTTTTATTGGTATTGCAATTATCTATTTAGTTTGGAGACTTACGCAATTACTTCAAATGGAATTGCTTAGTAATGTGCTCGATCAATTTGTAGGAGTTGGAATGTTTGCGCTAATTGTGGTTTTTCAACAAGAAATAAGAAAGTTTTTATTAATGATAGGTTCAGCAAACTTAACCTATAATGGAAAGTTTTTTAAAAATTTACGATTTGTCAGAAATATTTCAGATGACGATGATAATTCTACTATAGATCTTATAGTGAATGCATGCGAATCGATGAGTAAAACCAAAACAGGCGCTCTAATTGTAATCCGCAGAAATACGAGTTTAGATTTTATAAAAAAATCTGGTGATTCTATGGATATTGAATTAAACCAACCTATTATAGAATCTATTTTCTTTAAAAACAGCCCTTTACATGATGGCGCTATGGTTATTGAAGGAAATAAAATTACAGCTACGCGTGTTATTTTACCGGTTTCTAACGATCGGTCTATCCCACTTCGTTTTGGACTACGCCACCGTGCTGCGGTTGGTATTTCAGAAAAAACCGATGCCTTAGCTATTGTTGTTAGTGAAGAAACTGGACAAATCTCCTATATTCGAGATGGAGAATTTACGATGTTTGAAAGCAACGATGAGTTAAGAGAACGCTTAAAAGAAAATTTAAGGTAACTGTTATTTAATGAAACATGAAATTCTATATTCTCAAGGCTGTTTTTGTAAAAACTGCCATGCAAAACTTTCCAAAGATCATGAATATTGTTATTCCTGTGGAGCAAAAAAGATAGATTCTCGATTAAACTTAAAGCTAGTTTTTGAAGAATTCAGCACTATTTTTTTAAATATTGACAATACTTTTCTAAAAACCTTCTTCATCCTTTTCACTGCTCCTGAAAAAGTTATAGATGGCTATATAACCGGTTTAAGAAAAAGATACTTGAATGTAATAAGTTATTTTACGATTGGGCTTACCCTTGCCGGATTCCAAATATTCTTTCTTAGAAAATTTTATCCTGAGAGTTTAGAAATCCCCGGACTTACTGATAAAACAGGACAGGCGCTTATTTTCAACTCAATGTATGACTATTACTCTCTTATCTCTATCTTACTAATTCCGGTATATGCTCTTCTCGCAAAGCTCTCATTTTTTAATCGCAAAAAATATAATTACACAGAACATTTAGTTGCGATGGGCTATATTTCGAGTCAGTATACCATAATTAGTGCGATATTGCTCACATTTGCTGTCAGCTTAGGAGGAAACTATTATTTTATAGGAAATTTATTAACTATACTTTTTGCACTTTACACTGCGTATTGTTACAAAAGATTGCTTGACCTCTCAGTACCACAACTTCTGCTCAATATTTTACTATTTATAGGCATCACTTTAACAGCAACTATTATAATGATTGTATTTACAGTTTTAATCATCTTTGCTACAGGTAACAGTGAAGCTTTCTAACCTTCAGTTTAAGAAAGAGCAATCTTATATCATTAAGATTCGATAAGATTAGATGATATTTTCAAGATTCAGGCTTACGCAGATTCTTCAGCCATAAACTGCACTTCATAAAGTTTACGATAATGGCCGTTTTCTTTAAGTAATAATTCGTCGTGAGTACCAACTTCTATAATCTCACCACTGTCCATTACCATGATTTTATCGGCTTTTTTAATAGTAGCTAAACGGTGCGCAATTACAATTGAAGTTCTGTCTTTAGTAATTTTGTCGGTAGCTTGCTGAATAAGTTGTTCGCTATACGTATCCACCGAAGAGGTTGCTTCATCTAACACTAAAATACTTGGATTGCTTACATAAGCTCGTAAAAATGAGATAAGCTGACGTTGACCTGAACTAAGCATTACCCCTCTTTCTTTTACATTATAATAATAGCCGTTTGGCAGAGCACTTATAAAATCGTGAATTCCTATTTGTTTAGCTGCTGTAATTACGTCGTCTTCAGAAATATCAGGATTATCCAATTTTATATTGTGCATAATAGTATCTGCAAATAAAAATACGTTTTGAAGTACTACAGCTATCTCGGCTCGTAATGATTTTAAAGTAACATTTTTAATATCTACACCATCAACTAAAATTTTTCCGCTATCAATCTCATAAAATCGGTTTAACAAGTTAATTACGGTAGACTTTCCGGCTCCTGTGGCTCCTACTATTGCTATAGTTTCTCCAGATTTTGCCTTAAAATTAACACCTCGCAACACTTCTTCTCCTTTTACATAACTAAACCGAACATCTTTAAATTCAATATCTCCTTTAATGTCTGTGAATTTTTTAGTGCCTTCGTTTTTAATTGATGCTTCGGTATCTAAAATACCAAACACACGGTTGGCAGCCACCATTCCCATTTGTAGGGTATTAAACTTATCGGCAATCTGCCGTAAAGGTCTAAAAAGCATTTGTGCTAATTCTATAAAAGCGATAATAACCCCTAGTGTAATGTTAGGATTATCGGTTGCCGCTTGTAAACCACCAAACCAAACAAGGAGTCCGATGGTTATAGAAGTAGACATTTCTGCTATTGGAAAAAATATAGAGTTATACCAAACAGTTTTTACCCAAGCTGTACGGTGTTTATCGTTAATTGCTTTAAAGTTATCGTATTCAGCTTCTTCTCGGTTAAATAGTTGTACGATTTTCATTCCTGAAATTCGTTCTTGTACAAACGTATTTAAATTAGCTACTTGCGTACGTACGTCTTCAAAAGCAATTTTCATTTTCTTCTGAAAAACTCGCGTAGCATACATTATAAAAGGAAGCACCACAAGTACTAATAAAGTAAGTTGCCAACTTTTATAAAACATAAAACTAATTACAACCAGCATTTTTAATAGGTCACTAATAATCATAAACAAACCCTGACTAAAAATACTTGCAATAGTTTCTATATCACTTACTGCTCGTGTTACTAAGCGCCCTACTGCTGAGGTATCATAATATTGCATTTTAAATTCAAGCATATGCTTAAAAAGGGTTACTCGTAAATCTCGCACTACATTTTGACCTAACAAATTGGCAAAATAGATAAAGAAAAATTGCGAGGTAACTTCTAAAACTAAAAACCCAACTATTAGAGAAATATAAAAAATAAGGTTATCATTATCTTTAGGGATAATAGAATCGTCTATGGTTATTTGTAGTAAATAGGGACGTGCTATCGCGAAAAATGACAATAATATAGCAGTAATTGCTACAAAATATACAGTTATTTTATAGGGATTGCTATATTTTAGCAGGCGTTTAAAAAGATCAAAATCGAATGCGTTTCCCGTTTTAGAGGCCATTAAGTAATATTGTTTTAGGGTATTCTATTTGGGTTAAAAATAAGCCATGAGCAGGAACCGAGGTTCCGGCCATACCTCTGTCTTCACTTTTAAGAATTTCTTTCAAAAATTCTACTGAATTTTTACCAATTCCGATATCTAATAAAGTACCAACTATTGCTCGTACCATATTTCGTAAAAACCGGTCGGCTGTAATATGAAAAATAAATCCGTCTGGCGTTTGTTCCCAAACTGCTTTTTTAATTTTACAATTATAGGTTCTAACATCAGTTCTACTTTTCGAAAAACATTTAAAATTAGTATAATCGAGCAACATTTCTGCTGCCTTATTCATTTTTTCAATATCTAATTCCTTCAATAAATAATAGGCTTGGTTAATATTGAAAGGGTTTTTACTGGTGGTTATATGATATTCGTAACTCCTACTAGTTGCATCAAAACGTGCATGTGCATCGGCTGTAACAGCAAAAAGTTGATTAACAGCAACATCTTTAGGTAAAAAAGAGTTTAACTTAAATTGAAGTGTTTTTTCATCAAATTTCAATTCTGCATCAAAATGAGCATACAATTGCTTTGCATGTACACCAGCATCTGTTCGACCAGCTCCCACTACTTCTATTTCTTGCTGAAGAATTTTAGATAGTGCTTTTTGAATAACCTCCTGAACACTTATAGCATGTGGCTGTATTTGCCACCCATGATAGGCTGTTCCTAAATAAGCTAAATCTATAAAATATCTCAAACCTAAACTGAAATTTTTACTTTTGCAGCACACAAAGATAAGGGATTTATTACTCTAAAACTGTATTTATACAAAAGCTTTCAATCCTTTTTAAACTATACATTTTGAAAAAAATTCTATTACTAAGCGACACCCATAGCTATATTGACGATCGTATTCTCTATTATGCAGAACAAGCAGATGAAATATGGCATGCTGGAGATATTGGGAAATTAAACGTAACCGACCAGTTAAAAAATACCGGAAAACCAATAATTGGGGTGTACGGAAATATTGATAATGCTGAAATTAGGAAAGAATTTCCATTAAATCAACGTTGGATGTGTGAAGGTGTAGATGTCTGGATTACCCACATTGGTGGCTATCCTAAAAAATACAACCCAAACATAAAAGACGAAATTAATAAAAATCCACCTAAACTATTTATCTGTGGGCATTCTCATATTCTAAAAGTAATGATGGATAAAAATTTAGGTTTATTACATATGAATCCGGGTGCTGCAGGAAAACATGGCTGGCATAAAAAAAGAACTATGCTCCGCTTTGTGATTGATGGAGAAAATATAAAAGATTTAGAAGTTATAGAACTTCAATAAAAACAATAAAAAAGGCCTAAAGTAAAACTTCAGGCCTTTCTACGCACTAATACTACTAAGATGATAGGCTTATCGTAATCGATCTACAGATTTTACGAGATTTTCGTCCTTTTTAATGGCTTTATTCGCCAGAACTAGAAAAACGATAGAAATAATAGGAAGAAACATCCCAATACCCTTCTCCGAAATATCCATTTCTCCAGGTAAACTTAGTGACCAATATACAAACAATCCTAGTAAAAAAAAGTTTAATAAGATATTGATACGCCCCAAAACAAATTGAAGCTTCCGATTTTTAAACATAAAAATACTAATTACTGCTAATGCTCCAGAAAACAAAAACGCCATAAAAACCATAATTTGGTCTTGAGCGTAAACTAAAGTTCCCTCGGCAGTTTCCCATAAAGAAAAAACAAAAATTAAACCAAGACTTACAATAGCTGTTATAAGCAAATAAATAGTTTGTATTCGTTGCAGCATAATTATTTAATATTCTGCAAAAATAAAATATTATTTTCAGAAAAAACAGTTTATTTTCTAAATAAAGTTGTATAATTGCATATACATTTCGTAACCTGTTCTTTACAGGCTACTTAAGACTTCAAAAAATAATTCAATTCTTCTTAAAGAAGTTATCAATCAACAACCAAACAAAATTTATTTTGACTATTCATGTTTGAAATTTCTGATTTAAAAGCTAAAAAGCTACCTGAACTTCAGGAGATTGCAAAATCACTGAATGTTCCTAAATTTAGAAGCCTAAAAAAATTAGATTTAGTATATCAAATTTTAGATTACCAGGCAGCTAATCCTAATAAAGTTAAAGAAGTACTTACAAATACGGAAAGTACCGATAACGATAAACAAGCAGAGGAAAAGCCTAAAAGAAAACGTACCATACGTACTAAAAAAATAGGAACAGATAAAAAACAAGAGTCTACCAACAACACGAAGACTCCTGATGTAGAAAAAAAACCTACAGATAATTCTCCTGAGAAAAAAGAGGCTAGCAAGGACATTGAGCCTAAAGCTAAAGCAAGGCCTAAAACTGAAACCAAAAAAGTTTCTAAAACTCCTGAAAGCACTAACAAGCCAAAAAACACGAGAAAGAAACCAACAGAAGATACCAGAAAGAAATCTGAGAGTTCCGATAATAAAGAGCATAACGGGAATAATAATAATAATAATAATAATCGAAAAGATAACCGTAAAGACAATCGGAACGATAAAAACGGAAATAAAGATATCCGGAACCGATACCGCGAGCCTGATTATGAGTTCGACGCAATTATCGAAAGCGAAGGTGTTTTAGACATCATGCAAGATAATTATGGTTTCTTACGTTCTTCAGATTATAATTACTTAACGTCTCCAGACGATATTTATGTTTCTCAATCTCAAATTCGTTTATTTGGTTTAAAAACCGGAGATACTATTTTAGGACAAATACGCCCTCCTAAAGAAGGTGAAAAGTATTTTCCACTTATCAAAATTAACAAGATTAACGGTTTAGATCCACAAGTGGTAAGAGACCGTATTTCTTTTGAACACTTAACCCCTCTTTTCCCACAAGAAAAATTTAATATCGCCGATAAGCAAAGTTCTATTTCTACTCGAATTATGGATCTTTTTGCCCCTATCGGAAAAGGACAACGTGGTATGATTGTTTCCCAACCAAAAACAGGGAAAACTATGTTGCTTAAAGATATTGCGAATGCTATTGCCGCCAACCATCCTGAAGTTTATCAACTTATTTTATTAATTGATGAACGTCCAGAAGAGGTAACCGACATGCAACGAAATGTAAGAGGTGAAGTTGTTGCTTCAACTTTTGATAAAGAAGCGCATGAACATGTTCGTGTAGCTAATATTGTATTAGAGAAAGCAAAACGATTAGTTGAATGTGGCCATGATGTAGTTATCCTGTTAGATTCTATTACTCGCTTGGCACGTGCTTATAACACCGTACAACCTGCTAGCGGGAAAGTACTTAGTGGTGGGGTTGATGCCAATGCCTTACATAAACCTAAGCGTTTCTTTGGTGCAGCTCGTAATATTGAAAATGGTGGTTCTCTCTCTATAATTGCAACTGCACTTACAGAAACCGGTTCTAAAATGGATGAAGTTATCTTTGAAGAATTTAAAGGTACCGGTAACATGGAACTTCAATTAGACCGAAGAATATCAAACCGTAGAGTATTCCCAGCTATCGATCTTATTTCTTCTAGTACTCGTCGAGATGATCTTTTATTAGATGAAAACACAATCCAAAGAATGTGGATTATGCGTAAATACATAGCAGATATGAATCCTATAGAAGCTATGGAATTTGTAAACGGAAAAATAAAACAAACCAGAAATAACGAAGAATTCTTAATTAGCATGAATGGCTAAACCAATAGAATTTACTTCTTATGATATAATTAAAAAGCGACAAAATTTGTCGCTTTTTTTTATTTATAAAATTTAGAATTTTATATAATTATAATAAAAAAAGCTTCATTTAAAAATGAAGCTTTTTGAGCGGGAGACCGGGTTCGAACCGGCGACATTCAGCTTGGAAGGCTGACGCTCTACCAACTGAGCTACTCCCGCATTAACTGGGTACAAATATAAATTAGATTTAGATATTTATAAAACATTTTTAGCCATTTTTTTCAAACTTTAAAACACCAAAATAATAAATTATTGTCTTTCAATAACTTCTATAAAAATTAATTTTCGATTTTCTTCATCTATTTAATAGCACTTATTTTAGTTTACGTATTTCAAACTAAATCCTCTCTAATATTTATTTAAAATTAATTATATTTTTGCAAACTAAAATTTTCAAGTTAAGACGAATGAAAGGTAAACGAGGGAAAATACAAGATAAAATTGATGCTAGATTTTTAGAAAAGCGAAAAATATTTATGTGGGGACCTGTAGATGAAAAATCAGCTAAACATGTAATTGACCGTTTACTTTACCTTGATTTAGAAGGAAAAGAAGAAATTCAATTATATATTAGTAGTGCAGGAGGTTATATAACTGATGGTTTTGCCATTTACGATACCATTCAAGAAATAACAGCACCTGTTTCTACTATTTGTTCAGGATTAGCAGCTTCTATTGGGGCTATATTACTCTCTGCCGGAAAAAAAGGGAGACGTTTTATTCAACCCCACGCAAAAGTAATGATTCAACAACCATCAGGAGGTACAAACGGACAAGCCTCTAATATAGAGATTCAAGCTACAGAAATTATAAAGACAAAAGAGATTAGTGCTGAAATCTTAGCGGAAAACTGCAACCACAGTGTACAAAAAATAATGAAAGATTTTAATCGGGATTATTGGATGAGTGCTCAAGAATCTTTAGCTTATGGCATTGTAGACAACATTTTAAAATAAGATTATGAAAAATACTCCAATAAAACACAAAGAAAGCGATAGTAGAGGAATGTTCTATATGAAAGGGGAACAAGGTGTTTTTGCGGAATTAACTTATGTTATAAACAGTAACAGCCTTATTACTATAGATCATACTGAAGTTAAACTAGAGCTAGAAGGACAAGGTATAGCTACTGAACTTTTAAAAGCTTGCGTTCAATATGCTCGCAATAGAAATTTAAAAATTGAACCACTTTGCCCATTTGCAGAGGTTATGTTTGAGCGTTATGAAGAATTTAGAGATGTAAGAGCTTAATTATTTTTTTTATTTAAATATATAAGTATCAAATAAAAAAAGCGTCTTCTAGATTAGAAGACGCTTTTTTATAAATAGTAAATTCTTATGAATTTAAGTAACTACTATGCTCTAAATAATCTTCGTTAGATTTATTAATGAAAATTACAGACTTACCTTTAATTATATTTATAACCTTACGAGTTAATTTTCTTGGAATTGCTGGGCAACCATAACTTCTACCAGCCCTACCTCTAGTGCTTATAAAATTTCTATTAACGTAATCTGAACCATGTATTACCACATATCTTTTTCGCGCATTATTATTATAGCCCTTTTCCATTCCATCAATAAAAAGAGAGAGTCCGTTTTTCCCGTAATAAGTTTCTCCTGTTACATAAAAACCTAAACTACTCTTATGGCTATTCACACTATTAGAAAAAGAAGTTGCGAATTCCATTCCAGAATTTTTACCATGTGCCGTATAGGTATTAAACAACACATCTTGGGTGTTCATATCCAAAACCCAAAACCGCTTTATTTTAGAAGATAAATTAAAATCTATAATGGTTAGTATTTTTTTATCAACCTTTCCTTGTTCTAATAATTTGTAATATCCTTTCATTGCATGCTGAAAGGTTGTTAAAGCAGGCATACTTTCATTCTTCTCTGTAAAATCAGAATAAATAGTTGCAATTTTTTCTTCAAAAGAAGGTTTCATCATTGCCGTAACAGCACTTCTTTCTTCTTCAATTTTTGATGGGTTTAGGGGTGTCTTGGGTGTTGAGCCAGAAAAAGCGGTTGAAAACATTAATACGACTCCAGCAATCATCAGTCTATTCACACGTATCTATTTTAGTTAAAATTTTCTAAATATTTTACCAACTTACAAAAAATATGCAGACCAACAAAATAAGTACTATATATAGCGAAAAACCGCTCTATAATTAAGTATATTAAAAATTTGCATATTCCTTGTAAACGATTAATTAGTTTCAATTAGTATTCCAAAATCTTTTTTTTATGTTAAAGTTTAAAATTTTAAATTTATAAAATACGTTAAAATAGAATATGTCAATTTACAACGTTTTCGTTCAAATTATTCAGAAAATACTAATTTTATTACCTAAAATCTCATTAACTTTAATAAAACATTAAGGCTTTAAGATTGAACAGCCTTAATATTGTTTATACTTTTATATAAAATTTACCCAAAATGAATAAGAAAGTCATATTAATGATTCTTGATGGTTGGGGAGAAACCCAAGATCCTAAAGTATCTGCCATCGCAAATGCAAAAACTCCTTTTGTAGACGAAATTTTAAAAAAATATCCACATGCTCACCTTAGAACAGATGGAATGAATGTTGGTCTTCCTGAAGGACAAATGGGAAATAGCGAAGTTGGCCACATGAATTTAGGTGCTGGCCGTATTGTATATCAAGATTTAGTAAAAATTAATCAAGCTGTAGAAAATAAAACCTTATTAGACGAGCCAGATTTAAAAGCTGCTTTTGAATATGCCAAAGAAAATAATAAGGCCGTACATTTTATGGGATTATTAAGTGATGGTGGTGTTCACTCTCACATTAAACACATTAAAGGACTTCTTACCGCTGCGGAAGAATTTGGTATTTCTGAAAAATATTTACACGCTTTTACCGATGGTAGAGATGTTGATCCCAAATCAGGAGAAGGCTTTGTTGAAGATATTTTAAAACATTTAGACAAAACAAATGGTAAATTAGCTTCTATTGTAGGTAGATATTTTGCAATGGACCGTGATAAAAGATGGGAACGTGTAAGAAAAGCATATGATGCCATTGTAAAAGGTGAAGGTGAAAAAACACAAGATCCTGTACAAGCTATAAAAAACAGCTACAAAAACAATGTTACCGATGAATTTATCGAACCTATAGTAGTTACTAAAGAAGATAACGAGCCGGTTGCAACCTTAAAAGAAGATGATGTTGTTATATTTTTCAACTTCAGAACCGATCGCGGAAGACAATTAACACAGGTACTAAGCCAAGAAGATTTTCCTGATCAAGACATGAAAAAATTACCATTATATTTTGTAACACTTACTAAATATGATGATACATTTAAAAACATCCATGTTATTTTCAAAAAAGATAATTTGAAAGATACATTAGGAGAAGTTCTAGAAAAAGCTGGTAAAAAACAAATTCGTATTGCCGAAACTGAAAAATATCCACACGTAACATTTTTCTTTTCTGGTGGTCGAGAGGAACCATTTAAAGGAGAGAATAGATTGATGTGTAGTTCTCCAAAAGTAGCTACATACGATTTAAAACCGGAAATGAGTGCTTACGATATTCGTGATAAAATTATTCCTGAATTAAATAAAAAATCTGCTGATTTTGTATGTTTAAACTTTGCTAATGCAGATATGGTTGGCCATACTGGAGTTTTTGAAGCTGCTGTTAAAGCATGTGAAGCTGTAGATGAATGTGCTAAAGATGTTTGTAATGCTGCAATGGAAAATGACTATTCAGTTATAGTAATTGCAGACCACGGTAATAGTGAAACCATGATTAATGAAGATGGTTCTCCAAATACAGCCCACACAACAAACCCAGTTCCATTAATATTATTAGATAAAGAAATTAAAGAAATTAAAAGTGGAATATTAGGAGACATTGCTCCTACGATTTTAAAATTAATGGGTGTAGATAAACCTGAGTTAATGACACAGGAATCTCTAGTAGAATAATATAATTATTATAATGAATAAATTATTAATAATAATGGTTGCCGTGATTTTTAATTACGGCAACTTTTCTAGTTCTTTACATAAAGATAAAGAAAGTGATAAAATTGAAAAATTTTCGCAACAAAGTATGTTGTTAGGTAAATTTTCTGAAAAAGATTTATTAAAAGAGCCTTATTCAAGATGGTTCAAGCCTCGTTATGAAAATTACGAACCAAAAAAATCTTCAATAAAAACCATTAGTAAACATATTAACGATTATAAAATTACGTTATATATGGGAACATGGTGTGGAGATAGTAAACGTGAAACACCCCGTTTATTTAAAGTTTTAGAAGAATCTGGGTTCAAAATGAAAAATTTAACAGCTTATGCAGTAGATCATTCTAAAAGAACACCTGAAAAAACAGAAGAAAATGTAAATTTGCATCGCGTACCGACAATTATTTTTTACAAAAATGGTAAAGAAGTAAATCGCTTTGTAGAATATTCACAAGAAAGTATCGAGGAAGATATTGCAAAAATTGTAAGCGGAAAAGAATATAAAAATCCGTACGCTAAATAATTTTTTTTTAATTTAATAGATTTTTTTCTATTTTAATATTTTGCTTAAAGTTATGTACCCTACACAGACATTAGCAATTGATTATAATGTAACAATTGTAGAAAACAGCTTTACTAGCATTGGTAAAACCAAGCTAAATGTTTTCAAAATCCTGGAAAAATTTCAGGAACCAGAGTATACTTTATTACTCTACACTCTCCGTAGCGGTACTTTATTAAGAAAAGTACTAACCTTTTGCAATAAGACATAAACTTTTATGTTGTAAATAAAAGTTATCCAGAATAAAGAATATAGACTACATCTTAGCTTATATTTTTTATTCATGACCGTAATTTGAAATATTTATCATGTCAATATTGATATGATTATAAATAAAAGCAAACAATAAGAAAACCGCCATTATTTTGGCAATTTTTAATAAATCTAACACTAATGATTATACCTAAAACAAGGGAACAAATTGAATTAATTAGGGAAAGTGCTCAAATTGTATCTAAAACTTTAGGAATGTTAGCTACCGAAATTAAACCGGGAGTTACCACTCTTCATTTAGATCAATTAGCGGAAACATTTATTAGAGATCATGGAGCTGTACCAGGCTTTTTAGGCCTTTACGATTTTCCAAACTCGTTGTGCATGAGCCCCAATGCACAAGTAGTACACGGTATTCCTAATGACAAGCC
This sequence comes from Zunongwangia sp., assembly GCF_048269745.1. NCBI lineage: Bacteria > Pseudomonadati > Bacteroidota > Flavobacteriia > Flavobacteriales > Flavobacteriaceae > Zunongwangia > Zunongwangia sp. Next base: position 47,153 of record NZ_JBLXIB010000015.1, on the reverse strand, counting down.
CCTTGAAGAAGGTGAAATTATTTCTATAGATTGTGGAGCTTTAAAGAATGGATATTATGGTGACCATGCCTATACTTTTCCAGTAGGAAAAGTTAGCGAAGAGGTAGAAAAACTATTAACTATTACTAAAGAATCACTTTACATAGGAATGCGAGAATTTAAAGCCGGCAACCGCGTAGGCGATGTTGGCTATGCCATTCAAAAATACACTGAAGATCATGGCTACGGTGTAGTTCGAGAACTTGTAGGACACGGTTTAGGTGCTAAAATGCATGAATCTCCTGAAATGCCTAACTATGGCAGAAGAGGAAGAGGTAAAAAATTTGTTGAAGGTATGGTGGTAGCCATAGAACCTATGATTAATTTAGGAACCAAACGCATTAAGCAACTTTCAGATGGTTGGACAATTCTAACAGCTGATAATAAACCTTCTGCCCACTTTGAACACGACGTAGCACTTATAGATGGCAAACCGGAGCTGCTATCTACTTTCAGTTATATTTATGAAGCCTTAGGCATCGAAAGTAAAGAAGAAGATGAATTTAGAGAAAAAACCCTATGATTAAAAGTTTCAGAGGAGAGGTTTGGAAAACCCTACACAAAGAAGAATGGGAAGACAGATTTGTTTATAAAATATCAAATTATGGCAGACTGGTAAGCTTCCTAAAAAACAAAGAAGATGGTGAGTTAATGCGAGGGGGCCGCGTAGGTGGCTATCTTAATTTTGCAGTAAAACTCAAAACCGGTAAATCGAAAACATACTACATACATAGAATTGTAGCAGAAATGTTTTTAGATAAAAAGGAAGAAGATAGATATGTGATCCATAAAAATTTTCAGAAAGACGATAATCGCGTAGCAAATATTGCATGGGCAACCAAAGAAGAATGGGTTGCGCATCAATATCACAGCCCTAGTGTGAAAGAGAATAAGCGCAATCGTAAGTTAAGAAAAGTAACATCCTATTCAAAACTTACATATGCACAAGCGGTAATCCTGAAGAAAAAATTATTAGATCCTAATAGAAAAACAAGAATTCGGGTACTTGCAAAACAATTTGGGGTTTCAGAAATGCAACTTTATCGTATAAAATCTGGTGAAAACTGGGGAGATATAGAAGTATAGTAAACTCTAAAGTGAAAAAAGCAGTTAATTTGAATATCTTTGGCTCCGGAAAGATATTTCTATTTAAATATGAAGCAGCTTTTTAAAATTATTTTAAATACATTCCCTAGACCGTTATTAATCCGTTTTAGCTATTTAGCTAGACCTTTTTTAATAATGAGTCTAAAAGGAAACACTTATACAGATCCTATTGATGGTAAAAGTTTTAAAAAGTTTTTACCATATGGTTACGATAATCAGCGTGAAAATGTACTTTCGCCTTCTACCCTTTCGTTAGAACGGCACAGACTGTTATGGCTTTATTTAAAAGAAAAAACTACTTTCTTTTCAGAAAAGCATAAAGTATTACATTTTGCTCCTGAACAGGCCTTTTATAAACGTTTCAGAAATTTATCGAATCTTGATTATACTACAACAGATTTAAACTCTCCGTTAGCAGATGTAAAAGCCGACATCTGTAATTTACCTTTTAAAGATAATCAATACGATTTTATATTTTGCAATCATGTTTTAGAGCATATTCCGAATGACACTAAAGCCATGCAAGAAATTTATAGGATTTTAAAACCAGGAGCTACAGCTATTTTACAAATTCCGCAAGATTTAAAACGCGAAAAAACTTTTGAAGACGATTCTATCACCGATCCAAAAGAAAGAGCTCGTATTTTTGGACAATATGATCATGTTAGAATTTACGGAAAAGACTATTTCGATAAACTAAGGAGTATCGGTTTTACTGTAGATGAAGTAGATTATACGAGTGAATTTTCAGATTCGGAAATCGATAAATTTAGATTACAAGAAGGTGAAATTATTCCCGTTTGCCGTAAATAAAAAATCTTTTAAATACTATTTCTTTCATTTTAAAAAAATGTATTCATGCTTAAGTTGTTAAGCAATCTAATTTTAGAAAAACTAATATAGCTACTTTACAAATCACCTCATTAAACAGAATCTTGTAAATAATAATAGCTTATAGAGATAATTAGAACATTACAATCTTACAAAATTATATTACTTCAAAAAAACTAGCAAACAGCATTTACAAACTTAAATCACAAAAATTCATTCCTTTTTGGATGTAATTCAAACTAAAAAAATTTAATTTAACTATTATGGAAACTAAATTAAAGATTAATCAAGCAATACGTTTTTAAAACCTTTAGACATATATACATTTTTAGAATCTTTATCTGCATAAATAAAATATACATCGATATTATCTAATTTCGATGCTAATTCTTTAGCTTTATCAAATCCAAGTGCCATAAAAGTGGTAGCATAACCATCTGCTAGCATACAGTTTTTTGCTAAAACAGAAGCGCTTAACAAACTACTTTTTTCGGGTTTCCCAGTTAAAGGATTTATAGTATGCACGTACATTTCTCCAGTAACAGAGTCTGTTCTAAATTTTCTGTAATTCCCAGAAGTTGCCATAGCTCTATTTTCAAGCTTTAAAGTTGCTTGGAAGGTTCTATCCCCCTCTTTTTGTAAAGGATCATCTATAGCTACTACAAAAGTTTTTTGTTTGACTACATTATCCCCTTTGCTTACTAATTCGCCACCTAATTCGATTAAATAATTATCTATTTCTTTTTTATCGAAAAATTCAGCAATTACATCTATTGTATATCCCTTAGCAATTGCATTAAAATCTAAATAAATTTTTGGATCTTCTTTTTCTATTTTGCCTTCTGTAGTCAATTTTAATTTATTCAATCCTACATACTGCAATAACGAATCAATTATAGATTGTTTTAAAGTATCTATGCGTTTATTAGGACCAAAACCATAAGCATTTACTAAATTTCCCACAGTCGGATCGAAATATCCATTACTTTGATTATAAATATCTTTTGAAGCCTTAAAAACCTTCTGAAAATGTTTATCAACAATAATGGAATCTCCTCCATTATTTATTTTAGAAATATCTGAGTCCTGTTGATAAGTACTCATTGATTTGTTAATAACTTCAAATATACTATCTAATCCTTTAGTTATTTTTAAATCACCTTTATCTGTATAAATTTTAATATGATAGGTTGTGCCCAATGCTGAACCTTCATAGTCCTTTTCTTCAATATCGTTTCCATCACAAGATGTGAAAAAAAATAATGTGAAAATCGCTAATATCGCTATACTATATTTCTTGCCAACCATCATAATTTATGATATAATTTTCTTCGTGAGTAACTGGTAATTCATAATTGCTAGCATTGGCAATCCCAACACCAGCATAAAAAGTTTCAGCATTAAATTTCGTTGCATGTGATTTCATAGATTCCATATAAATCCTATCTACATTTTTAGGATTTTCAGGATACAATATAGCTCGAACTACAACAAAATGTAGTTTTTTATTTTTTAAAGCTACAAATTGTGGGTTTGCTTTTATATCGCTATTAACACCCAAAAATTCAAATCCCTTTTTTTCAAGATCTTTTCCCACAACATTCATTGCAAGATTATGTAATTCCTGTTTTGTTAACTCTTTTGCCATATTGCAAAATTACGAAGAGAAAGATTAAGCTGCATAAAAAAAGCCGATTAAAATAATCGGCTTTTTTAATATATTATAAGTTATGGATTAACCTCCAAAATCATCGAATCTTACATTTTCAGGTGGTACACCAAAATCTTCTGTCATTTTCTGAACAGATTTATTCATCATTGGAGGACCACAGAAATAGAATTCTATATCTTCTGGCTCATCATGATACTTCAAATAATTATCAATAACTACTTGGTGAATAAATCCTACAAATCCATCACCTTCTCCATCAATTCCATCTTTAAGTTTCCAGTTATCTTCTTCTAAAGGTTCTGAAAGTGCTAAATAGAATTTAAAGTTAGGAAAATCTTTTTCCAAATCTCTAAAATGTTGAGTATAGAAAAGTTCACGTTTAGAACGTCCACCATACCAATAAGTTACTTTTCTACCAGTTTTTACTGTACGAAAAAGGTGATATAAGTGAGAACGCATTGGTGCCATACCTGCACCACCACCAACATAAAGCATCTCTGCATCACTTTCGTTGATAAAGAATTCACCGTAGGGACCAGAGATGGTTACTTTATCTCCTTTTTTTCTAGAGAAAATATAAGAAGAAGCGATTCCAGGATTTACATCCATCCATCCATTTTTAGCTCTATCCCATGGCGGAGTAGCAATACGAACATTTAACATGATCTCACGTCCTTCTGCAGGATAAGAGGCCATAGAATATGCACGTTCTACTGTTTCGCTATTTTTCATTACTAAAGGCCAAAGATTGAATTTGTCCCACTCAGCTTGAAACTTATCAGGTGTTTCGTGCTCTTCTGGGTGAGCAGTAATATCAATATCTTTGTAAGCTACTTCACATTTAGGGATTTCAATCTGAATATAACCCCCAGCTTTGTAATCCATATCTTCTGGAATCTCTACAACAAATTCTTTAATGAATGAAGCAACATTGTAATTTCTAACAACAGTAGCTTCCCATTTTTTGATTCCGAATACTTCTTCAGGAATCTGAATTTTCATATCCTGTTTTACTTTTACCTGACAACCTAATCTCCATCCGTCGGCAATTTCCTTACGGGTAAAGTGAGGTTCTTCAGTTGGTAAAAGTGTTCCTCCACCTTCTTTTACGATACACTTACATTGAATGCAGGTACCACCTCCACCACATGCAGAGGGTAGGAAAAGTTTTTCTGAACCTAAAGTTCCCAAGAGTGTTCCTCCTGAACTTACTTCAAGATCTTTTTCTCCGTTTACATTAATTTTTACAGGTCCAGAAGGGATCAGCTTCGCTTTAGCTCCTAACAAAATAGAAACCAAAAGAAGGACCAAAATTAAGAATACAACTATACTTGCAATTATAACTGTCATTGTTGTTGTTTTTCTTTTATAATTTAATTCCCATAAAACTCATAAATCCAATCGCCATTAATCCGGTAATAATAAATGTAATACCAAGACCTTTTAATGGAGCAGGAACATTAGAGTAAGCAATTTTTTCTCGAATTGCAGCAATTGCTATAATTGCAAGAAACCATCCAATACCACTACCTAAACCATAAGTAATAGATTCTCCAATTCCTCCAAAATTCTTTTGTTGCATAAATAATGACCCACCTAAAATTGCACAGTTTACTGCAATAAGCGGCAAGAAAATCCCCAATGCACCATATAGTGCAGGAGCAAATTTTTCAACAATCATTTCTACAAGCTGTACCATTGATGCGATTACTGCAATAAACATGATAAAACTCAAGAAACTAAGATCTACGTTAGCATATTCCGGGCCTATCCATTTTAAAGCACCAGGGCTTAATAAATACTGGTCTAATAAAAAGTTGATAGGTACTGTTACAGTTAATACGAAGATTACTGCGGCTCCTAAACCAACAGCAGTATTCACTGTTTTTGACACTGCTAAATAGGAACACATTCCTAAGAAGTAGGCAAAGATCATATTTTCTACGAAAATACTTCTAACAAATAAATTTATATAATCCATAATAAGATAATTCGCTATTGATTATTATTCTTCGATTAGTTTACGATTTCTTGAACGTTGTACCCAAATAATGATTCCTACAATAATAAGAGCCATTGGAGATAACAACATTAATCCGTTATTTTCGTACCCTAAGGCATAAAGACCAGTAGAATCTGCTAACAAAGGTGCTTTATGACCAAGTACTTCGAAACCGAATAATTTTCCAGACCCTAATAATTCTCTAAAGAAAGCTACTACAATAAGGATAAATCCATAACCTGCACCGTTACCAATACCATCTAGAAATGACTTCCAAACTCCATTTCCTAATGCAAAGGCTTCTAAACGCCCCATTACAATACAATTCGTAATAATAAGACCTACAAAAACCGATAATTGCTTGCTAACATCATAAGAGTAAGCTTTAAGAACTTGATCTACTAGAATTACCAAAGATGCAACTACTACAAGCTGTACAATAATTCTAATTCGGTTTGGAATTAGATTTCTAATTAAAGAAACAATTACATTAGAAAATGCTACAACTACCATTACAGCAATTGCCATTACTAATGCAGGCCTTAATTGAACAGTAATCGCTAGAGCAGAACAAATACCTAATACCTGAACAGTAATTGGGTTGTTATCGTTTAGCGGATCTGACAATAATTTTCTGTTATTCTTAGACAGAAAATGTTCTTTTTCTTCTGAACTAGATAAGAACAGAATCATCTCATTTTTTTTCTTCTCATCAGTCTCAACAGACTGCTTTGAAGTTTGTGTGTTATCTGTCTTCATAATTACTTTGTTGCTACTTTAACATCAGTTTGTTGCTTAAAATAAGGGAGATAATGCTTCAATCTTTCAGAAATCATATCAGAAACACCATTTCCAGTAATAGTTGCGCCAGAAATAGCATCAACTTGATTATCGTCCTTATTAGCATTTCCTTTACTTCCTTTAACAACAGACACTCCTACAAGATTTCCGTTTTTGTCAAATATTTTCTCATTTGCAAAACGTTCTTGAAACCATGCTTTTGTAATTTCGGCACCTAAACCTGGCGTTTCACCTTTATGATCGAACACTGCACCTTTAACAGTATTTACATCATTCTTAATAGAAATATATCCCCAAATTGCATCCCAAAGTCCTTTTCCTCTTAAAGGAATAATATAATATTTAGAACCTTCGATATTTGCAATATATAAAGGATAAACCTGTTTGTCTACCGGCTTACGTAATTCTTTACTTAAATCTACTTCAAAAGCATCTACATCCTTATCTACAGATCCATCTTGCTTTAAAGAAATAGTTTCAGTTATATATTTATCGTATAAAGCCTGAGCGCTATCCCTACTTGTTTGAATACCTACTGTTGCTAAAATGTTCTGCATTTTTTCATTTCGAACATTTTTATTCTGAATTGGTTTTAGCGATGTTGCTGTAAAAGCAAGTACACTGGCTACTACTAATACCATAATGATGGCAAATAGAAATGTGTAGCCGTTTGTGTTTGTTTTATTAACTGTTTTCTCTTCCATAACTAAGCTGCTGTTTTTACTTGTCCCTTAACTGCTGCCAATCTTTTCTTTCGCTTATTCACATTTGCTTGAACTACGTAGTGATCGATAACTGGTGCAAAAACATTCATTAATAAAATTGCCAACATTATTCCTTCTGGATATGCTGGATTAAATATTCGAATCATGATTCCGAAAAGTCCAATCAAAAATCCGTAAATCCATTTACCCTTTATTGTTTGTGCTGCAGAAACAGGATCTGTTGCCATAAACACTACACCGAAAGCTAAACCTCCTATTAAAAGATGATTATACCAAGGAAAATTCATTAAGTGATTATCTGGAAAACTTCCTCCAAAAAAGTTAAAGATTAGAGCCATACAAGCTGCGCCTATAAAACCACTTACAATAATTCTCCAACTGCCTACTTTAGTTAAAATTAAAAGTAATGCACCTGCAAGAATACAAATTGTAGACGTTTCAGCTATAGATCCAGGAATAACTCCTGAAAACATATCCATAGTATTATAAGGCACTGTAGTACCAGAAGCTAATTTACCTAAAATAGTTTCACCAGAAACAGCATCTACTTGGAATGCATTATGTACCCAAACTGAGTTACCCGACATATAAGTTGGATATGCAAAAAAGGCAAATGCACGAGCCGTTAGCGCAGGGTTTAATATATTCATCCCTGTACCACCAAATGCCTCTTTACCTATAATTACAGAAAAAACCACAGATAATGCAACCATCCAAAGTGGAATATCTATTGGCATTATCATAGGTATCAACAATCCAGTTACTAAATAACCTTCGTTAACATCGTGTCCTCTAAAAATAGCAAAAACAAATTCTATCCCCAGTCCTACTACATAGGATACAATAATCATAGGTACAATTTTAGAAGCACCTTCTAAAAAAGCATCCATAAACGGAACCCCGTCTGCATATTCAGGTAACTGGTGTAAATATTGGTAACCGCCATTCCACATACCAAAAATTAAAGCTGGTATTAGCGCTAATACTACTGTAATCATTGTTCGTTTCAAATCTACACCATCACGAATGTGAGCACCAGTTTTAGTAGTGTGGTTTGGTGTAAATAGAAAAGTATCAATAGCATTAAAAGCAGGGGCATATTTTTCAAACTTCTTACCCTCGCCAAAAGGCTCTTTTAATTTATCTAATCGTTGTCTTATCCATTCCATAATTAAACTTTTTATCCTACCTCAGTAATCATTAAATCTAGTCCAAGTCGAATGATTTCCTGAGCTTCTATTTTAGAAGTATTCACATAATCTATCAACGCAAAATCTTCAGGAGCTACTTCGTAGATTCCTAAATTCTCCATTTTTTCGATATTTCCTGCTAAACATGCTTTTATCAATTGCATTGGATAAATATCCATAGGAAAAACTTCTTCCATTTCTCCTGTTACTACCAAAGCACGTTCTTCTCCATTAAGATTGGTTGTTGGTTCAAATTTTTTATTCGACAACCAAGACAATGAAGTTTTAGAATTAGAGTGAATATTATTATATGTAAAAGGAAGCCATCCGAATAAACGATAGTTATTACCTTCTGGAATTAAAGTTAATGTATTGTGATAGAAACCTAGATATTGATTATTAGAGAGTTTATCTCCTGTTAACACGTCTCCAGAAATAATACGTACATCATCTGGATTTTGGTTACCAATAAAATCGGCAGAATTCGCTCCTATTATAGAACTATAATATTTTCTATCTTTTGCTTCACTACCAACAACTGCAATAGTTCTCTTAGCATGATATTGCCCAGTTAGGAATAAATCCCCTATTACTGGTACATTATCTGCAGCTACAATCCAAACACGCTCTCCTTGATTAATAGGATCGATTTTATGGATTTGAACACCAACGTTACCTGCAGGGTGAGGTCCACTAACTCTGTGTAATTCTACTCCCTTAATATCTTTCAATACCGGGTATGAAGAATCGTCTACACAAAGGTGTACTTTTCCTGGCGTTAATTTTTGCAATGCAAAAATTCCTTCTTGGAAGGATTTAACTTTGTCTTTTAAGACAAACCCTAAATCGACTGATAAAGGTGCGGTACTAACAGCTGAGATAAAAATAGATTTCGCAGTATCTTTAGGATCTGCTACAATATCGTAGGGGCGTTGCATAATAAAAGCGCCACAACCACTAGATAAAATCTTTTCCTTAACGCTTTCCGCAGGTGCCGTAGCAGCATTCAACTTCCCAAAATCTTTATAAGAATCGGTAGCATCAGCTTCAATTATCACTTCGATAATTCGACGTTTTGCAGCGCGTTTAATCTCTTTCAAAGTCCCACTTACTGGTGATGTAAAACGAACCTCTTCTGTGTATTTAGAAAAGAAAAGCTCATCTCCTGCAAGTATTTTAGCTCCTTCTTTAAGAACCATTTTAGGAACAACTGAATGAAAATCTGGAGGTTTAATCGCGTAGGTCTTAGACCTTGGGGCCTCAACAATTTGCTTTTCCGCCTCCCCTTTTAATCGTAGAGTAAGTCCTCTTTTTATTCGAATGTCTTTTGACATAGGATGGAGTGTATATTATGAGTTTATTTTAAAGTGTCGCAAATTTAGTTTTTTCATAACATTTTTCCCAATAAACACTAACTTTTTACAAAGACACTTCTGTTAAAAATATTCGTATTTGTTCATATTTCGAAAATGTCTTTATTTTACTATAATTTTAAAGCATGAAAAAATCATTTTTTTTTATAAGCCTGTTAGTTTTTGGTTTTCAAGTAATCGGGCAAACAGCTACAGAAGTCTTACCTCCTAATTATATTAGGACTGTTTCTTTATCTGGAACTGAAAACGAACCAACCAATAAAACAAACCCTAGTATTCCTCTTAATTCAACGTTAACATTAACCTTTGACGATTTAATTGGAGATGAAGCAGATTATTTTTACACTATACAACATTACAATTACAACTGGGAACCTTCTCAACTTGCTAAAAATGAGTTTTTAGAAGGTATAGATGATGTCCGAATTATAAATTATAAAAATTCCTACAACACACTTCAACCCTACTCACATTATAAACTTCAAATTCCTAACAAGTACACCAAAGCTTTAAAAGTTTCAGGGAATTATATGTTATCTGTATATAATGAAAATAAAGAATTAGTATTTTCAAGAAAATTTATGGTCTTCGAGGATAAACTTCCTGTTGCTGCTAGCATTGTTAGAGCTAGAAATTTAAACTATATTCAAACAAAACAGTTGGTCAATTTTAAAATCATCACCAAAAATTTCGCAATAAAACGTCCGGAACAAACCATTAAAATTCTTATAACTCAAAACGATAATTTAAAAACAGCTATTAAAAATATAAAACCACAATATACACTTGGGAATGAACTTATTTATAAATACGATTTACCAACATCATTTTATGGTGGTAACGAATATTTGAAGTTTGACACTAAAGATTTACGCGGAACTAACGCCGCTATTTCTCATATCAGTTTAGATGAATTATACCACCACTATTTAACATTAGATTTATCTAGAGAATCTACACCATACACCTATAACCCGGACATTAACGGCAATTATATTGTGCGACAATTAAACGCTGAAAATTCTGAAATTGAAGCTGAATATACTTGGGTTCATTTTCAACTAAAAAATTACGAGTCTATTGGCAAAGGTAAACTACATATTTATGGTGCTTTTAATAATTTCACAATCGATGAAAGCACTACGCTTTACTTAAATGAAGAAACCGGATTTTATGAAACAGCCAGACTTTTTAAACAGGGATATTACGATTACAAATATGTATTAGTAAAAGAAGACAATAATATAGATGAAGGTTTTATAAGCGGAAACTACGATGAAACCGAAAATAATTATAAAATTTTAGTCTATTATCGAGATATCGGTGGTCGATACGATCAATTAATTGGGATTGGAGCTGCGAACTCTAAAAACTTACGTAATTAATCCAAAATGAATAAAAAAGAGATAGCTTTCTATAAAAATTATAGTTGCCTAAATTGCCACACTCCACTACGCGAAACCGATAAGTTTTGTCCAAACTGTGGGCAAGCAAGAATTGAAAAAAAATTATCTTTTAAAGACCTTTTATCCGAATTATTCTCTGGTTTATTTGCTTACGATTCTCGATTTATACGGACACTTAGAGTTTTGCTTTTTAAGCCCGGAAAAATATCTAAAGATTATATTGAAGGGAAACGCATGCGCTATGTTAATCCCTACCGATTTTTTCTGACTACTGCTATCGTATTTTTTTTAATCTACGGATTTGACTCGTCTTTGAACATACCCAATATGTCTTCTAATCAGCAAGAGGTAATTCAAGAAATCGACAGTATCAACACACAAAATAAGGTAGCTCTTCAATTAGAAGGTTTACCCACAACTCAGCTAGATTTTTTAATTAAAAAGCCAGAATCAAAAGTAAAAAACTATAAAGATTTTTTGCTTTCTCAAGAAGAAATCGATTCATTAACAACAACAAAATCGTTCCTTTCAAAAATTAAATTATTCAATTTATACTTTGAAGAAACTAAAAATTCGTTTCCAGAAGCTGCTCTTAACGAACTCAATATAGAAAATTCAGCTTACAACCGATGGTTGTATAAAAAAGTAACTGATTTTAATCTTTTAAAACAAAATCCGCAGTTATTTGTAAATTACCTAATAGGCAAACTTCCCTTTATAATTTTCTTATTTCTGCCTGTTTTCACTCTTTTTATAAGTCTACTTTATTTGCGTTCAAACTATAATTATATGGAGCATCTAACTTTTAGCTTCCATACGCAAAGTATGTGTTTTATGTTATATAGCTTAGCACTTACAATCGATATTCTAAGTAAAAGTGATATCGCTACAAATATTGCTCATATTATTTTTATTGGTTATTTATATAAAGGGTTACGAAATTTTTACAATCAAGGTAGATTTAAAACCCTTGTTAAATTTATACTACTCAATACTATATTTTTTATATTAGCCATAATTATGGGCTTATTATCTTTATTTGGATCTTTTGCATTTTTTTGATAACAATTATGATAGAACAAATCACTCAAGGAATTAGAATTGCAGTATGCACATACTTTAAAGGTATATTCTATCATCAAAAACAAGAAAAATTTGCTTTTGGTTATCATATAACTATTGAGAATCATAGCAATGATGTTGTCCAATTACAATCTCGATTTTGGACTATAAAAGATGCTCTAAACAATAAAGAATATATAGAAGGTGAAGGCGTTATTGGCAAAAAACCAGTAATTAACCCTGGAGAAAAACATAGTTACCATAGCGGATGCCTTTTAAATACGGCTTTTGGTTCTATGAAAGGATATTATAACATGGTAAATTTCACTTCTACTCGTAAAGTTAAAGTAATTATTCCTTCTTTTAAACTGAGTGCTCCTTTTGCATTAAATTAGACAAGTCTAAAAATGTTAGTTTTCCAGTTGAAAGATCTTCATACTTAAAATGTTGCTTTTTTTCACTAATTTCAATTTGGGAGATACTTTGGGTTTTTAAAAAACCACGATCTACCACTAAATTTGTTTCAGGATTCCCTTCTCCGGCATTATGATGAAAATTCCACAATGCTTCAGCACTTATTCCTTTTTTATTTAAGTTTTCGGCAAACCAATTTTGTCGTTTTTGATGCATGTTTTTATCATATAAAGGTGAAGAAGACCAAATAGCAGGTTTATTATCAATTATACTTTGATGTAAATCGGTTCCATCCCAAACCAATTGCCAGCCTTTACATGTTTTTTCAAATTCAACCACTAACAGTGTAAAAGGTTCTATTCCTAGAAAATTATAATCTTTCGTAAAATCAATAAAGTTTTCAGTAGCTAAAAATTCTTTTACAACTACTCCTCTACTTTTTCGATAAGGCGGATTTCGTTTATGAGCTTTAAAACCGCCATTCATAATTCCCACCACTCTTTTTCGACTACTAATACCTAACCAAGTTCCCCCTGCTACTCCATCTTTCGGAAATACCATTCCCACCCCTTCTTCAGTTTTACAACTTGGCGGAAATGTTTCTCGACCTATAGCTTCATCCCTATTAAAAGTTATTAAAAATGAATTCAATTCTGAAGCCTCAATATTCGGTATAAAAGTGACGGTACACATAAAATTTTCTTAATCATGAAGTATGAATTTACAAAAAAAGTTAAGCTTTAGTGAATCCGCAATTAAGATTCTACATTACAGTAAGATTTTCATACCTTTAAAAAAGAAACTAATAAGAATCAAAAAATTTAAATAATATTATGGGAAAAGGATTTTTTCATGTTCCAAAAGCACAAAACGAACCAGTAAAAACATATGCTCCAGGATCCCCTGAAAGAGAAGAAGTATTACTTACTTATAAAGAATTATACAATACTAAAGTAGATGTCCCTCTTTATATAGGATCTGAAGAAATAAAAACAGGAAAAACAGCTACTATAAACCCACCTCACGATCATAAACATGAATGTGGTGTATATCATTTAGCTGAAAAAAAACATATTGAAAAAGCTATTGATACAGCCTTAGAGGCTAGAAAAAAATGGGCTAAATTAGAATGGGAACAAAGAGCTGCTGTTTTTTTAAAAGCAGCCGATTTGATTTCTGGACCCTACCGCCAAAAAATGAATGCTGCTACTATGATTGGGCAATCCAAAACAGTTTATCAAGCCGAAATTGATTCAGCAGCAGAGATTTGTGACTTTCTACGTTTTAACGTAGAATATATGTCTGATCTTTATAATGAACAGCCTAACTCTTCAGATGGAAACTGGAATCGTATAGAATACAGACCGTTAGAAGGTTTTGTTTATGCAATAACCCCATTTAACTTTACGGCTATTTCTGGTAACTTACCTGCCAGTGCTGCATTAATGGGTAATGTAGCTGTTTGGAAACCTAGTGATAGCCAAATGTTATCTGCTCAAGTTATAATGGAAGTATTTAAAGAAGCAGGTGTACCTGATGGTGTTATTAATATGGTTATGGGAGACCCTGAAATGATTACAGATACTGTATTAGCTAGTCCGGATTTTGCAGGAATTCATTATACAGGTAGTACAGCTGTATTTAAAAATATTTGGGCTAAAATTGGTAATAATATTCATACCTATAAATCATATCCAAGAATTGTAGGAGAAACTGGAGGAAAAGATTTTATTATCGCACACCCAACTTCGAACCCAAAACAAGTAGCTACAGCCATAACAAGAGGTGCTTTTGAATATCAAGGCCAAAAATGTAGTGCTGCCTCTAGAGTATATTTACCTAAAAGTTTATGGCCAGAAATTAAAGATTATGTGATTGAAGATATAAAATCCATAAAAATGGGATCTCCAGAAGACCTTTCTAACTTCATGGCAGCAGTAATTCACGAAAAATCATTCGATAAATTATCTTCTTATATTGAGAAAGCTAAAAAAGATGAAGATGCTGAAATTGTGGTAGGTGGTAATTGCGATAAATCTAAAGGATATTTCGTTGAACCAACAGTAATTCTTGCAAAAGATCCGCATTACACAACTATGGAAGAAGAGTTATTTGGTCCTGTTGTAACTATCTATGTATATGAAGATGATAAATGGGAAGAAACATTGCATATATTAGACAATACAAGTGGATATGCCCTTACAGGTGCTGTATTTTCAGCAGATAGATATGAAGCGGCTAGGGCAACTGATATTTTACAAAATTCTGCCGGTAATTTCTACATTAACGATAAACCTACCGGAGCAGTTGTTGGACAGCAGCCATTTGGTGGAGCAAGAGGAAGTGGAACTAACGATAAAGCAGGTTCTAAATTAAATTTAATGCGTTGGATTTCTCCTCGATTAATTAAAGAAACTTTTGTTCCAGCTACGGATTATACTTATCCTCATATGAAATAATTTACAGAAGCTTATAGAAGCTAAAAGCCACTTATTAAAGTGGCTTTTTTTACTTAACTAAAGATTTTTCTTACAAATTATTTTAATTTAAATAAAAAACATTACATTTACGGATTCTAAACCACACTTAATCGAATAACCAGTAGTTTTACAACCCTAAAACTGGTTTATTGATGCGTTTTTTTACCAAGATTTTTTATTTTTCATTAATTACGATAGCATGTATTTTAATATTTGCAGGAAATATATATGCAAATACAAAGCAGAATAGTATTGTAATTAATTTAAATTCTACAGATGTTTCCTGTGCAAATGGAAACGACGGTCGAATAACTACCATGGTTTCAGGCGGAACCGGAAATTACACCTATCAATGGTCAAGTTCTAATTCTTTTACAGCTGAAGTTAAAGATATCGAAAACTTAAGTGCAGGCATTTATACTCTTGTTGTTACGGATGATGAAAATAATTCTTCTGAAAGAACTATTACCATTAATGAACCCCAAGTTCTTACAATGCAAAATCCTACGGTTAGCAACATTTCTTGTAACGGAAATAACGACGGATCGATTACGGCAGGTTCTGTTAATGGTGGTACGGCACCGTATCAATACTCAATAAATAGCACTGACTTTCAAACCAGTCCTAATTTTGAGCAATTAAAAGCTGGTAATTATTTATTAATTGCTAAAGATGCTAATAACTGTATTATCAGTAAAGAATTTACAATAACACAACCTAGCCGATTATATGCTGAATTTCCAGAAACTACTGAAGTTTCTTGTTATAATAATAATAATAATGACGGAACATTAATAGTAGGTAATATTTATGGTGGTACACCTCCCTTTCTATATTCTGTAGATGGCACTAATTTTTCATCCTCGACTATTTTCGAAAATTTAAATGCAGGTAACTATACTTTAGTGATTAAAGATGCAAACAACTGTATTTTAGAACAAGCTTTCACAATTAATCAGCCTGAACAAATCACTTCTAATTTTTCTAAAACAAATATAAAATGTTACGGAGGATCTTCCGGTAGTATTAGATTTCAAAACAGCAATGGTGGTAGCGGCAATTATGAATATAGTATAGATGGAATTAATTGGTCAGCTTCAAATGTATTTAATAATCTTCAAGAAGGAAGCTATCAACTAAAAATAAGAGATGCTGCTAACCAAAATTGCTCAACAACAATTGCTAAAAACATAGAAATTACAGAACCTACAAATCCTTTAACTGTAACCTCAACAAGTACAAGAACTACATTCTTTAACACTCCAACAGGAACGGCTACAGTTTATCCTTCAGGAGGAACTCCTGGTTATACTTATCAATGGAGAATTAAAGGTACTTCTGAGATTATAACCACTACAAAAACAGCTCAGCATCTTAACTCTGGAGATTATGAAGTAACCATTATCGACAATAATGGTTGTTCAGAAATTATTACAGTAAAAGTTAATGAAATTCTATATACAGAAATATTACCAACTTCCGTTTGTGAAGACAATCCTATACGTATTTCATATTTTGAAATATTAAATGGCTCTGCTCAAGGTGGTGTAGCTCCTTATACCTATAAATGGGATTATGGAGATCATGAAAGCGCAAGTAGCTACACAAATTCCGGACCTAATCGAGTTGTTTACGCCAATGATGGAAACTATAAAATAAAATTAACAGTAACCGATGCGGAAGGTTTCAGTAATGAGTTTTTTTACGACCAATATGTAGGTGAGTGTTTTATTGATAATTGTGGATCTAATGATTTTGATTTAGGTGGTTTTTTTATTGGAGACGAAAACGGAAATGAAATCACTATTGCAAATTGTAACGATAATAGCTTAAAGTATATCTATATTCTGTTAGATCAGAATCCTAGCCGATATTCGCTGTATACTGAATTTAAATATACTGTTAAAAGTATAAAAACCGGAATCACCAAATCTTACAGAACGAGTAACTGCTTTTATGAAAAACAAGTAATTCCTTCTGTAGCTAAAACAATCCCTATTGAATACACTTGTGGTGATGAAGTTACAATAGAAAACATTTATGTTAAATTTTCTAATAAAAAAGATAGATCCTGTGGACAAAGTCAGAATCCTAAATGTTATTCTACAGATAACGATCAAATAATCTCTACACCATTGTTTGCAGAAGCACAAGGTTATGAATTAAAATGTTACGACTCTAAATTAGGTTCAATAACTGTTGTCGCTAATGGAGGAAAAGCACCTTATCAATACAGTATTACTGGAGCAGATTCTGGGTATCAAATCAGTAGCAGTTTTAAAATATTAGAAGCTGGAGATTATTCCGTTTGGGTTAAAGATTCAGAAGGAACAATTTATAAAATTCCGTCTGTTACTATCACACAACCCGAATTTCCTATAACTATAGAATTCGATATTACGCAACCTAAATGTGCTGGAGAAACCGGCTCTGTAATTGCCAGTGCAACGGGAGGAACTCCTTTTACAGATACTAATAGAGATCCATATAATTACATCTGGAATACTCCTAATAACGATACAACAAAAGAGGTAAAAAATTTAAAACCAGGAACATATACCCTGACGGTTTTAGATGCCTATGATTGTCAAGCTATTAAAAGTTTTGAAATTAAAGCACCTCAACAATTATCTACAGCTAATGCTGGAGAACCTATTTCGCTAGATTGCGGTTATAATAGCATTATACTAAATGGAAAAACACCTCAAGTAGGCAACGGACTTTGGAGTGTTGTTTCAGGTCCAAATAATTATAATTTTAAAGATAATACTGATCCTAATACTACTTTCAGTGGAGATCCTGGTTTATATACACTGAGATGGACTATTTTTAATGACAACTGTTCTAATTTTAAAGATGTAACAATTGAAATAGCTGAACCTTGCAATACAGTAGATTTTGATGGTATAGACGATCATATTTTCTTAGGAACTGCAGACTTCAGTCAGCTTCAATCCGGTTTTACAATAGAGGCTTGGGTTAAAACAATCAGTAATAAAAGTATTCAAAATATAATAGCTAATGATGAATATAGTTTGTTACTTAAAGATGGTTCGCCTGCTTTTAAGTATCAAAATAATTCTATAGTTACTCCACATAAATTAAAAGTAGGTAAATGGCATCATATTTCAGTATTATTCGATGGTACCAGTTATTATTTATATGTAGATGGAATTCAATTATTAAAAACTGAAGAAAACGCAAATTTTATAATTCCTACTACTCCATTTTTAATAGGTGCATCACAAGATCTTTCCAATGAGAAACAGGCTAAAGATTTTTTTAGAGGTTCTATTCAAGAAGTAAGAATATGGAATAAAAAATTAAGTGAAAATCAACTTCATTTTCTAATGAATCAACGTTTGGTAGCGGAAAGTAATCCATTAAAAGGAACTATTTTACCAAAGGCTGTACCTGAAAATCTTTCATGGAATAACTTAATAGTTTATTTACCACTTCAAAATTCTGAAAATTTTATAGATGGTAAAATAAAAGACATTACCGGAAATATATTAGGAGCGACTATTCGAAATACTCATTCAGCACAAGAAAACAGCGCCCCCCTTCCTTACATTATGAATCAGCGAAATAGTTCTTGGAACAACCCTTCATCTTGGTTAGTTCCTGATAATGCTTTTGGTGATAATATAACTATTAATGATGTATGGCAAATCCCAGGAAGCTACGGAATAGATAATACTAATAAAGTAAATTGGAATATCATTGAAATTTCAAAATCTACAACTTTCCCATATGTTAATGAAACAAACTATTTACAAATATTAGGCTTGTTTGTAAATCAAGATGCTACTTTAACTATGGATGGTAATAGTCTACAAAATGACGGATCCGGAACAGCACTTATTATTACCGATTATTTAAAGCTAGATGGAATTATAGATTTAAATGGAGAATCTCAATTAGTACAAACTCAAAATAGCACATTAGATAACTCAAGTTTGGGATATCTAACAAGAGATCAAAAAGGTACTGCCAATTCTTTTAATTATAATTACTGGACTTCTCCTGTGAGTTCTCGGGGAGTTAATGGAGGCTTTACATTAGCTGAAGTCTTAAAAGATGCTACTAATCCTGAAAATATTCTAGATATTAATTTTGGAACTGCTCATACATGGGCAGATTCTAAAAATTATAGCGGTCCAAAACGAATAAGTACATTTTGGCTTCATACATTTCAGCAAACAGCCAATAATTATTATGGTTGGAAAAGATTTAATCAAAACCAACTCTTAAAAACAGGTATTGGATTCTCTATGAAGGGAACCTCTGGGGATATTCCTATTTCAACAAAACAAAATTACACATTTAAGGGGTTACCCAATAATGGAGAAATAAAACTTTATAGTAAGCCAGGTGATAACTTCTTATTAGGAAATCCATATCCTTCAGCAATAAATTTAAAAGATTTTATTTTAGATAATCTTGATAAAAATACTGTAGCTAACGCAAGAGGTGATAAAAATTTATTCAATGGCAATATTTATCTCTGGGATCACTTTGGCCCTAGAAACTCTCATTACTTAAGAGAATACGTTGGTGGCTATGCTACGGTAAATTTAATTGGCGGTATTCCTGCAATAGCAAATAATGAACGGATTAATACGACTAATGAAACTAGTGAGAAAACTCCAGGTATTATTTTACCAATCGGACAGGGATTTTTCATCAATAGCACTATTGATCCATCTAACGAAATTACAATCTCTGAAGGAAATATTACTTTTAATAATAGCCAACGTTTATTTGCTAAAGAATTTGAGAATGCTGAATCTGTTTTTTTAAAACCAGAATTTGTAGAAAAATCGCATCATATTAATAACAAAGATCAACGTAGAAAAATTAGATTAAATTTCAATTCTCCTGGAGGTATGCGCAGGCAAATAATTGTTGGAGAAGATCCAAATACAACAAGTGGATATGATTTAGGATACGATGCTCCTATTTACGATCTTCAAAAAGAAGATATGTATTGGATTATTAACAAAAACGATGCAATGGTTATTCAAGGAGTTCCTGATTTTAATAATGAAAGGATTCTAGACCTAGGTGTTATAATTAATGAAAGTAAAGAATTTAATATAGAAGTAATTGCACTAGAAAATATTGGAGAGGAATTGAATGTATACCTTCTCGACAAAACAGATAGTACTTATTTCGATTTAAAAAAAGGAAATTACAAGACTATTTTACAGCCTGGAGAATACAACGATACCTTTGCTATTACTTTTTCAAGAGTAGAATCCGCAGAAGAACCACAAGAAGAAGAAACTCAGAACCCCGAAAAAGAAGAACCTATAGAAGAGGGACAGGAAGAAGAACCGGAAATACCTGATTCCACAAAAAATTCTTTAGGTCTAAAGATTTATTACATAACAGATGAAAATACTATATATATTGAAAACCCTAGGTTAGAAAAACTAAACAAATTATTAATTTACGATTTAAAAGGAAGCCTTATAAATGTTTATGAAAACATCCCCATTCAGGAAATAGTACGGTATAGCATGAATCATCCAAAAAGTACAGCTCCTTATTTATTAAAACTATATGCTGAATCTCAAATAATCAATAAAAAAATTATAAAACGCTAGATGCATAATTCCCTAACCTCTATATTTTAGAGGAAGGTGAACCACTTTCTTGGTATCAAAGAATTCTTCTTCAAAATAGTCACTTAATTCATAAATAGTGGCAGTTTGGTAATCAGAAAGTTCTTCAGAAAGATCACCTCCTTTTAAATATAGTATCCCATTTTTTAATTCATGGTTACTTTTTTTCTTAATCTTACCTTTTGTCCAGTGAACAAAGGTTGGCATTGCAGCTACGGCTCTACTAATAATAAAATCGTATTTTCCGTTAACATTTTCAATCCTATCATTTGTGGTCTTCACATTAGTTAACCCCAAACCAGCTACAACTTCTTCTACAACCTTCATTTTTTTACCAATAGAGTCTACAAGATGAAAATTCGTTTCAGGAAATAAAATGGCAAGTGGAATGCCCGGAAAACCTCCACCTGTACCAACATCTACAATATCTGCCCCAGGATTAAAAGCCTGTATCTTAGCTATTCCTAAAGAATGAAGAACATGCCGTAAATACAACTCATCAATATCTTTACGAGAAACAACATTTATTTTTAGGTTCCAATCCTTATATAACGTCTCTAACTCTTTAAAATAAGAAACTTGCTGTGGCGTTAAATCTTTAAAATATTTATGTAGTAAATCCAAATTGAACGATTTTTAAACAAAATTAGAAATTTAGTACGAAAATGAGGATTTAATTCGTTTCAGAAAATTAATATTTTACCTTTGAAATAATAATTATCAATTTGAATACAAATTTCTAAAATAGCTTATAGTAAATGTAAGTTTACAGGAAATTTCATAAAAGATACACAGTCAATTATAAAATAATTTTATCAACTCAACTAAAATGCAAGAAAAACTCTCTGACAGAATTAACAATTTAGCGACTTCACAAACATTAGCAATGGCTGCTAAAGCACGTGAATTAAGAGCCGAAGGTAAAGATGTGATTGGGCTATCACTAGGAGAGCCAGATTTTAATACTCCAGATTTTATTAAAGATGCGGCTATCCAGGCTATCAACGACAACTATAATTCATACACCCCTGTTGATGGTTATGTAGAATTAAAAGATGCAATTATCACTAAATTTAAACGTGATAATAACCTTACATATACCTATCCACAAATTGTAGTATCAACAGGAGCAAAACAATCGTTAGCAAATGTAGCTCTTGCGGTTTTAAATAAAGGTGATGAAGTTATTCTTCCATGTCCTTATTGGGTAAGTTATGCTGAAATTGTAAAATTAGCAGAAGGAGTACCGGTAGAAGTACCTACTACGCACGAAACTAATTTTAAAATTACACCAGAACAACTAGAAGCAGCTATAACTTCTAAAACAAAAATGATTTGGTATAGCTCACCATGTAACCCAAGTGGAATGGTGTATACAAAAGAGGAATTAAGAGGCTTAGCTGATGTATTAGCAAAATATCCAGACATTATTGTAGTTAGTGATGAAATTTACGAACACATTAATTATATAGGCGATTATGCTTCTATGGCCGAGTTCGAGGATATGTACGATCGTACCGTAACTGTCAACGGAGTTGCAAAAGCATTTGCTATGACAGGCTGGAGAATAGGTTATATTGGAGCGCCTGCTTGGATAGCACGTGCCTGCAACAAACTACAAGGTCAGGTAACTAGTGGTGCCAACTGTATTGCTCAACGAGCAGTAATCACAGCTTTAGAAGCACCAGTTAGCAAAATTAGTTACATGGTTGAGAAATTTAAATCCAGAAGAACACTCATTCTTGATCTTTTAAATGAAATTGAAGGTTTTGTAACCACCGAACCAGAAGGAGCATTTTATGTTTTCCCAAATATTTCTTCTTTTTTCGGAAAAACAATAAAAGGCCATACAATTAATAATGCTACAGATTTTTCTATGTTTTTACTAGAAGAAGCTTTAGTTGCTACAGTAACTGGTGATGCTTTTGGAAATCCGGAATGTATCCGAATTTCTTACGCTGCTAGTGAAGAACAAATTAAAGAAGCTTTACTACGAATTAAAAATGCACTTTCTGAAGCATAATTTTTCGATGTAATTATACAATAGACTAAACCTTCATAAATAAAATTATGAAGGTTTTTTATTGATTATCGATTGTTTTTATTCTAAATTTCTTCAAAAGAAGGTATAGTCGATATGAAGTCTTATTCAACATGAAAATAATACTGAATAAATTCCAGCAGTTATCTATTTCTCCAGAAAAAAGGTGTTAATATAATTAAAACTGTAAATAACTCTAACCGCCCAATTAGCATTAAAAAAGAACACCACCATTTTCCAAAATCGGGTAGTAAATCGAAATTATTTACCGGGCTTAATGCTCCAAAAGCCGGACCTATATTTCCTAATGAAGATGCGGCTCCTCCAATAGCAGTTTCAAAATCTAAACCTAGTGCAGCTAACACTATAGCTCCAATTATAAAAGAAAGCATATAAAGAATAAAGAAACCTTGAATATTAAATACAATATTATCATTTATCGATTTCTTATTAAATCGTACTGGTAGTATAGCATTAGGGTGCAATGTCCGTTTGAACTCTATAAACCCATTTCGAATCATGATAATATGCCGCATTACTTTTACACCTCCAGCGGTACTCCCTGCAGACCCTCCTAAAAAGAACATTCCAAAATAGAAAATCGTTAAAAAAGGAGTCCAAAGTGTATAATCTGCCGATACAAAACCGGTAGTAGTAATTATAGTTAATACTTGAAATAATGAATGCCGAAAAGCGCTTTCACCTTCTCCCCAAACCATTGGATGATCTATTGAAGATATAGAAACATCTGCTTGTGAATAAACTACTATTGCAGAAACTGCTGTAAAAAAAGCTACAAAATAAAAATACCATTTAAACTCGTCGTCTTTTAAAACTCGCTGTACCTTTCCTTTAAATGCAAAGTAACTCATTACAAAATTACTCCCTGCTAAAAACATAAATAGAATAACTATATATTGAATTAATGGTTGATCATTCCAATATGCCATACTTGCATTTTTTGTGGAAAAACCTCCGGTAGAAAGTGTACTAAAAGCATGATTTATAGCATCAAAAAAGCTCATGCCCGCTGCCATTAATAAAATGGTTTCTGCTGCTGTGTAACTTACATAAATAAGCCATAAACGTTTTGCGGTATCTGCAATTCTTGGCTTCAATTTATCGGCACTTGGTCCGGGAGATTCTGCAGCAAAAAGTTGCATCCCCCCTATTCCTAGTAAAGGCAAAATAGCTATTGCAAGAACAATAATTCCCATCCCACCTATCCAATGCGTTAAACTACGCCAAAACAAAATTCCTTTCGGAATTGCTTCAATGTCATTCAGAATAGATGCTCCTGTTGTGGTATACCCAGACATGGTTTCAAAAAAAGCATTCGTAAAATCTGGGATTGCTTTTGTTATAACATAAGGTAATGTACCACTTAGAGTCATAAAAATCCAACCGAAAGTTACAATAATATATCCTTCTCGAACTTTCATTTCCTTACGATGTCCTCGTGTAGTGAACATAAGTATTATTCCTATTAAAAGTGTGATTAAAGTTGCTGTGGAAAGTTGCAAGGTAACCCCATCTTTATATAAAAAACTAATAAGAACCGAAAAGAGCATAAAACCACCATTACACAGCAGCAATACTCCCATTACATGCGTTATGATTTTATAATTAAGCCTAGGCATTATAAAAAGAGTTTTTCTACTTTCTTAATAGATCGTGGTAAACAACAAACTACAATTCTATCGCCCGGCTGAATTAAAAATTCTCCCAAAGCAATAACTCCTTCGCCTTCTCTAATAATTCCACCAATTATAGCAGATCTGGGAAAATCGATATTCTTAATTTTCTTTCTAGCTACTTGGCAACCGGGTTTCACGATAAATTCGAGAAGTTCCGCATTCATATTATTGAGCTTTGTCATAGCTACCACCTCACCTTTACGAATATAACGGAATATAGTATTAGCTGCTAATAGCTTTTTGTTAATTAAAGTATCAATTCCTATCGAGTGACTTAGCTGATAATAATCCATATTCTCTACTAAAGAGATGGTTTTTTTTACACTTTTAGATTTTGCTACCAAACAAGACATAATATTAGTTTCCGAATTACCGGTTACGGCAATAAAAGCATCCATGTCGTGGATATTTTCTTCTTCTAATAATTCAACATTTCGGCCATCTCCATAAATAATTAAAGTCTTTGGTAGCTCATCTGCCAAATCATAAGCTTTTTCTTTGTTGGTTTCTACTAGTTTTACATTGAATCCGTTTTGGCATAAATCTCGAGCTGTTTTTGTTCCGATTTTGCTTCCTCCCAAAATCATCACATTCTTTATATCTTGCTTTTTTTTACCTGTTAGTTTATAAAGTTCTTCTACCCCACTTTTTAACGTAATAAAATAAACCTGATCACCTTCTTTAAACTGAGTATCTCCTCTAGGTATTAATGTATATTGGGTACCAAAACGTTGAATTGCTATGGGGACGAAATTAAGTTGCGGAAATATTCTGGCAGCTTCTTTAACCGTTTTACCTACAAATTCAGCACTCCTAGAAAGGCTTAACCCTATCATGGTTAGCGCTCCTTCTTCAAATTCATAACTATCATTAAAAGCAGACTGATTTAATAATAAACTTATTTCTCTAGCAGCTAATGCTTCTGGAGAAATTAACTCATCTATACCAAATTGAGTAAAACCAATTTCTTCTCGTTGTGCTAAAAATTCAGTATTCGAAATTCGCGCAATAGTTCTTGATGCTCCTAACTGTTTAGCTAAAACACAAGTTGTTATATTAGTGGCCTCGCTAGAAGTTACACCAATAAGCATATCGCAGTATTTAACATTAGACTCTTTCAATATTCGTATTGAAGTAGCATCACCTTTAATGGTACGAATGTCTAAATGAGTATCTGCATATTGCAAATTATCTCTATTGGTATCTATTAAAGTGATATCTTGAGATTCAAAAGAAAGTAATTTTGCTAAATGAAAACCTACTTCTCCTGCACCTGCGATAATTATCTTCATATAACTGCCTAAAATTGTGTAGAAAAGACAAATGTAAGTTATTTTAGACAAATGAAAAATCACTGTGTCACAACATTTCATAAATCAACATCGTGAATTGTATGATATAACTTATATTTGAAGCAAAATTGTAAGAATGAGTAAAATTACGCCTTATAAAGATTCTTCGGAAAGTAAAAAAAAGCAAGTTGAAAAAATGTTCGATAACATCTCGGGCAAATATGATGGATTAAACCGAGTAATCTCTATGGGTACCGATACCGGTTGGCGCAAAAAAGTAGTAAATATGGTTAAAGACCATAATCCAGAAAGAGTTTTAGATATTGCCACAGGAACCGGAGATTTAGCCATTCAAATAGCAGAAGTTGCTTCTGCAAAGAAAATCATTGGTTTAGATTTATCGGAAGGTATGTTAAAGGTTGGACGTAAAAAAATTATGTCTAAAAACCTGCAAACTCAAATAGAAATGGTTCAGGGCGATTCTGAAAACTTGCCTTTTGAAGATCAATCTTTTGATGTTATTACCGTAGCTTTTGGAGTTCGTAATTTTGAAAATTTAGAACTTGGTTTATCTGAAATTTACAGAGTATTAAAAAAAGGAGGGCTTTTTATTGTTTTAGAAACCTCTGTCCCTACTAAATTTCCTTTTAAACAAGGATATGGTATTTATTCTAACTTTGTTCTACCAAATATTGGTAAATTGTTTTCTAAAGATAAAGATGCCTATGCATATTTAAGTAAAAGTGCTGCCGAATTTCCTCATGGTGAAAAATTCAATACTATTTTATCTAAAGTTGGCTTTACAAACATAGCAAACAATCCGCAAACTTTAGGAGTTGCTACAATCTATAATGCATCAAAATAAATCTATGAAGCGTTATTTAGCTATTTTTATTTTTCTATTTACTATTGTAGAAACACATGCTCAACTCTTCACCAAAGAGCATGTTAAATATGGTGTAAAACTAGATGAAAAGCGTTGGTCCTGGGGATATTTTTTAGGGTTTAATGTATATGATTTTAATTTCGATTACAAATCGTACGATGACAATCCATACAGAGGACAAGATTTACAGGTTGAGCGAAACATCGGTTTTAATGTTGGTTTGTTAGGAAATTTAAAGCTTCATAAAAATATCGATTTACGATTACAACCCGGTGTGAATTTCAATTCTCGTAGTTTTAAACCAGCTGGTTACTCGTCTAGTGAGACATATCGAGAGATTAGATCAACTTACGTACACATTCCTTTACTATTAAAAATATCTACTAACCGAGTAAATAATTTTAAACCATTTATAGAAGGCGGATTTTCGTATTCTATAAATTTAGCGAGTAATGAAGATAGCCCAGATGATAATTCTAACGGACAATTTAGAATGACAACTCATAATTATTATTATGAACTTGGTATTGGGATTGATTTTTATTTATACTACTTTAAATTTTCTCCATCTATTCGAGGTGTTTTTGGTTTAAACGACGAGCTTGTTCGAGATAATAATCCAAATAGTATTTATACTGGAAATGTAGCTAAAATGACATCGAATGCCGTTTTTATTAACTTTACTTTTCAGTAAAAATCACATTCCTCTTCGGAATTCACTCAAAAAGATGGCTGTAGCTGTAGCTACATTTAAACTTTCTGTTTTTTGCTGATTACCAAATTGTGGAATACTAATTTTTTGAGTGACCATTTTTTCTATGGGTAAAGAAACTCCATTAGCCTCATTTCCCATTACTAAAATTCCGGATTCGTTTAATTCAGTTTTATAAACATTTTCACCTTCCATAAAAGTGCCATATATAGGTATTTGTTTAGACTCTAAAAAAACTGGCAAATCAGTATACTGTATTTTTACACGAGCAATAGACCCCATGGTAGATTGTATAACTTTAGGGTTATAACAATCTACTGTATCTGTAGAGCATACTAAATTAGTGATTCCGAACCAATCGCACAGTCGTATTATCGTTCCTAAATTACCAGGGTCACGAACACCATCTAAGGCTAAAGTTAATCCTTGCACTTCTTTTATTTCAGAATTTTGAATTTTAAAAAGCGCAAGAGCGGTTTGTGGTGTTTTTAAAAAACTAACCTTTTTTAGAGATTTTAAATCTACAATTGCTGTTTTTTCTTCGGGTGCATCAAAAATAGCTTCAGTAGTAAACAAATGCTCTAAGGGAATTGAAGCTGCTAACAGCTCACGAATTACTTTAATTCCTTCAGCAACAAAAATTCCATTTCGTTGTCTATATTTTTTTTGAGCAAGACTCGTTATTAATTTAATTTGGCTTTTACTAACCATGCAAAAAATGTATTTTTGATTTCTTTAAAAAACAATTATTTGAAAAGACTCTTTGCAAAAATATCATTATTTTTTTTACCAATTCTAGTACTTTACTCTTGCAATACTGTAAAACGCTTAGATGGAGATGATCTTTTACTAAAAAAAAATAATATTGTTATAAATGGCGAGACATCTACTAATAGCAGCGTTTATAATTTATTGGAACAAAAACCAAACACACGTTTTTTAGGCTTTCCATTTCGTTTGCATTTTTACAATTTGGCGCGCCCTAATATAGATTCTATTTTAAGTAAAAAATATGTTGAAGATACAGTAAAACAGAAGCGTTTAATCCGAAAATTATCAAAAAAGCAATTTGATAAATATATTGAAAGTCGAAAAAATTTCAATAAATGGATTAAAAAAACTGGAGAAGCTCCGGCAATTGTTAATAAAAATAAAATTGAAGAATCTAAAGCTGAATTAGAGTCTTATTACTGGAATAATGGTTGGTTTAATGTAAAAACCACTTCAAAAATTACTGAATTAGATAAAGAAAAACGAGCTCAAGTAACGTATACTATTGAAACAGGAAAACCGTACCAAATAGATTCTATAAAAACGCTTATAGAAGCGCCGGTTTTGGATTCAATTTATAAAGAGCATCAAGAAAATTCTTTTATAAAAAAGAGAAAACAATATAAAACATTAGATTTCAATGCAGAGCGCGAACGCTTAACTAGATTGTTCAGAAATAACGGTATTCATAATTTCGAACAGGAATTAATTACGTTCGATGCTGATACTATACAGACCAACCACAATGTAAATACCACACTCCGAATTCAGGATTTACAAGCTAATGAAGGTAATACCGATACGCTACAAACTTTTAAAGTTCAACATATAAGCCGGGTAAACATTATTACAGATTATGAATTTGCGAACAAAAATGCTCCTTTATTAGATAGTGCACAAGTCGGAAATTATTACTTATATAGTTACGATAAGTTAGCATTTAAACCAGAAGCTATTACAGATGCTATATTTATTCGTCCGGACAAAAAATATAGAGATATTGATAGAAACCGAACCTATAGCCGTTTAAATTCCTATCAGGTTTTCAAGTACCCTAACATTCAATACATGCCAGATCCGGCAGACACTACAGATACAAAACTAATTACCAACATCTTTTTAACTCCTCAAAAAAAATATTCGTTAGGTTTCGATTTTGACCTTTCTCAATCAAATATTCAAAAATTTGGGATTGGTTTTGGCGGATCTTTTTTAATTCGGAATATATTTAGAAGAGCTGAAAATCTTCAAATTTCTGCTAGAGGAAGTATAGGATCTTCAAAAGATGCCGTTTCTAATAAAAATCAAGATCAATTTTTTGATATTACTGAAATTGGTGCTGACATTAGCTTAACCTTACCCAGAATTTTCTTTCCATTAAATACCGACAAGGTTATTCCTAAATATATGGCTCCTTTTACAGCTATTAGCTTTGGGGTGAGTACTCAGAAAAACATAGGACTAGATAAGCAAAATTTAACTGGAAAATTTAGTTATAAATGGAATCCTTCAAAAAATTTAACAAATAGTTTCGAGCTTTTGGATATTCAATATGTTCGAAATTTAAATACCGATAATTATTTTAATGTATATAGAAGTTCTTATAACGATCTAAATGAGATTGCAAATCAGGAAACTGTAACTACAAATTCGGCATATTTTAATACTAATGGCAATTTAAGTATCCCTAACGGAATCGAGAGTTTTATTGCCGACATACGTAATAATAATACAACCACTACTGGACTAACCAGTGGAGAGACTAATATTGTTAGAAATATTGATGAACGAAAACTACGACTCACAGAAAATAATTTAATTTACGCTTCTAGCTATACCTATTTATGGAATACAAAAGAAAATTTGTATGACCAAGAATTTACTAGATTCCGCTTTAAAATAGAAGCAGCAGGAAATTTTTTATCGGCAGTTTCTAAAATTTCCGGTTTAAATAAAAACAACAATGGTAATTACGAGATTCTAGGTGTTAACTTCTCTCAATATATAAAACCGGAAATTGATTTTATAAAACACTGGGATTTGGGACACGATAATATATTAGCTTTCCGATCTTTTGGTGGGGTTGCTATCCCATACGAAAATGCAAATAGCATTCCATTTACACGTAGTTTTTTTGCCGGTGGACCTAACGATAATAGGGCTTGGCAAGCATACGATTTAGGACCTGGTAGTAGCGGTGGAAGAAATGAATTTAATGAAGCAAACATGAAACTGGCTTTTAATTTAGAACATCGCTATAATTTATTTGGATCATTAAATAGCGCATTTTTTATTGATGCAGGTAATATTTGGAATGTGTTAGATATAGTTGAAGACGATGCTTCTACATTTACCTCCTTGTCCGATTTAAAAGAAATCGCAATAGGTTCTGGCTTCGGACTTCGATACGATTTTAATTTTTTCATTTTAAGATTCGATATTGGGTTTAAAACCTATAATCCAGCAAGGACACTTGGCAATAGATGGTTCAAAGAATATAATTTTGCACATGCTGTTTATAATGTTGGTATCAATTATCCCTTTTAACCCATATTATTTTCTTAATTTTGTAAACCTAATTCAACTAAAGTTATGAGTCACAACATTAAACCCGGTGTTGCAACCGGAAAGGAAGTACAAGAAATATTTGATTATGCTAAAAAGAAAGGATTTGCCCTTCCTGGAGTAAACGTTATTAGTTCTAGTACCATAAATGCAGTTCTAGAAACTGCTGCTGAGCTTAACTCTCCAGTAATCATTCAATTTTCTAACGGAGGAGCACAATTTAACGGCGGCAAAGGTCTTTCTAACGAAGGTCAAAAAGCTGCTATAGCAGGAGCTGTAGCCGGTGCTAAACACGTACATACACTTGCTGAAGCTTATGGAGCTACAGTAATTATGCATACTGACCACTGTGCCAAGAAATTATTACCTTGGATAGACGGCTTACTAGATGCTAGTGAAAAACATTTTGAAGCAACAGGAAAGCCACTTTATAGTTCTCACATGATTGATCTTAGTGAAGAACCTTTAAAAGAAAACCTTGAAATTTGTAAGAAATATCTTGATCGTATGAGCAAGATGGGAATGACTTTGGAAATTGAATTGGGTATTACCGGTGGTGAAGAAGATGGTGTAGATAATACTGATGTAGATTCTTCAAAATTATACACTCAGCCAGAAGAAGTTGCTTACGCTTATGAAGAATTAAGTAAAGTAAGTGATCAATTCACTATTGCTGCTGCTTTTGGAAATGTTCATGGTGTTTACAAACCAGGAAACGTAAAATTAACTCCAAAAATTCTTAAAAACTCTCAAGATTATATCACTAAAGAGTATAAAGTTGAAGAAAATCATATCGACTTTGTTTTCCATGGAGGAAGTGGTTCTACAGTAGAAGAAATTCGTGAAGCTATTGGATACGGTGTTATCAAAATGAACATCGATACTGACCTTCAATATGCTTATGCTGAAGGTATCCGTGATTACATGGGTGATAAAAAAGAATATTTGGCTTCTCAAATTGGAAACCCGGAAGGTGCCGATGTTCCAAATAAAAAATATTACGATCCAAGAAAATGGGTACGTGAAGGAGAGCTTACATTCAAGACTCGTCTTAAAAAAGCTTTCGAAGATTTAAATAATGTAAATACGCTTTAATAAAAAGCATAGTAAACAGCTGAGATTACTATAATTTCAGCTGTTTTTATTTTTTGATAGTAATACTCTAGGGAACAAATCCCAATGAGATAAAATTAGAATATTATGGCTTGGTTTAAACGAACACAAAAAGGTATCCAGACTCCTACTGAGCAGAAGAAAGATGTTCCAAAAGGTTTATGGTATAAGTCGCCAACAGGAAAAATTGTAGATGCCGATCAGTTGGAAAGTAACTTTTACGTAAGCCCAGAAGATGGCTACCATGTTCGAATAGGAAGTACTGAATATTTTAAAATACTTTTTGATGATAATAATTTCAAAGAGTTAGATAAGAACCTTTCTGCAAAAGATCCTTTAAATTTTAAAGATTCTAAAAAATATACCGAGCGTTTAAAAACAGCTCAAGAAAAAACAGACCTTAAAGATGCCATCCGTACTGCGACAGGAAAATCTAAAGGAAAAGATATTGTAATTGCCTGTATGGATTTTAAATTTATTGGTGGTTCTATGGGCTCTGTAGTCGGAGAAAAAATTGCACGAGCTGCAGATTATGCTATAGAACATAAACTTCCTTTATTAATAATATCTAAATCAGGAGGTGCTAGAATGCAAGAAGCTGTTTTATCGTTAATGCAACTAGCAAAAACTTCTGTAAAACTAGCCCAATTAGCAGAGGCTAAACTTCCTTATATATCACTTTGTACAGATCCTACTACAGGTGGCACAACTGCATCTTTCGCTATGCTTGGTGATATTAATATTTCTGAACCCGGTGCTCTTATTGGTTTTGCAGGGCCACGTGTAGTTAAAGATACTACCGGAAAAGATCTTCCTAAAGACTTTCAAACTTCAGAATTTTTACAAGAACACGGCTTTTTAGATTTCATTACTAAACGGTCAGAACTAAAAAACAAAATCAACCTCTATCTGGATCTTATTCAAAATCAGCCAGTAAGAGCTTAAAATATTTTTCACTTTAAGTGGTTCATCTGTAAAAAAGTAGTACATTTGCGCCCGTAACAGAAATCCTGTTAATACATAAAAATCATTAAAAAATATTGGAATGTATTTAACTAAAGAAAAGAAAGAAGAAATTTTCGAAAAGTACGGTGAAGGAAAAACCAACACTGGTTCTGCAGAAGGACAAATCGCGTTATTTACTTACAGAATCTCTCACTTGTCAGAACACTTAAAAAAGAATCGTAAAGATTATAACACTGAGCGTTCACTAGTAGGTCTTGTAGGTAAGCGAAGAAGACTTTTGGATTATTTAATGAAGAAAGATATCATGAGATATCGTGCTATCATTAAAGAATTAGGATTAAGAAAATAAAATTTCAGGGGGCTTTTTTGCCCCCTTTTTTATAGAAATAATCTAATTTCTTTTCTAAAAATTTTACTATTTTTTATTTCTATTACAAATTGTCACCTTATTAGGTAGTTTTTCATTGGTCTTCCTACAACAACACAACTTTAGACGTCTGAAAAATGACGCAGACCTTTGTTTAACAAGTAACTGCTTAAAAAGCAGTAATACCACAATTAAAATTTTATGATTCCAAAAACATGTAAAGAGGTTATCGATTTAGGAGATGGAAGACAAATCTCTATCGAAACCGGAAAATTAGCAAAACAGGCTCACGGGTCGGTTGTTGTTAAAATGGGAGATGCAATGTTACTATGTACAGTAGTTTCATCTTACAAGCCTACTACCATGGATTTTTTCCCGCTTACTTTAGACTACCGTGAAAAATTTGCGGCAGCTGGTCGTTTTCCTGGAGGATTCTTTAAAAGAGAGGCTCGACCAAGTAACGAAGAAATTTTAGTAATGCGTTTGGTAGACCGAGTATTGCGCCCTCTTTTCCCAAAAGATTACAAATTCGAAACTCAGGTAATGATTCAGTTAATGTCTCACGATCCTGAAGTTATGCCAGATGCACTTGCTGGTTTAGCAGCATCAGCAGCTATACAATTATCTGATATTCCTTTTGAGACTCCTATTTCTGAAGTACGAGTAGCTCGAGTAGATGGTGAATTATTGATTAATCCTAGTTTTGCTCAATTAGAAAAAGCAGACCTAGATATTATGGTAGGAGCTTCAGCAGATTCTGTAATGATGGTTGAAGGTGAAATGGATGAAATTTCTGAAGAAGAAATGATTGAAGCCATTAAATTTGCTCATGAATCTATCAAAACTCAATGTGAAGCTCAGCTTAAATTAGTTGAAGCTTTTGGTAAAAAAGAAACTCGTGAATACGAAGTTGCTCAGAATGATGAAGCTTTAAGAGATAAAATAAACGAAGCTACTTATAACAAAGCTTACGAAATAGCGAAAGCTGCTAGTACAAAACAAGAAAGAACAGAAGCTTTTGCTGATTTAAAAGAAGAAGTTTTAGGCTTATTTAGTGAAGAAGAATTAGAAGAAAAAGGAAAATTAATTTCTTCTTATTTCGGAGAATCTCATAAAAAAGCTGTAAGAGATGTTGTACTTAAAGAAGGACTTCGTTTAGACGGAAGAAAAACTACTGAAATTAGACCAATCTGGTGCGAAGTAGATTATTTGCCTTCTCCACACGGATCTTCTATATTTACTCGTGGTGAAACACAATCCTTAGCTACAGTAACTCTTGGTACTTCTAGAGAAGTTAATAAAGTAGACACTCCATCTATAGAAGGAGAAGAACGTTTTTACCTTCATTATAACTTCCCTCCTTTCTCAACTGGAGAAGCGTATCCAATTAGAGGAACGTCTAGACGAGAAATCGGACACGGAAATCTTGCTCAACGTGCATTAAAAGGAATGATTCCTAAAGATTGTCCTTATGTTGTCCGAGTTGTTTCTGAAATTTTAGAATCTAATGGTTCTTCATCAATGGCAACAGTATGTGCTGGTACAATGGCACTTATGGATGCTGGTATACAATTGAAAAAACCAGTTTCCGGAATTGCAATGGGACTTATTTCTGATGGTGAAGATTATGCCGTACTTTCTGATATTCTTGGTGATGAAGATCACTTAGGAGACATGGACTTTAAAGTTACAGGTACAGAAGACGGTATTACAGCTTGCCAAATGGACATCAAAGTTAAAGGTTTATCTTATGAAATTTTGGTAAATGCATTAAAACAAGCTCGTGAAGGTAGACTTCATATCCTAGGAAAAATAACCGAAACTATTGCTGAGCCTAATGGAACAGTAAAAGCACATGCGCCTAAAATTATCACCAGAAGAATGCCTGGTGAATTTATTGGAGCATTTATTGGTCCTGGTGGTAAAAACATACAAGAACTTCAAAAAGTTACAGAAACAGAAATCGTAATAAACGAAGATCCTGAAACAGAAGAAGGTATTGTTGAAATATTAGGAACAAACCAAGAAGGAATCGAAAAAGTACTTGCTAAACTAGAAGCACTTACTTTTAAACCGGTTAAAGGTAGCGTATACGAGGTTAAAGTAATTAAATTGCTAGACTTTGGTGCAGTAGTAGAATATGTTGAAGCTCCAGGAAACGAAGTGCTACTTCATATCTCAGAACTAGCTTGGGAACGTACTAATAATGTAACTGACGTAGTAAACCTTGGTGATGTTATTGATGTTAAATACTTTGGAGTTGATCCGAAAACTAGAAAAGAGAAAGTTTCTAGAAAAGCATTACTTCCAAGACCTGAACGTACGGAACGTAAACAAGATGATAAATCTGAAGAACGTACTCCTAATAAACGTAACGATAGAAATTCAAGAAACGATAAAAAATAATCGTTTTCCTGTTATACTTTTAAAAAAGGCATCGATAATCGATGCCTTTTTTATTTTATTTTCAAAAAAAACATTCTTTTATAATTTTTTATTTCCCTTTCAAAATTCATACTCAAAGCCCTTATTTACTGTAAGTAACGCAGATTTTAAGCAGAAAAATATCTGTTTTTCATTATACTTCACAAAAAATTATATTTCTATTTGTAACATTTACAGGGCTATTTACGTATAACACTTTACAAGAGCTATTCATATTTAAAAACCCAGGAGAAGATAGATGAGACAACTTAAAATTACGAAGCAGGTAACTAACCGTGAAACTGCTTCGCTAGATAAGTATTTGCAAGAAATTGGTAAAGTAGATTTAATTACCGCTGATGAAGAGGTAGAATTAGCACAACGAATAAAAGCGGGTGATAACCGTGCTTTAGAAAAACTTACAAAAGCGAATTTACGTTTTGTAGTTTCTGTAGCAAAACAATATCAAAACCAAGGTTTAACACTTCCCGATCTTATTAACGAAGGAAATTTAGGACTAATTAAAGCGGCAAAGCGTTTTGATGAAACTCGTGGTTTTAAATTTATATCGTACGCAGTTTGGTGGATTAGACAATCTATTCTACAAGCCTTAGCTGAACAATCTCGTATTGTTCGTTTACCTTTAAACAAGATTGGTTCTATTAATAAAATCAATAAGACTTTTGCTTTCTTAGAACAATCTCATGAACGTTCTCCTAGTGCTGAAGAGATTGCGAAAGAGTTAGACATGACGGTTAATGACGTTAAGGAATCGATGAAGAATTCTGGTCGTCACGTATCGATGGATGCTCCTTTAGTAGAAGGTGAAGATTCTAACTTATATGATGTATTGCGTTCTGGTGAATCTCCTAACCCAGATAAAGATTTATTACATGAATCTTTACGAACAGAAATCGAGCGTGCTTTAGAGACATTAACTCCTCGTGAAGCCGACGTTATTCGTCTATATTTTGGATTGGGTGACCAACATCCAATGACATTGGAAGAAATTGGCGAGACTTTTGATCTTACAAGAGAACGTGTTCGACAAATTAAAGAAAAAGCGATTAGACGTTTAAAACATACGTCTCGCAGTAAAATTTTAAAAACCTACTTAGGTTAAAAATATTTAAGATGACAACAGTTTAGTGGTGGGAGTGATGACCCAACCATGGAAATAACTGTTCGTTTTTTGATTGATGAATGACCCCGGAGTGATGACCCGGGGTCGCTTCATTTATAAAGGTTTTTGTTTTGACTTTTCTATATGCTTAAAAACAAAAAGCTTTTCTCCAAATGAGAAAAGCTTTTAATTTAATCAATAATAGGAATTATAATCCAAATGAAACTAATTTAATGAGCGGTTTGACCACCGTCTACCGTAAATACACTTCCATTAACAAAAGAAGCTTCTGGCGAACATAAGAATAATACAGGATGAGCAACTTCACTTGGTTCTGCCGGACGTTTCATAGGACTGTTATTCATCAGTGCTTCATTAATTTCTGGATCATCTAACCAGCGCTCCGTCATTGGTGTTCGTATTAACCCCGGTGCAATTGCATTTACACGAATATTCTTTTGTGCATAATCTAAAGCAGCGGCTTTTGTTAATCCAATTACACCGTGTTTAGCAGCCGCATAAGGTGCCATCCCTGGATCTGCAACCACACCAGCGACAGATGCTGTATTCACAATCGCTCCTCCTCCAGTTTTTAGCATCGCTTCGATTTCATATTTCACTGAAAGGAAAACTCCTTTTAAATCTACATCAATAATTTTATCAAAGTCGTTCTCTTCCACCTCCGCAAATGGAGATGTTGGGGGCAAAATTCCCGCATTATTGAAAGCAAAATCGATCTTATCATATTTTTCTACAGCATAATCGATAAGGTTTTTTACTTCTGTAGACTTTGAAACATCAGTTTTGACAAAATCGGCCTTAAAACC
Source organism: Zunongwangia sp. (assembly GCF_048269745.1). NCBI lineage: Bacteria > Pseudomonadati > Bacteroidota > Flavobacteriia > Flavobacteriales > Flavobacteriaceae > Zunongwangia > Zunongwangia sp. The sequence continues at coordinate 9,637 of NZ_JBLXIB010000015.1, read as the reverse complement.
AAGATCCTGAATCATTTTAGTTGTTTCTTTAGCATCATCACTAATATCCCCTATAATCACATTAGCATTATTTTTGGCAAATGCTATAGCTGTAGATCTTCCAATACCGGATGCAGCTCCAGTAATTACTACTGTTTTATTACTATAATTAAATTTTATATTATTTTCCATAATTCTGTCTTTTTATTGGTTTTACTATTAAATCTCAGGTTCAAGATCTCTTAACTCCTGTGGATATTCTCCTGGCCATGCATAACGATCTTTTAAAATTTTAGCACTCATTTCTAAGCAAATTTTTGCAGCAAGTCCTGGATATTTTTCCAGCATCTTATCTATAATTTCATCACTTGAATTGGCATTTCTCCAGACTTCTTCAAAATCTTTAATATATTTTCTTGTGAACTTTATATTTTTTGGATCGAAATATTTAGGATCATTAGAAGGAGAATGTCCGGGTACCACAACTTCTGGATTTAAAGCTTCAAAATCATCTAAAACTTTAAACCAATCTTTACGGGATTCGATTGTTTTTGCATCAGCAATCCAAACGTAAGCATCAGCAAAAACGGCATCAATCGCGAGCAAGGTTTTTATAGATGGGATCCATAGCGCTGAGGCATCATCAGAATCTCCTCTAAGAGGTCCTAAAATTTCAATTTTTTCACCTTCCAATTCTAAATAAGGCTTCGACATAGGTTTTACTTCTATGGCTTCTTTTGCTCCATTTAGTTTTAAGACTTCTTTTCCCCAATAGTCAATTTTAAAATCGAATGCACCATTAACTAAATCTGCAATATTGGGAAGCGATAGCACCTCGATATCTGGAAATTCTTTTTTATGACATTTAAAGCTAAAAAGTGATCGGGATGAAAATGGCTTATATAAATACGAGATGGTTTTACGCCGTTTTCTGTTACCATACCTACAAACCTATGGGCACTACTTTGTGAGAATTGCGTGTCTAATAGTACTGCATCGTTTTCGCTATAAATTAAAACGGAGTTTACAGCAAACCCAGCTAGGGTATCTCCCCCGTTAAAAACCTTAATTTTTAAATTTGACATGCCTATCTTTTTTATAATTACTTTGAACTAATTTATTTAAGGATTATAAGCATCCAGAATAGCTTCACACTATTCTGGATGTAATTTTTATGAAAAGCTTAATTCTCCACTAACCATTTTTTCTATCATACCTTCTTTAGGGCCTTCTGCTACCACTTTTTCGTTATTCTGACCTTCATTCTTTTTGAAGAAAATCTTCCCGAATTCTGGTACAACATATTTAGGATACGTTTCATACTTCTCTCTAGATTCTTCCATGAGGTCGATGTGATCATTTTGAAAGCATACTGTAATATCAGGACGCTCATGTACCCATTTTGGAAAAAATATTACACCATGTAATTTATTTTCATTCGGTATAAAATCTAAACTAACATCGGTACCTGTTGGCTCTGTCCAACAAATTTTAAAAACACCATCCACAATTTTTACGATATCAACCTTTTGGTCTCTTACCCAACGGCCACCAACCATACCACTATGTATTCTATAATCTATGGTATTTTTATTCTTCACATACATTTCGTAATTCCATCCATTATCGTAAGTATATAGGAAATGTCCTCCTAAAAATTCATCTAATTCTTTTATAGTATCCATGATTTTATTTTTTTACTAAATTAGACGATACGTATTGAGCCGATATGGTACATAAAGACTACTTTTTAACTTATTTGGCCATTATGATTATATTAAGATTTCAGAATGAACAAAAGCGACATTTATAGTACAACTACTGAAATTGAGTATCTAAATATGGATACACACTTACATGAAGAGCACCATCAACTTATTTTTATGATTAAGGGAACGTTACATATTACCGTTGATAAAAAACAATACTTTTTACCTGAACGCTTTATTGGACTTATACCCGCTAAATGTGCTCATAATCTTCAAAGTCGTAACGAAAGGGTAAAAATGTTCCTTATTTATTTCCCTAATTCAATAAAATTAGAACAGTTTTTACCGCTCACTTCAAATAGTTTTGTTTTAGAAAATTTACTCTACATAAGCCAACAATCCGAACAATTAAACAAAAAAAAACATTTAGAATTATATAATTTTACTTACTCGTTTCTTGAAATGATTAAAACCATCGATAGCTTACAATCGTTTCCTTTAAAAGGCTTTATTTCTTCTAAAAATGAAAGGCTTCAAAACGTTTTATCTTTTATCGACAAGAATTATCAGGAACAAATCAACTTAACACAAATTGCGGATAAATTTGGATTTTCAGTACGAAATTTAACGCGCTTATTTAAAAAAGAAATGATGAGTTTTACTAATTATTTAAACCATGTTAGAATTATACATGCTATAGAACTGTTCACCGATTATAATGAAGATATAGAAAAGGTAGGCTATAGCGTAGGTTACAATACCTTAAGTAATTTTAGCAGAACCTTTAAAAAATTTACAGGACAATCTCCTACTGCTTTTATAAAAGCGAATAAAACGAGTGTTTTTCTGGATATTTAAAAGAATTTGGTAAGAATTGAAATACTAAACTTTAATTAAAATTTATTATTTCCGAATAAAACGTATTTAATTTGTCGATTAGAAATTGATAATAACTAAAATTAGAGAAGTATTTTACTTATCTTTTTATAAAATATTTAAGGTAACAACAGTTTAGTATTGGGAGTGATGACCCAACTGCAATAATAACTGTTCGTTTTTTGATTGATGAATGACCCCGGAGTGATGACCCGGGGTCGATTCATTTATAGAGGTTTTTGTTTTACTAAAAACACTATCAAAAAACAGAAATTATGGATTACTTATTCTTCATCTTCTCCATAAATAAGTTCGATAAAATCTTCTTTTGGTAAATCGCCGAAATAAAATTTAGTATCGATATCGGCTAATTTAGATTCAATTGTTTTTTTATCGTAACGCTCCCCTATTAATCGGTTTTCGATATTAGTGACTGGTTCTTTACCAAAGAAATCTCCGTAGATTTTAAATTCTTCAATAATTCCTTTCTCAACAAAAATTCTAAGATCTAATTCACCAACCGAAAATCGTTTAGTTCGTTGGATATTAAATTTTGGCGATCGTCCGTAATTCCAATCCCATGTATCGTACTTTTCAGCTTTCAATTTATGCACGCCCTCCCAATCTTCTGGCGTTAAATGGTAAGTTTCGAATTCTTCTCGCTCTTCATATAACCCTTTTAAAACTGATGCTCGAAAAGAATTAATATCCATTGGTTCTTCTAAAAATTCGCTAATATTAGCTACACGACTACGAACCGATTTATGCCCCTTAGATTGAATTTTACTCATTTTTACTTGAAGCGCTTTGGTAACCTCATCTAAATCGGAGTCTAATAATAATGTTCCATGACTAAACATCCGTTTTACACTACTAAATTGTGCATTTCCGGAAATTTTACGATCGTTAGCAACAATATCATTTCGTCCTTTTAATTCTGCCGGAACACCCATTTTATTAAGCACTTTAATTACGGGTTCTGTGAATTTTCTAAAATTATTTAAACTTTTCACATCATAATTAGTGATGAAACTAAAATTTAAGTTCCCGAAATCGTGATATACGGCTCCACCACCCGAGATTCGACGAATTACATGTATATTTTTCTCTTCTACATAGGAATGATTTATTTCTTCAATTGTATTTTGGTTTCGCCCAATTATTATTGAAGGTTCATTTATATAAAAAAGCAAATAATCTTTACTATCGTCAAAATTTCGTAAAATATATTCTTCTAATGCTAGATTTATAAAAGGATTGGTAATTCCTTCGTTTTCGATAAATACCATAGTTCATTTTTTAAAAACTACCTCAAAGATATTCAATTTAAAAAGGAAAATTAGTTCTTCGATTTATTTTTAAACAGCAACTTATTCTTAGTATTTTTGTAAATAGAACATAGAACTTTTATAATGAAAGAAAAAATAATCGCACCGTCGTTATTAGCAGCAGATTTTGGTAACTTACAGCGAGATATCGAAATGGTTAACCAAAGTGAAGCACAATGGTTTCACGTAGATATTATGGATGGTGTTTTTGTACCTAATATTTCTTTTGGTATGCCTGTAGTTAGTGCTATTAAACAACACGCCAAAAAAACTATGGATGTACATTTAATGATCACCAATCCAGATCAGTATATTTCAACATTTGCTAAATTAGGTGCCACTAATCTTACAGTTCACTATGAAGCTTGTTCGCATTTACACCGCACATTACAATCTATTAAAAATGAAGGTATGAAAGCCGGAGTAGCTTTAAATCCACATACTCCTGTAGATTTATTGAAAGAAGTTATTAAAGATATCGACATAGTACTTGTAATGAGTGTAAATCCTGGTTTTGGTGGCCAAAGTTTCATTCAGCATACTTACGATAAGGTTATGCGTTTAAAACAATTAATAATAGACCAAAACGCAGATACTCTTATTGAAATTGATGGCGGTGTCACTACTGAAAATGCTGCCAAACTAATTAAAGCTGGAGCCGATGTTTTGGTGGCTGGCAGCTTTGTTTTTAAAGCAGAAAACCAAACACAAACAATTAAAGATTTAAAAACCCTTGCAAACGCATAACGAAAATTACGATTTAATTATAATAGGAGGCGGCCCAATAGGTATTGCTTGTGGACTAGAAGCCAAGAAACATAATCTTTCTTATCTTATTATTGAAAAAGGATGTTTAGTAAATAGCCTTTATAACTATCCAACGAATATGACATTTTTCTCTACTTCTGAAAAATTAGAGTTAGATAATATTCCATTTATAAGCAATAATCCGAAGCCTAGAAAAGCTGAAGCACTTGAATATTACAGAAGAATTGTAAGTTCGAATGAAATAAATATTCAATTATTTGAAAAAGTTACTCAAGTAAAATCAAATTCTAATTTAAAAGAAGTTACAACTACAAAAGGTAATTATAAAGCCAAAAATGTAATTGTTGCTACCGGTTTTTACGATATTCCGAATCACTTAAATGTTCCCGGTGAAAATTTACCTAAGGTAGCCCATTATTATAACGATCCTCATTACTACGCCACACAAAAAACAATTGTAGTAGGTGCCAGTAATTCTGCTGTAGATGCAGCTTTAGAGATTTATCGTAAAGGTGGAGAAGTAACTATGGTTATTAGATCTGAAGATATAGGTCCCCGTGTAAAATATTGGGTACGCCCTGATATTGTTAATAGAATTGAAGAAGGAAGTATTAAAGCTCTTTTTAATTCTGATATCAAAGAAATTAAAGAACACAAGGTTATTGTAAATACTCCAGATGGTGAACAAACTCTGGAAAATGACTTTGTACTTTTACTTACTGGTTACCAACCTAATTTTGCTTTTCTAGATAAAATTGGTATTTCTCTAAAAGACGAAGATAAAAAAATACCGATGTATGATGAAAAAACAATGGAAACCAATATTAAAGGAATCTATTTAGCAGGTGTAATTTGTGGAGGAATGGAAACTTACAAATGGTTTATTGAAAATTCTAGAATGCATGCTAAAATTATTGTGAATCATATTTTGCATAAAAACTAATACATACTAACAATAAAAAAAGGCCAAAATTCGGCCTTTTTTTATTGTATCTATTTTCTTTAAAATATACGTTATAGCTTAAATAAGCGTCAATTCTGAAGCACTAAGAATATCGCCTCTATTTAATAACTTTCCATAAAATTCTAGATCGGTTCGATTGCTTTTAAACGATTTATCTAACCATTCTGTAGACTTAGTAACCGGAAAACTAAAAACCTTAATTTTAGGATAGGTAGTTGGCTCTGATCCTTCATTTATACCAATCTCTATGGTTTTTTCTTCTTTATTATAGAACACAAATTTCGCCATGAAATTATGCTTTAATAAATTATAGAAATCGTCTGAAATTTTATCACAATTTGTACATTCTTCAATGTATTGAGTAATTAACTTTTTTAAAGAATCTCTAATTTCTGTCCTTTTCATATCAGCATACATAACATCAAAATTTAAACAATTAATATTAACCAAAATAAGGTCTGTTTACAACCCATAAAAACATATTTTGTAAGGTTTAGCATTAAGATATAAAAAAATAAAAAATCGTTTTCGATAGCAATTTAATTTTATCGCACTTAAAATCAGAATTAATTAATTTAGATACTTTTATAAAGATTGAAATACAGATTTCTGAAATTTTAAAACATAAATTACCATCTGTATAAAAATTAGCCTATTCAAAAAAAATCTTTTTTAATAAAATGAATAAAGTGGTGATCTAGATTTATTCCTCAGAGTCTACAGAACTTTTATTTGTTTCTGGCAGTTGAGTAATTTCTAGAATTTAGAAGCAAATGAATAATTTATTCTTCTTTATAAATTCCTTTAGTAGTCATAACAATTGGTTTTATAGTTCCATCTTCGTTGTATTCCATTTTTTCAATACAAACAGATCTACTATAACTGGAACCATCGGTTTGAATACCCCCATTATGATAAATAAAATACCAGTCGTCATTAAACTCTACGATTGACTGATGGTTGGTATTGCTATTCCCTGCAATTTCGTTTAAGATTCCTTTATACTCATAAGGCCCTTCGATATCATCGGCCATGGCATAAGCTATTTTTTCGGGGAAACCTGTAGCATACGTCAGATAATATTTTCCATTAGCCTTATGCACCCAAGGTGCCTCGGTAAAATTTAAACCTTCAAAATCTATTTTCTTGATTTCTCCGTCGATCTCGATCATGTTGTCCTTAAGCTTTGCATAATAACAAACCCCATTTCCCCAAAAAATCCATGGTTGATTATCATCATCAATAAAAATTGCAGGATCTATACACGTCCAGTTATGCGATGAAGCGAAACAATCTTCATTGGTCAATAGTGGTTCTCCCAATGCATCTTTATAAGGCCCCTCTGGCTTATCGGCTACTGCCACTCCAATTCCATTCCAATTGGTACTAATATACCAGTAATATTTTCCATTCCTTTTAGCAACATGACCAGCATAAGCATCACCACTAGTTGCCCATTTAAAATCGGTAATTTTTAAAGGGATGGGATGTTCTTTCCAGGTTTTCATATCTTTTGTTGAAAATACGAGCCAATCCTTCATCTTATAACCTTTTTGTCCACCTTCATAATCATGTCCTGTGAACAACCACAAAACATCATCTTCTACAAGAGCAGCTGGATCTGCTGTGTATTTATGCGTAAAAATTGGATTTTGAGTAGGTTTAAAAACTACAGATGAATCTTGCTGCGCATAAGTGTTCACTGCGAAAAGTGAACATATTATCACTAAAAAAATGTTTCTTAATTTCATTAATCTTAAATATTAATTTATTTTTTTCGGGTACACCACCCCATTTCTTATCAAGTCGCTCTAATTCAACCTCAGTAATACCAATTACACTACCATGACGTGGAAAAAAATCCTTAGTAAAACTTTCGGTTTCTTCTGAAAAATTAAAAAGATCCTTACTTCTCTGAAACTCATAACGACCACTAGAATACAGGTCGTACATTAAAATATATTCTTTACTATCATTCAGCTTAAATACAGAAGATCCTTCTACATGTGTTTTTGTACCGGCATAGGCATCTAAATATTTAAAATCTTCTTTCCATGGCCCTTCCAAAGATTTACTAACCGCCTGCTGAATTCCATTTTTTATTTCTTCTCCTTCTTCATTTTTTGTATTTCCTTTATAAAACAGATGATAAAGACCATCTTTATAAATGATATCACCATCTATTGCACCATATTTAGCTCTGAACATTAAAGTAGGTTCACTTTCAAATCCGGTAAAATCTCTATTGGCATACGCACTATAAAAATCAAGATTATCCTGTCCTTCAAATCGAATCGTAAAATAGATTAGGTATTTATCTTTGGCTTTATCGTAAAAAGTTTGTGGTGCCCATACCCATTGTACATTTTTAAAAGTTTCAGGAAACTGTTTTTTAAAATCTATTGCTGAAGTTTTCCAATCTATCAGATTATCGGAATGCATTAAAACGATTCCAGGGTTACTTCCCCAGCCGTTTTTTATGGTGAACATATCTGTAGCAACTATAAAAAACTGACCTTCATTTCTTAGAATATGAGGATCACGAATACCGCCGGAATTCGAAATACTATCTGAACCTATAATAGGTTGGTTATTATTTAAAGCTTTCCAGTTTTTAGCATCTCTGCTTACTGCAAATCGTAACTGCTCCTGAAGTTCGCCTTTTCCTTTTCCTTCAAAATAAGCAAAAAGATACGCATCCATACTATCCTGGGCGATCGATATTTGTGAAATAAATAATAGGAATAATAAACCAAATCTTAATTTCATAATTCTATTTTAAAAATCAAACTTCCAATGATCAGCCAGAGTTTCAGCTTCTTTTTGGCTAAGATGAATCACCGCACCGTGTTTAGGAGAAGAAAAATTAGTGGCCTTCATTTCTCCTTCGTTAAAATGTCCAAGGTTTTTAAAATTTTCAAAATCTGTTGTTTCTAAAAATCCAAAATTATGCGGCTGAATTCCGTAGATATCATACATCAAAATCCATTTATCTTCACCAATAATTTTCCATACGTTTGGAGCTTCACTAGCCTCTGTTTCTTTATCAATCCATTTTTCCTGGTACTTATATCCTTTATTAATTTCAGAAGAAACCGCCTGCTTTATGCCCGGCATACCATCATGTGGAGTGTAAAACATATGATATTTCCCTTCAATTTCACTAATATCGGCATCGATATAAGATACTTCTTTTGGATACTCAAAAATCAGTTTTGGTGCACTCAACAAACTATCAAAATCATCGTTTACATACGAATAGTACATCTGATTACGCTCATTACCCATTCGCATAGTATAATACAGCATAAATTTACCCGCTTTTTTATCGAATAACGTCTCTGGTGCCCAGGCAGCGCCAATTTCATCTAAACCAGAGAAAGATTGATCTAAACGAATATTTGCTTTGCTCCAGTGAATTAGATCGTTGGATTTCATCAGTACAAATCCGCGATTGTTTCCCCATCCATATGTATCGCCATCGCGCTGCCATTCGGTTTCTCGAATGCCGTCACGTTTTGCAAAAATATGAAGATCGGTCATTCCCAAGTAAAAGTTGCCTTGCGGGCCACGATAAATATGAGGATCGCGAATTCCTTTTTGCTCTGCAATAGTATCGCCGGCAATTACGGCTTTGCCATCATTAATATCACTAAAACTCTTACCGTCTTTACTTAAAGCCATGTGCAAGCTATGATCGTTATCCTTAAAATAGACCATTAAATAAGCGGCCATTATTTCCTTAGCTTTTTCTTCGGAATTGAGACCTGAAGCCTTCTCTGAATTATCTTCAGAAGAAGTTTGTTTGCAAGAAATAACTCCTGAAAAAACCAACACAAAAACACACCATGTAAGCAAATTTCTCATTTTCTCATTCTAGGGGTGCTATTCCTTCTAGAGTTGGTTTAACTTCAATGATCGAACCATCTTCGTTAAACTTTAGACTATCTATAGAAACTTCACGATGAAATCCTGCGTCACCTCCCATAGCCTTGCCTTTAGGACGTGTAAAA
>NZ_JBLXIB010000014.1:0-102490 GCF_048269745.1 Zunongwangia sp. | reverse complement strand
AAATATTTATTTAATATAATAATTTAGATATTTTTTTATGAATTAAAAGTATTACTTTTATATTTGTGTGTAATATTTTTTATATTGAAATGAATTCATTCCATTCTAATTTTAGATTATCTATACCTGAAAATATTTTTATTAAGGATCCCCAAAGTTCAAAATTAGGGCGTCGAATTTTAGAGAACGCTATTTCTTTAATTCAAAAACAAGGTTTAGAAGGCTTTACTTTTAAAAAATTAGCCGACCATATTGCTTCTAATGAAAGTTCTATTTATAGATATTTTGAAAACAAACACAAGCTATTGTTATATTTGATCTCTTGGTATTGGGGTTGGATAGAATATAAGTTGGTTTTTAAAACTAATAATATAGAGGATAAAGAAGAGGTTTTACGTAGAGCTATAATTGCCGTTACTGAGAAGCCTAAAAAAGATGAAACCTTTGGATTTATTAATGAAGAAGAGCTTCATTTTATTGTTATTCAAGAATATTCTAAAGTTTTCCAAACAAAAGATATAGATACAGAAAACAAAAATGGTTATTTCGAAATTTACGAACGTCTAACTAACCGTTTAAGCCGACTTATAGCTGCCGTTAAACCAGAATATGAATTTCCAAAAACATTATCTACTAATATTTTACATGGATCACTTCAGCATCATTATTTAGGTCAGCATTTCAGTGAGCTATCAGACGAAAATTCAAAATCCGAAAATTTTGTAACCGATTTTTTTCAACAATTAGTATTCAAAACTATTCAATAACCCCATGACAAAACAAAACATCTCCCCTTGGAAGAAACTTCTTGATGTATTGAAATTGGAGAAAAAAGACATTCTCCAAGTGCTTTATTATGCACTCTTTACGGGACTTATCAGTCTAACACTCCCGCTTGGTATACAAGCCATTATAAATATGCTTCAAGGAGCTCAAGTTTCAACCTCTTGGATTTTACTTACCGTATTAGTAACCATTGGTGTTGGCTTTGTTGGAGCCCTACAGGTTTTACAATTAGATATTGTAGAAAATATACAAGAAAAAATATTTGCTAGAGCTTCTTTCGAATTCGTTCATAAAATTCCAAAAATTAGAGTTAGGGAACTAGAAAAGCGGTATCCTCCAGAATTAGCGAATCGGTTTTTTGATGTTCTTACACTTCAAAAAGGATTACAAAAACTATTGCTAGACTTTCCGGCAGCTGTTATTCAAATATTTTTTGGACTTATCTTACTATCCTTATACCATGCATTTTTTATAGCATTTGGTATAGCTCTAGTTATTTTAATGTATATCATATTTAAATTTACTCTAACTAAAGCGGTTAACAGTAGTATTTTAGAGTCTAAAAAGAAATATCATATCGCTTTTTGGATACAACAAGTAGCTGCAAATTTTAAAATATTTAAAATTTATCCGGATGAATATGAGCAAAATAAAAATAATGAATTAGTAGAAAGTTACTTAAAGGAAAGACAATCCCATTTTGGAATTGTTAAGAACCAATTTAAACAAATGGTTCTCTTTAAAGTAATTGTAACATTAGGTTTATTACTTATTGGTGGTTTGCTGGTTTTAAACCAACAGATGAACATTGGACAATTTGTTGCTGCAGAAATTATTATTGTAATGGTAATTAACTCTGTAGAAAAAATAGGTTTTAGTCTTGAAACTATTTACGATGTAGTTACTGCTGTTGAAAAAATAAGCGAAGTAAGCGATCAAAAATTAGATAGAAAATCTAACGGGAATGGACATACTGCTCAACTATTTCCACTACGTATTGAAGATTTAAAAATCTGGAATTACAAAGCAAAAGATATAATTGTTACAAGAAATATGGCTATTAATGTAGTTACCAACCAAGTGGTTACCAATAGCCTTTTCCAATATATGTCTGGAATGAAACGCACGAAAAAAGGAAAAATATTTTTTAATCATGAAGAAATAAGCAACATCAATTTAGATGAATATCGAAATAAAATTGCTTTAGTTTTAAATTCAGATCAAGTTTTTGAAGGTACCGTTTGGGAAAACATCAGCCTAAGTAATCCTAAAATGGATCAAAATACAGTTTATGAATTAGCTCAGAAATTTAATATTCTAGAAGAAATCCAAGCTCTACCTAATACACTAAGCACTTATATTTTTCCGGGCTATAAAAAATTAAGTGATAATAGTATTCGGAAAATATGTTTACTACGTGCTTTATTAAAAAAACCCCATATTTTAATGATAGAAGAAGGCTTTATAACTACTAAAAATGATAAAGAAGCGCTTCTTAACTATGTAAATGATAATAACATTTGTTTGTTTTTAGGCAGCCAATCTCCATTAACAGGGCCATTTGAAACATTGAGTTTAACTAAATCGTAAACTGAAAAGAATGCTAAATTTTCCAAAATCCGATCCCAACTATAAAGAAGATTTTACTGATTTCAGTGCATTTTCTCTTATCAAAAAAAGAGAACATCATCGATTACTTTCTAAAATCCTACTAGGGACATCTATATCTCTTATAGTACTTTTATTTTTACCCTGGACGCAAAGTATAACAAGTAACGGTTATGTTACAACCTTAAAACCAAATCAGCGCCCACAAACCATACAATCCCCTATTCCTGGTAAAATAGAAAAATGGTATATTCAAGAAGGAGACTATGTTAAAAAAGGAGATACACTTTTACATATTACAGAAATTAAAAGTGAATATTTCGATCCGAAGTTAGTAGAACGTACTAATGAACAATTAGAATCAAAAACAAGTTCAGTAAGCTCGTATAACGAAAAAATAAATTCAATTAGAAATCAATTAATTGCCGTAAAAAAAGAGCGTGTTTTAAAATTAAAACAGACTAGAAATAAATTAAAACAAGCAAACCTTAAAACGGTTAGTGATAGTATTACATTAGAAGCCTCAAAAATAAATTTAAAAATTGCTAAACGTCAATACAACCGTACTTTAAATTTATACGAAGATGGGCTAAAATCTAGATTAGATCTAGAAACTAAAGAATCTAAACTTCAAGAAACCCAAGCTAAATTAATAAGCCAAGAAAATAAATTATTAACTAGCCAAAACGAAGTTTTAAATGCAGAAATGGAAATTAATAGAATTGAAGCTTCTTATGATGATAAGATTAGTAAATTAGAAGGAGAAATTTCCACCTCTAATTCATCAAAATTTAATGCTATTTCCGAAGTTTCAAAATTGGAGAATTCATTATCCAATTATTCAATAAGAGAAGGAATGCTTTATATAAAAGCACCTCAAAATGGATATATAAACAGAGCAATAATAAATGGAATAGGTGAAACTTTTAAAGCCGGCCAAAAATTGGTAACTATTATGCCTTCCGATTTTGAAATTGCTGTAGAAACTTTTGTGAATCCTATAGATCTTCCATTATTAAACATTGGAGATCACGTTCAAGTTCAATTTGATGGTTGGCCTGCAATTGTATTTAGCGGTTGGCCTAATGCTACTTATGGGACTTATGGAGGTAAAATTGTAGCTATAGAAAACTTTATTAGCCCAAATGGTAAATATCGAATTTTACTAGCTCCAGATATAAAAGACAATCATGAATGGCCAGAGGCATTACGCGTAGGCTCCGGTGCAAGAACAATTGCCTTATTAGATGATGTTCCTATTTGGTATGAACTATGGCGAAAATTGAATGGATTCCCGCCTAACTTTTACAAAAGTGGGGAAAACACAACCCAATCTAAAGTAAATACAAAAGCGAAAAGTAAAGCGAAATAATTATCACCCTTTATGAAAAAAATCGCAATTGTTATTATAACATTTATAGGAGTATTTAATACCAGTTATGCTCAAGAAACTGAAGAAGTTTTTTCTTTAGAAGAATTTCTAGCCATGGTAAAAAAATACCATCCTATTGTTGCTCAGGCAGATTTAGAAATTACTGCTGCAGAAGCCAAATTATTAAAATCTAGAGGTGCTTTTGATCCTACATTGACTGGGAGCATGAAAGAGAAAAACTTTAAGGAAACTGAATACTATTCCTTATGGAAAGGAAGTTTTAAAATCCCTACATGGTACGGTATAGATCTAAAAGCTGGTTACGAACAAAACGAAGGCTATTATTTAAATCCTGAGCATACAACTCCCGAAAATGGTATTTGGAGTGCCGGAGTTAGTATATCCTTAGCAAAAGGATTATTATATAACGATAGAATGAATGCACTGCGCCAAGCTAAAATTCTTCAAAAGAAAACACTGGTACAGCGTGATATTATGGTAGCTAGTATAATAGCTGAAGCTGCACAAACTTATGCAGATTGGCTATATTATTTTCAGAATAAAACAGTAATTGAGGAGTTTTTAGAAAATGCTAAGATCCGATATGAAGGTGTAGCAAAATCTAGTCGTTTAGGAGAAACTCCGGCAATAGATACCGTCGAAACAAAAATTACAGTTAGAAAAAGAGAATTAGAGTTAAAACAAGCTGAATTAAAACTTCAAAAAGCAAAATTAAAACTTAGCAACTATTTATGGATTGATAATATTCCGTTAGAACTAGAAGATCGTTTACAGCCAATGGCCGATGTTATTAATTTTAAAGATGTATTAGAAATTGAACAATTATTAGGCAATGCTAATGATCTTACGAATCACCCGAAATTACGCTCTTTAGGATACGATCTAGATTCGTATAATCTCGATGTTAAATTAAAACAGAATAATTTATTACCGACTATTAATTTAGAGTACAATTTCTTATCTCCAGAAATCGATGAAACTAATTATATTTCTACCGACAATTATAAAGCTGGTTTAAAAGTTAAACTCCCATTATTTTTAAGAAAAGAACGTGGAGATTTAAAATTAGCAAAGGCGAAAAGAGATCAGGCAGAATATAAAATTAAACAAAGCCGCTGGAAATTAACGAATAAAGTAAAAGCCACCGAACAAGAGATTTTTAGTTTACAAGAGCAATTGCAAATTACTAATGATATTGTTAGTGATAGTGAAGTAATGGTTGCTGCAGAAAAACGTTTATTTGAAGTTGGTGAAAGTTCAATCTTCTATATAAATACAAGAGAAAATAAACTTATTGATGCTATTCTGAAAAAGAATAAAATAGCTAATGAGCTAAATACAGCTATTACCAAGTTGTACGAATCACTACGAATTAATTAAAAAAAGGTAGTTTAAACTACCTTTTTTTAATTTCTTGTTCTTATTCAAAACTTATCTCTAGTGGATTTTGCAATTCTTTCGCTTTTTGTTTTAACTTTTTATCCCAACCCTCTACAGTAGTTATATTTCCTGCTTTTACCCAAGCAAAACCAGCATAATAAGTTAGTTTTTGAGTTGGCTTAGCAATAACTAATAAATTACTTTGATCTGAAACTTCTGTTTTTCTAGCAAAAGCAGAATCTATCTCTTCTGGATTCATTACGATACCTTCCCCCACAAGAGTTCCATCAATTTTTTCCCAATGTCTAAGCCAACCTTCATCTTCATAAATAGCATATACTCCTTTGTTTTCATGTAAACTAATTCCAATTGCATAATTAGGTATTGAATCATCCGCAGAAAGTGTTAACTCAAACTTCGAAAAATTGCTTCTTAAATCTAACGTAATGCGTTTTGTTTCATTCACATTATAAGGCGACCATGGTGCATAACTTAATTCAAAAACAGTACGAAGTGGACCATAAGCAATTGTTTTATAACTGGTAAAATTTCTTGAAACATACAAACTATCGTTCTCCCAAACGCCAATTCCACCTGTTCCTCTACTATTCCCTACATGATAGGGATCGTAACCTTCTCCCCGATCTACATGATAATAACGAGGATCTTTTTGATATCCTTCATACCAATCATTAATTATTGATTTTGAGGTACGCTTAAGCCAAAGATCAATTCCGCTAGACATAGTACTACCTGATACACCTTTTAAAAATCCCTCTTGACCTTTAGGTCCATACGTTCTAAAAGCTACTTTATCGTTCTCCCAAGTATAATCATCTGTTCTTTCTGGAACAAAACGTGAATAAGCAACAACATCACTTTCAGGTTCTGTAACGGTGCTATCTAAAACTAATTCATATTGAACTGTTGAATTTGCGC
This sequence comes from Zunongwangia sp., assembly GCF_048269745.1. NCBI lineage: Bacteria > Pseudomonadati > Bacteroidota > Flavobacteriia > Flavobacteriales > Flavobacteriaceae > Zunongwangia > Zunongwangia sp. Next base: position 96,384 of record NZ_JBLXIB010000014.1, on the reverse strand, counting down.
TGACTTCTGCTAAAAAAAGAAACGCATCGTTATTACCATCAAGATCATTATCAATCCACTGTTTTCTCAAAAATGAAGAATCTCCTACTCTCTTGATGTGTAAATATTCTGGATTATTATTTTTTAAAAATTTAGTAAGCTTTTGTTTAGAAATACTTACTACCTCTTCTCGATTAAAACCTAACTTATTTTTTACCGTAATCGTTTTAGTGAAATCTTTTTGTTTTCGCTGACAACCCACTAACAAAGAAACACTTAACATTGAAAGTAGAAAATATTTTATTTTCATAATTTGATAATTTTGGTTGATGTTTTGGTCATCTATTAAATTACCAATTTTAATAACGATAAAAAAATTACGATTTATAAATTATTAGAAAATAAACACTTGTAAAATAATGTAAAATTGAATAATTCGATTTAAAAATTTCAAAACATAAAAAAAGCCTTATCAGAAGATAAGGCTTTTTTAGTTATGATCTTAAAAGAACTAATTCTTCAGGGTTTCCATATCTACATCAAGATCAAAAGTATTATTAACTTTCTCTACGGTGATGTCGTTAGATAAATTGAAATTTTTAGCGGTTTTAATGTCTAAAGAAGAGGCTCCAATTTTTACGGTATAGATTCCTTTTTCAGCAATCCAGGCACTTTTAGCATCTACAAAAGAAGCTAAATCTTTTGCCTTTAAAGTGAATGTTAACTTCTGAGATTTTCCGGGTTGGAGCAATTTAGTTTTTCCAAAAGCTCGTAATTCTTCTGAAGGTTTATCAAGCATTTTTGAAGGCGCAGAAACATATACCTGAACTACTTCTTTCCCAGCAATATTTCCCGTATTGGTAACTTTTACTGAAACTTTGATCTCATCTTTAAAATTGTTATTGCTGAATGCTATATCTGAATACTCAAACGTGGTATACGAATCACCAAAACCAAATTCATAAGAGGGTTTTACATTAAAAGTATTGAAATAACGATAACCAACATAAATGCCTTCTTTGTAAAATACCTCTTTAGGATCGTTAGCAGGAACTCCTGGGAAGTTAGCTGCAGAAGGCTCGTTGTTATAATCCATTGGAAAAGTCATTGTTAATTTTCCGGAAGGATTTTTAACCCCAGAAATTACATCGGCAACAGAATTTCCTCCTTCTTGCCCAGGTTGCCAAGCTAATAAAACGGCATCAACTTTATCTTTCCAGCTGGCGGTTTCAATAACGCCACCAATATTTAAAATCACAATCACTTTTTTACCTTCAGCATGAAAGGCATCACTAACGGTATTGATCATTTTTATTTCATCCTGACCTAAATAGAAATCATTGTTTATTTTTCTATCGTGTTGCTCACCGGCATTTCTACCTATGGTAATTACGGCAACTTCAGAAGATGCTGCTTTTTCAGTTACCATTTCTTTTGCCAGCGGCATCTCTGGAATACGTTGTACAGCGGCCAATAACCCTTCTGCTGCACGACGTTTCATTTCCTTTTCGGTAGCTGCTTTTACAAAAGGAACGTAGGTTTTTTCTAAATCCTGATCGATGCTATACCCAGCATTTTTTAATCCTTCCAATAACGAAACGGTATAGGCTTCGTTTACATCACCACTTCCAGTTCCTCCAGCAATAAAATCGTAGGAAGTATTTCCAAAAAGAGCAACGGTACCTGATTTATTGGTATAAGGCAAAGTTTTTTCTTCATTTTTCAACAACACCATTCCTTCAGTAGCGGCATTACGCGTTACTTCAGCGTGTGCTTTTAAGTCTGGATTATCGCTATACTTATAGTTTTCTACCGTTGGCGTTTTTAAAATATAATTTAAAATATGACGCAGGTTTCTATCTATAGCCGCCTCATCTACCTTACCTTCTTTAATAGCTTTTAGTAAAGCTTCTTTTTGGGCTTGTGTTCCCGGCATCAACAAATCGTTACCGGCTTCCATTTGCGCTATAACATCACTTACATTACCTTTCTCATTAATAGCAGCGAAACCCGGATAGCCGCCAAACCAATCGGTCATCACCATTCCTTTATAGCCCCATTCATCTCTTAACACCTTGATTAATAAATCTTCATTGGCGGAAGCATACGTACCATCAATTTTATTATAAGCAGTCATCACTGTCCACGGATTGGCTTCTTTTATGGCAATTTCGAAACCACGTAAGTAAATTTCCCTCATCGCACGCTCGCTAATATGGGCATTAACCGATAAACGATTAGTTTCTTGATTATTTGCTGCAAAATGTTTTACGGAAGTACCTACATCGTGTGACTGGATTCCTTTGATATAAGCAGAAGCTATTTTACCGGAAACCAAAGGATCTTCAGAATAATATTCAAAGTTTCTTCCGTTTAAGGGGTTTCTATGAATGTTTAACGCAGGAGCCAATAATACATCTACACCATACTCTTTTACTTCTTCTCCCATGGCTTTTCCCACTTCTTCAATTAAATCGGTATTCCAAGAAGAGGCTAAAGCAGTTCCTACAGGAAATGCAGTGGCATAATAGGTATTAGGATTATTTTTTCTTTTTGGCTGAATTCTTAGTCCGGCAGGACCATCAGCAAAAACAGTCTTAGGAATTCCTAAACGCTTCACTTCTTCATTTCCTCCGGCTTGCCCTAAAACACGTACATCAGGCTCTCCCTCTAGAGGTACCAAACCTGCATAACCAGGCATCCCAGGTCCCACTAATAATTCTACCTTTTCTTCTGGCGTCATTGCCTGGATTACTTTATCTACAGCAGCTTTTCCTAATTGAGGTGCTTTTTGAGCATTTGCCAGCTGTAAAGAGCCTAATACTACAAAAGCTAAAAGCTTTAGTTTGTTCATTTTCATATGCTATTATTTATTGAGGTATTTATATTGAGTTAACCAATCTTCATATCGCTTATACCAAGAATCTACCGGTAAATTTTGAGTTCCCATTCCAAACCCGTGACCGCCTTTGGCATACATATGCAATTCTACCGGATATCCGGCTGCTAGCCATTTATTATAAAGAGCTATACTTTTTGGAGCTAGTTTTAACTGATCGTCGCTGGCGGCAGCTATAAATAATGGAATTTCTTTGGGAATATCCTGAGCCATTAAATCGTCGCTAGGTCCTCCATAAAGTGAAGCTGCGAAATTAGGAAGTGTTGCTTTACTTGCACTTCTAAGCACACTTTCTAAAGCTACAGTAGCTCCGGCAGAAAATCCAATCACTCCCACTTTATCCTTAGCTATATTAAATTGAGCTGCATTATCTCTTACATACTTTAAAGCAGCTTGCATATCTTGCCCTGCCAATTTTTTGATTTTAACTCTTTTCGCATCAAAATCAGCGCGATCTTTTAAACTTTCCATTAATTCTTTTGCAGGAGAATCTGTTTTAGAATGCACTAAACGATATTTTAATACAAACGCAGTTACCCCTTTTGAAGCTAATTCTTTAGCTAGATCGATACCTTCCCGATTGATTGATAAGGTTTGAAAACCTCCGCCAGGAGCGATTATAATTGCTGTTCCGTTTGGAGTTTCTGGTTTAAAAACCAATAACGAAGGATCGGTGACATTATACACCACTTCAGTTTTAAATAAATCGGAAAATTTTTGTGCTTCTTCCCAATTCCAATCTTCAGAACCGGGCGCTTTTCCATCGTAAAGTTTGATCACCTCATCTTGGGCAGACAACTGAAAAACAGCCAATAACAATCCCAAGAAAGCTATAATTTTAGTTTTCATTTTTATTGTTTTTTAAATTTTAAAGTTCTTTTATCTTTTATGACGCCATTCCAGTCTAAACCGAAACCGAAATCATATGTATTGCCTTCTGAATCTTGATACGGAATCATATCGAAAGGCACATCTTCTTGTTGTGCTTCTACCGTTTCCATATTGGCTGGCATTTGTAAAGGCAATAATCCTGAAGGTTCTTGTTTTCCCGAAACAATATCCATTACTGCTTGGGTTGAAATCCCAAAGTTGAGAACAATTCCTTCTACCTGAGATTCAAATTCACTAAAAATCATCGGTTTATTTGCTGTTACCGAAACAATAACCGGTTTATCACCCATCAACATTTTGGTATCTTCAATCGTTCTTAAATCCATGATGTTTGAAGAGGTAGACGATTTTCCTTTGTAGGAACGATTGGTAATTTCTGGATCTACCACAGGATCTCCGGCAGCAATACTTTTTTCTCTGGCGGTTGTTGCGGTATAGGTTTCATATTGAAGAGAAATAGGCACGTAACCATTACTACCTTCTTTACGATCTACTTCGCTATAACCGGCTTCTTTAGTTTGTGGATTTCTCACAAAAACCAGTGCAAAATCTGCCTCTTTTGGATTATCTGTGACCTTGTAATACTTTTTGATCAATTCTAAATCTACCGGATAATCAAATGTTGCCGGCGTAGGAATACCCCACCAATCGGTTGAAATTGGCGTATAAATTTTAGGGATGTAAACGGTTTTCTTTTCTTTAATCGGCAATACCTGATCTTTATTTTTTAGCATTACGACAGATTTCACCTGCGCTTCGTAACCAGCCTGCATAAATTCTACATTACCAACGATTTCTTTGGTTTCTTGGATCTCTAAATATGGATTTTCAAATAATCCGGTTCTAAAGATATTCTTCAGTAAACGTACCGCAGAACGTTCAAAGCGCTTACGCATATAGTCTTCACCAAATTCTTTAACGCCCATTTGGTAAGCTTCTAAAACCGGACCTTTTTCGTTATTTCCACCAAATTGGTCTACTCCTGCTTTTAGTACTTTATAATGACGTTCAGCCACACTAAGTGCTTCAGTTCCCCAAGGTTTTCCGGCAAAAGTTCCCGGAGTTTTCCCTTCATCGGCAGTGATTAGCCAATCGGTACACACCACACCGTCGTACCCGTATTTGTCGCGAAGCAGTTCAGTAATCATATATTTACTAAAACCATTCCCTACATTCTCGTTATAAATATCATCCCGATCAAAACTAATCGTATAGTAAGGCATTACGGCAGCTGCTTTTTGAGTACCTCCATCCAATTTAAAAGCACCTTCGGTAAAAGGTTTTAAATGGTCTTTAAAATTATCTCCCGGATAAACTGCAAATTTTCCCATGGCCCAGTGAGCATCACGACCTCCTTCTTCCGGACCACCACCCGGCCAGTGTTTAACCATTGCATTTACACTTTCATATCCCCAACCACTGTTGATTTCAGTATTTTTACCTGAAGTCTGAAATCCTTCAACATAGGCTTTCCCCATCGCTTTTACCAGTTCTGGCGATTCGCTAAATACATAAGCGATACGATACCAGCGTGGCTCGGTTCCTAAATCTATTTGCGGTGAAAGTGCGGTAGTAATCCCTAAAGCACGATATTCTTTAGCGGCTATCTCTCCAAATTGTCTTACCAACTCTGGATCAAAGGTCGCTCCCATAGCTAAGCCATCAGGCCATAGGGAGATCGTCCCTCCTGCCCCGGCATTAAATTCTGAAGTAACTGTAGCTGTATTTCGTGGATCTGAACTGTTATTTGCGGGAATTCCCAAACCTAAGCTTTCTACATAGGCCTGTACATTATTGTTCCATTTGGCGGCAACTTCCGGCGATTTAACAGCAGTAAGTAAAACGTGGCGTAAATTATCGTCTTTTAAAAATTGCTTTTGCTGATCTGAAATTGCTGAAGCTTTCGCTCCGCTTTCAGAAAAAGGCTTTCCGTTATAGGTTCCTGCTCCAAAACCAATTTCACCAGCCGGAATAGATTGATGTTTACTGTATAACATTAAACCGGCAATTTGTTCAACAGACATTTTAGACGCCAGATCTTTAGCCCGCTTTTCTACAGGAAGCCGCCAATCTTCATAAGAATCTAATTTTCCATTCTTATTTAAATCTTTAAAAGATTCTCCATTGTCTTTAATGATTTTAACTCCAGAATTTTTACTGTAGCCTAAAACGGTTCCTGATTTACTGGTGAGGGTTTTTATATCCTTAGCTTCTTGTGAAAATCCTATTTGGATCCCTAAAGCTAAACTTAGTAACAAGAAAGTTTTTGTTTTCATAACTATGATTTTACAAAAAACCAAAAGCATTCAAAATTGAATGCTTTTAGTCTTGTTGATTTCTAAAAATTAAAGCTTACTGAAAGTTGTGCAGTAAACGGACGGATGTACGAAGCAGTTAACAATCTTCCGTAATACTCTTCTGGATCTTTAACTAACTCAGTTCCATTAATAGTTCCTTTAGCACCTACTTGGTTTAAGAAGTTAACCAGCGTAAGACCAAAATTTAAATGATCATTTAATTTGTAATTTACACCTCCAAAATTCTCCCATCTAGGTGCGAAGGTCAGCGCGTTATTTATATTGGCGTATTGTTCACTAAAATATCTAAAACTTGCCCAAACTCTCCAATCTTTATAGGTATAACTAGGATCCAATTCAATTAAAACTTTAGAAATTTCTAATACGGTTTTACCACTATCATCTACGTCTTCTCCAAATGCATTAAAAGTAAAATTTTTATATTGTGGATCTTGCAATGTTAGCAAACCATGAAAACTGAAACCTTTAAATGGAGTTAGTACAACATCTGTAGTCCACCCTAAAGTTTCGATATCGTAATTCGTAGGCGTTTGTTGTTGCTCAGTATCATTTTTGGGATTTACTAAATTGAAACGCTTTAAATAGTTATTTTTAGTTAAATAGGTAACCTGAGATACTAAGCTAATCCAATTTTCATTATAAAATACTCCAAAGGCACCTAATGGACTTTTACTAGTTTTAGTATTTGGAACTGCTGCTGCAGAATAACTTTCTAACCTACCATTTTCTTCGGTATATTGAAAATTAGCCAAAAGTCCGAATTTTTTAGTCAAATTATAAGTTGCATTTAATTTCCCTGCTATATGAAACCAATTTTTATCAATAGGATCTTTTTCTGCATCTTGAATAGTAAAACCCTGACTCCTAGGGGTCAATGAATATTCTCCATTTATATATTGATGCCTCAAGAATAAACCATAACTTAAATTTAAACGATCATTTACTTTCCAATCGTCACTACCATATACTGCCAATTTATTTTCAGTTCCTGTATGGAACTCTGCGCCCCCGTTATATCCATAAAAACCATATTCATCTGTAATTTGCACTAAAGATTGATTCTCTTCATCTTTGCCATAACCAATTAACCGTTGTGGTTGATTTTCTACGGTTTGAAAGAAAAGAGAACGATTAGATAAATAATTATCTATATGATAATATTGCTCTAAAACTCCAAAAGTTAAATTGTGATTATCTATTTTTTTATTTATAGAAAATCTTCCCATAATTGCTGTTGTAGATATTTCCGGACTATTCATCCCTAATTGAGTTCCTACCGGTCCTTCATATAATTCTCCAGTAGATGGATATCTAAACTCTTTATATTTTGGATCATTCTTATCTTTATCATTACTAAGTATACTTAAAGGAATACTATTCAATAAAGAAGCCTTTGCTAAATGTAAACGTGTAGAGTATTTAAAATTCCATCCATTATCCATTAGGTAATTACCAAAAATATCTAAATTTTGAGATTTATTGGTATTTTCTTTACCATCCATTGATGCCCAATAATAATCACCACCATCTATATCCTTAAAACGAATTCTTCCATCTCTCACGGTATAAGAATCACGTCCAATTCTAAAATCGTCAATTTCGTTAGCTTCTCCATTTGGCCCATATTCTATAACCGCATAGTTAGTAGTAGTATAAGAATCTGCATATTTATAAGAAATATTAAATTCTCCTTTACCTTCTTTAAAACGCTTAGTTAGCCCTGCTCTAAATATTTTAGTTTGATCGGCATAATTGTTATAGCCTAAATCGTAGGTACTTGGATCAAAATTCACAAATGCCCCTAAAGTATACGACCAACCATTATCAGAAATAGGTCCTGATACATTTACATCACCTTGAAACCAACCAAAATGACTTCCTGATAGTTTTCCTTTTATATGAAAATCTTCAGTACCGGTTTGTGTATACGAATTAACAGCAAAACCTAAATCTCCCATTGTACTGGCTAATTGATCCATCTTTAACAGACCAGTTTTTTGAAGACTTACACTTTGTCTCCACGTTTTATTAGGTAATTCTGGCCAAAAGAAATAAACCACAGGTAAATCGTTTTCGAGAATAGTTATACCTCCCACACTTCCTGGTAAACCAATATTAACATCTCTAGGGCCTGAATTACTAGATGCATTTAACATCACATTTCGATCGCCTCCATTTTTCTTTCCTTCTACTTCTTTGTCTCCTTTCAATTCTTGCTGTAATGCAATGGAATCTTGAGTGCTTAAATTTTTATCCTTATCCTCTTGCGCAAAAATCGATTGCGAAACAAATAAAGAAAACCCTGCGAAGAATAAGCTTAAGCTTCTTTTAGTAAAATTTTTGTTCATATAATGCTTCATTTTGAAACTTTTAAAAATTGATTTAAAAAAATCTCATTTCAATGTTGGTTAAAATGAGAAATACTGTGTTTAGTTTTTGGTTTTAAAATTTATATATCTGACAATAATTTATGGCGCATTGACATCGCTCGATTCTTACTTTTCAATAATCATTCATATTCAATAGGATATAATAGTTCTAAAAATTGATTGTAAATTAAATTATTGCCAAATACTGCAACAAATGAAGATATATCTTCGCAATTACCCCAAAACATATTTGATTTCTTTTCGTGGGAAGAAAATAGAGCCGGCAAACATAAAACTAGAAGTAGAAATCTTTTCATTTTATTATAATTTACAAGGTTTTCGTAAAAATGTCTTATTGCTTAATATGGAAACAATAGTACAACTTTTTTTTAATGTTTAAAAAAGAAACAATAAAAATTTAAAATTTTATATAGCTTTTTTTACCATATACGCATTTTAAAAGGGATATTTTCACATAACAATAATTCAAAGCAATCTGAAACTACAAGTTATTAGTACGATAGTCTATCTTTTTATAAAATAAATTCGTATCAATTAAAAAATAGTAACTCTAGGAATTTTGATATACAAACTTTATTAATGCTGTGAATTTTTATTTATAGAGTAGAATTATAACACATATCAAAATTATTTTAATCCAATCAAAATAATATAAATTAATAATTGATTTATAAGTAGTTATAGTTTATTTTTAAAATAGCTTAACCAATCTACCTAACCATGAAATTAATAACCACTAAATTACATTGGGCATTTATAATATGCTTTTTATTGACATATATTGGTGCGATAATAAGTATTTGTGATATTATCCCTGAAAAATATGCCGTTTATTTATTTGTAATAGGGAGCGGTGTTTTAATATTAAATTTCTGCTGTTACATTAGGAGCTTCAATAAAAAGTAACTGCTTTTATAATTGTATGTCGTCAACTATCAACTGAATTTATTTCAGTTTTCCCCATACTTTTTGGTGTCCTATTTTAAATTACATTGTGGATGTATCTTGAATTCCTGAACTATAAATTGTTACTGATATTTTATAATTCTAATTTTAAACAAAAAAAGAGTCTATTTTTAACTTTTACGGCAAGACCATTATTCCAAGTAAAAACTTATTAAAATTTATAAATTGAGTATAAGAATTGAAGTAAAAATTCGATTTGTTTTTCAGCAATACTTTTCACCTACACTACTATTTTATATAAGCTTATTCACTTTCTTCTAATTGAAAAAATTCGTTTACCGGTTTATCAAAAACATTTGACAATTTTAATGCTAGAACAGTAGAAGGTATATATTTATTATTTTCTATCGAATTAATCGTTTGCCTAGAAACATTTATCTTTTTAGCCAAATCTTCCTGTGTTAAGTTTAAAATAGCTCGTTCAATTTTTAATGAATTCTTCATTCATTTATTCTTTTTTTTGTGCTATAAAAATTTATAAGATATAAAATAATAATAAAGTTTGTAACATACATAGAACTAAAATATGCTGCAGTTCCTCCTAAAAAAATATCTAGTAAAACATATAAAATATGTACAATAACTCCTCCAAAAAATGCTATAAATATAGCATTCAACCGTAAAGACATAATCATTTCATCTTCGTTTTTTTCTTCTGAAAGTCCTATAATTAATAATCCTACTGTTAAAATAAATTGCCAAAATGAACTTAAAACAAAGAATTTATCTACTAAATGAATAATAAGTGCTAAAATAGAAATTACAATACCTAGATACTTTGCCCAAAAAGGAAGTAACCTCAATTTTCGTTTAACCTCATATAGATTTTTAGGATTTTTTTTAGAAGTAAATAATGCTAACATAATAATTGTGAACATTATCACTAAGATAACCAATTTTGATTTTTCCATAATTAAATTGATAATTTTGCTTTACAATTAGTCAAATATATTTTACATTTTAAAATAATCAAAATTAATTAAACTTTATATTTGATCTATAAAATAGCTATCATTAATTAATATGTTCGTTGATTTTAAATGGAATAGATATTGAATAAAAGTGATAAACAAAAAACTTAAAAATGAATAATTTTAAAATTGTATCCTTACTATTTTGTTGTGTTTGTTTTATAAAATGTAATTCTCAAACACACTACAAACCAGTAAGTGACTTTCCTGAAATTGAAATAGACACCAATACAGTAAACTTTACTGATCAAGAACATTTTCAAAATAAAGTAACCGGAAAAACAGTAAAGGTTTTGCATTCTGTAGAAAATACTGGTTTTCATTTTTACAATAGCGTTAGTTTTAAAAACGAAAAAACAGGAATTATTGTTGGCGGAACCAGATTACGAATAAGTTCTACACAAGATGGAGGGCAGCATTGGAAGAGTTTTTCATTCTCAGGTTTTGCCAATGCTTTTTATTGTACTACTATTTATAATAATCAATTTTTTGTAGTGGGTGCTTCTCGTTTTATTTTTAGAAATAAAAATTTAGATAAGGAATGGGAAGTTTTTGACGTAAGTAGCTTAAGTAAAAACAATTACGGGTTACGCTATCCTAAATTTTATAAAATTAAATTTTCGGAATCAGGTTTGGGCTTCATTATTGGCGATAATAGTGGAAACCCCATTTTACTTAAAACCACTAATGGCGGAAAAAATTGGCAATTAAATCCTTTAAATGGATTGAAAAAAGATGATAATTCATTAAGCGATCTATTTATTTTACCAGATAATACCATCCTAATAATCACCTTTAAAGGAAATGTATACCAGAGTGAAAATGGAGGAAATAACTGGTTGTTATTACGTAGCGGAAAACAAGGTGAATCTTTAAATTCTATAGCATTTAAAAATAAAAAAGAAGGTTATATTTCAGGATTACAAAGTTTACTCCTGAAAACAAAAGATGGAGGAAAAACTTGGCACAAAATAGATACTTCTGTTTTGGGACCTGATGCAAACATCTCTAACCTAGAATACACAAAAAACAATCAACTACTGCTTACTACCGCTGAAAGTTTTCAAAATCATAAATATATTACTTTTGTTTTCTCAGTAGATCAAGAAGAAAACATAAGCCCTTTCCTCTTAAAAAAAGAGAAAACTTTTACAGGAGATGCTTACGGACTTTTTATTTTAAAAAATAAATTGTTTGTCTTAGATCGCGATAAATTATACAAAACCTCACTGTAATCAAACAAAAATTGGCATTATAGCTAATCAAATACAACTAAATAAATTAAATTATAGTCCTTACAGTAACACTTTTTGAATTTTGAAAAAAGATTTTTTTTCGTTAATACTGAAAGAATAAAAAATGAAAACACCTTCAATCTATATTTATAGCATCCTATTTATAATCTCAATTTCGCTTTTTAACTCCTGCAATGGCTCTAAAAGCTTATCTCAACATACTACAGAAAATTCTAAAACTTTTACCGATACAGTAGCATTCGATAAAAGCTCTCGTTTTTTTCAAGGTATAGCACGAGTAGAAGAAGACAGTAGTACCTTTTTTATCAAAACCAATGGAAAACGCGTGTTTGAAAATTTGATACACGAATTTCAGCCATTAGACAGCGTTTCTCCTACGAATAACGGAATGCTAAGCTTATACAAGAATGAGAAAAAACTAATGCGCATTGTAGGAAACTATGGAATGCTGAATGATTCAGCTGAATGGGTATTGCAACCGGAATATGATACAATACCATTGCTCTATGATCGCTATTTAAAAATAGAAAAAGAGGGAAAAACAACCTATGCCAATTCCTGGGGCAACTTAATGATCGCGTTCAAATACTAGCTCTCCGCTATTTTAATGTAAAAAAGTATGAAAATTTGGAATTATAGATAGGCAATGTTATAATTCCGTCAAGTTATAAGAGACAATTACGCGTGCAAGGTCATTATTTTATTAGTAGAAAAAACCGTAAAGTTGGCGTGCTTAATCAGGAGAATAAAGAAGTATTACCTAATAGTTATGATGAGATTATCATGACTGAAATGAAAACTGCCGAGAATAAAACTGAACCTATTTTTAAACTAACAGCCAATGAAAAATATGGGTTTTACGTTCCAAAAACCGGTAAACTTATTCGCCCAGAATATGATAAAATCAAGTTTTTAAGCAATGGGCAACTTACGCCTTATGATTCTAGAGCCAAAAGCAAAGGATTAATTAGCTTAGAGAAAGACGGAAAGAATAAACTAGTTTTAAAATTATAAAAAAGCTATATCCACTAACCAAAGGATATAGCTTTTTTTATTTATGAATAATTTCAGTATAAAACCACAATCTTCTTTATCAACAGCCAACGGATACCATTTTTATAGTAACGCTTGTTTAACAGTCATTTTAAATTCTTGTTATATTTACGTATTAGCGGTATAATAGCAATACACAAATGCATCCAATAGTCATAATTATAAATTTAGCAAAATAAAGATATTATATTTTTTATATAATTATTATCTTCTAAAAAACCCCTGTAGTACTTTCATAAAATAGTATTATAAGTACAATTAGGCATCCTGCTAATTCTAATATAAATTAAGATTATGAAATTTTTACTTTATAGCTTTTGTATAGGCTTTTTCATAAATTGTTTTAGCCAATCTCCAGATTCTAATTTCGCTATCAATAATCAAGAATATTTAGAGCGAAATGGTGTAAATGTAATGTTAGCTCACGATTTTTATCCAGAAAGCCATCAGGGCGGTGTAGGTATTATTCAAAATGGCATTCGCATTGCCACAAACGGAGATTTACGTTTGCAGCCTACTCCCGGACAATGGCAACCGGTTCCAAAAGTTGGTGTCCGAAAAGTAGATTGGAACACCCAAACCATTAGCGTACACATGCAATATCCTGATTCTTGAAAGAATGAGATTGGTTTTAACCCTATTGAGTATCCGGATCTTCAATTCTCTTATCACCTAAACATTAAACCAAAAGGTAAATCTTTTATAATAAGTGTCGATTTAGATGAACCTTTACCAGAAGAATGGGTTGGTAAAGTAGGAATGAATATTGAGCTATTTCCCGGTATTCTCTTCGGAAAAACCTATTATTTAGATGAGGAATTTGGCACGTTTAATCGCCAAGCCAACGGTCCCGGAAAAATTTCGGAAGAAGGTATTTCTCACCTCCAACCTCTAGCTAGTGGAAAAAAGCTCAATATTGCTCCTGAAACTTCAGAACAACATATAACCATCGAGAATCTAGGAACATCAAATTTAGAATTGCTAGATGGAAGGGAGCTTCATAACAATGGGTGGTTTATTGTACGTTCCTTAGTGCCAGCAAATAAAACAAAAAATGCCATCGAGTGGTTGGTAACACCCCAAGCCTTGCCTAATTATAAGTACGATCCTATAGTTCAAATATCGCAAGTTGGCTATCATCCAAATCAAGAAAAAATTGCAGTAATTGAAACCGATCCAAAAGATAGTATTCAACCTATTATTCTTGAAAAAATAAATCCGGATGGAAGCCATACACTTGTCGAAAAAAAATTACCTAAAAAATGGGGCAGTTTTTTACGGTATATCTATTATCAATATGACTTTTCTAATGTAAAAGAAGAAGGAATTTATCAATTAAAATATCGAAACTTCAACACCAATCCTTTTCAGATCAGTCAAAAAATATTCGACAGAAATGTTTGGCAACCTACTTTAGAATATTTCTTACCAGAACAAATGTGCCATATGCGTGTTAACGATCGGTACAAAGTTTGGCATGGGCGCTGCCACTTAGATGATGCTCGAATGGCTCCTATAAATACGAATCATTTTGATGGGTACCTTCAAGGCACAAGTTCCTTAACACATTTTAAATCAGGAGAACATGTACCTCAGCTCAATCAAGGAGGTTGGCACGATGCCGGAGATTACGATTTACGGATAGAATCGCAAGCCGAAACGGTACAAGGACTTTCCCGTATTTATGAATTATTTAAAATTGACTATGATAATACGCTTATCAATCAACATTCAAAAACTGTAGAATTACTTACCCCAGACGGGAAACCAGATATTTTACAACAAATTGAACATGGTTTATTATCGATAATTGGCGGATATAATTCTTTAGATCAGTTTTATCGAGGCATTATAGTTCCTACCAAAAGACAATATGTTTTATTGGGAGATGCTGTAAACCATAGCGATAATATAGTTTACAACGATTCAGTTGCCGATATTCCTATAGGGCAACAAGGTGCTTCAGACGACCGATGGGTTTTTACTGAAGAGAATCCTGAACGAGCTCTTCAAGCTGCTGCCGCTTTAGCTACTTCAGTTCGAGTTTTAAAAGATTATAATGATACTTTGGCAAATGCGGCATTAAGCATTTCGGAAAAGGAATGGAAAAAATATAGTAAAAAACCTTCTTTAGGTAGAATTGAACTTGCAACGGAATTATTTAATACTACTAAAAATTCTAAATATTTAGTATATTTAATTCAGCAACAAGAATTTATTCAAAATAATTTTCAGGCTATTGGATGGATTATAGCATCTATTATTGATGAAATTCCAGATGAAAAATTCAAAAATTTTCTTTCTAAACAAGCTGAATTCTATGCTGTCCAGGTAAAAAAAGAAGGCACAAAAACACCATACGGAGTTCCCTATGAACCAAATATCTGGGGTGCTGGTTGGGGTATCCAGAACTTTGGGATGAAACAATATTTTTTGCACACTGCATTTCCTCAATATTTCCCAAAAGAATATATTCTAAATGCACTAAACTTTGTTTTAGGGACACATCCAGGAGTTAACACCTCCTCATTTGTATCGGGCGTTGGTACCCGATCGGTAACGCAAGCTTATGGACCAACAAGAGGAGAACGTTCGTATGTTCCGGGTGGTATAGCTTCCGGAACAGCATTAATTAGGCCGGACTTTCCTGAACTTTTAGAATGGCCGTACTTATGGCAACAAACCGAATACGTTTTGGGCGGTGGCACTACTGATTATTTATTGCTTGTAATTGCAGCTAAGCATTTGCTAAATAAAAATCAATAATTTATGTAAACTATTTTCTATGGAATATTAATTCTATATCTCATTTGGTATAGAGATAATTTTGCATAAACGCTTAGTAATAAAAATTCAACTGATAAAAAAAATATGCTCGAGAAACAACCAAAATGGATATGATATATAGTTTAGGCAAATTGAATTGAAACAGCTAATACGGCAAATCGAGTTTAAGAAATATATAACTCAAATAATACATTAAATCTAAACTAGAGTTTTTCATTGTAGGAAGAACTTGCCTTTAACAAAAAAAACGTTTATAAATGGCGGCTTTTAGCCATTTAATAATTATCTTATATTCTCATAATTGAATATTTTTTTGGATTATTCGTAAATTTTGTAAATCGGCAATTACATAACTTAAATGGGATTTTAATAAATTTTGAGTTCCTTCTTCTTCAATTTCTGTTAAAATAGATTGGTAGGCTGTTTTTAAGTTTTGTTCGTATTCGGTACAACACTCCAAAATAGCTGTGCACCCTACCATTCTATATTGAGAACACTGTAAACCATTTTTAGATTCTTTTGAAGACTCCGTTATATTAAACATTGCTTTAAGACCGACCAAAAAATCTTTTTTACGCTTAAAAGCATCAGCAAATGTATGTTTAAAATAAAGTTTTTTAGCTTCAGATTCTAATTGCTTATAAAAGCAAGCTAATTTGTTTACTTCTCGATATAATCCATTTATTTTAATAGTCAAATCAACATTTTTATTTAAAATTAGATATTGATCTCTTTCGGATTTATAATTATAATACTGAATTCTGATTTTTCCTAGATTTGGATTTTCTTCTAAGAAAAAATTGCCTTCATTACAAAAACCACCTTCCGTTGTAAAAGCAATTCCTTTTATCTCACAACTTTCTAAATTATAAAGTGCTTTTAATTCCTCATTACTGAGGCGATATTTAGTGCTAATTTTATTTATGGCATCTTTCGGTTTCATGGCTAAGTTTTTTTCAAAATTACTTTAGAAACCCAAGAAAATCTCTTGTAGAAAATACAATATTTTTGTAAATAATTGCTAATTTTTTAATTCTATCATTAAATAAAAGAATTAACGTAACACATAAGATCTTATAAGATTAATAATTAATTTTTCATAAAAAGCAAAAGCACCTTATTTTAAGGTGCTTTTGCTTTTTAGTTCATGATAATAAAAATCGTTTTGAAATGATAATTATTTCACTACGAATACTATATTATTTTATTCTGAAATAGTAATACTAACTTCTCCTTTAATATTTCTAGAAGAATTTCCTACTTTAAAAGTATATTTTCCTGGTTCTACTTTCCAGCTTTTAGAAGTTACATCATAATAAGCAAGTTCTTTTACAGGAACCTGAACAGTTACTGTTTTTGAAGAACCAGCAGCGATTTCAGGTTTTTTGAATCCTTTTAACTCTTTTGCTGCACGTTCCACTTTAGATTCTGGTTTAGAAACATACACTTGTACTACTTCTTTACCATCCATATCACCGGTATTTTTTACAGTAGTAATTATTTGTATCGTATCATTTAATCCATAAGAATCTTTATCAGCTTTAACTTCTGAAAATTCAAAATCTGTATATGAAATTCCATAACCGAATGGATAAAGTGGCGCTATGTTTTTAGTATCAAACCATCGGTAACCTACTAAAATACCTTCTTCATAAGATACTTCCTGATCTCCAGGAAAACTATTGGTTGCATGAGCAGGAGAATCTTTTAAAGATTTAGGCATTGTCCAAGGTAATTTACCGGAAGGGTTTACATTACCAACTAACACATCAGCCAAAGCATTTCCTCCTTCAGAACCATTAAACCAACTCCAAACTAAGGTTGAAGCTTTTTTATTGATCTCTTGAATATCGAAAGGTGCTCCCGCAATCATAACCACAATGGTTTTAGGATTCACTTTCATTACTTCTTCGATCAATTTTTGTTGTCCGAATGGTAAATCTAAATTGGCACGGTCGGAAGCTTCTGTTTCGTAATCACGGTTAGAACCTGCAAAAATTATTGCTATATCCGATTTTTTTGCAGCCTCTACAGCTTCTTTTAATTTATCTTGATCAAGTTCGTTTATAGTTACCGGGCCACTTAAGGTAACATCACCTAATTTTGCTTTTTCGGTTTTAGAATAGCGTTCTAAATAACCTTCAGCATAATTAATTTTCACAGAAGAAGGAAGTTTATTTTTCATTCCTTCTAATGGAGTTACTTCGCGTTTTGTTTTAACACCAGCACCAAAACCTCCTAATGCATTTTTCTTAGTAGCATTATTACCAATAATGGCTATGCTTTTTAATTCATCAGTTTTTAAAGGCAATAAAGATTCATCATTTTTTAATAATACTACAGATTCTGAAGCAATCTTATAAGCATCTTTAAAATGAGCTTCTGTAGCCAAACTCCCTTTTTTCTGAGCAGTAGTATCGCCCATACTATTCACTGAATAAAGTATACGTAATGAACGTTTAACGTGCTTATCTATTTCTTCTTCAGAAATTTTACCTGCTTTAGCAGCTTCAATTAATTTATCTCCTAAAAAGAATTCGTTGAAAGGCTTGGGCGTACCCATTTCGATATCTAATCCACTTTCTAGCGATTTAACCGAACTATGAACGGCTGCCCAATCTGAAATTACAATTCCTTCAAACCCCCATTCATCTCGAAGTACTTGATTTAACATATAATCATTCTCACATAAATATTCACCTCTAAATTTATTGTAAGCTCCCATCATACTGTAAGCATTTGCTTCTTGTACAGCAGCTTTAAATGCAGGTAAATAAATCTCACGTAATGGTCGCTCTGCAATTTTCACATTAACATAGTCTCGATGTGTTTCTTGATTATTTGCTGCAAAATGCTTTACACAAGCTGCCACATCGTTTTCTTGAAGACCTACGATAAAAGGAACCGCTAATTTTTTATTCAAAAACGGATCTTCTGTAAAATACTCGTACGTCCTACCACCTAGTGGTGTTCTAATGATATTAATTGCTGGAGAAAGTAATACATCTTTATCTCTAGCTCTGGCTTCTTGCCCTACACTATTTCCGAAAGTATAAGCTAATTCAGGATTCCAAGTAGCAGAAACACCAGATCCTGCTGGATAATAAGTTGCATAATCATCATCTATACCTAGTGGCGCCCAAGAGTCTCTAGAGATTTCTTCTCGTACTCCTAATGGTCCATCAGCCATTTTTAATTCAGGAATACCTAAACGTTCTACTCCGGCAGTAGTAAACATACTATTACCATGTAGCATTCCCGTTTTTTCTTCCAAAGTCATTTGTGCAACAAGACTATCTATCTTCTCATTATACTTTTGAGTAACCGGAATACCTTTATAGATTTCTTCCTTATTGGCTGCTGATTTTTGATCAGCTCCCGTATCATTTGATTGGTCACCTTTGCAACTACCAAATAATAATGGCAACGCTAAAGCGGTATATAAAAATTTATATTTCATAAAAACTGAATTTGTAGTTTGTTAAAAATCACTAATATTATATCTTTTTAAATCGAATAGCAGTTCCACCACCAGATCCTAACTCTAAAGTTAATGAATCTGAAGCAGATACTTTTTTCTTCTGAATATCAATTTTTGTAGGATTATGATCAATATCGGTTCCGTCTGCATCTTTATAAATTTGCGCCTCGTAGGAAACATTTTTGTCTAAGAAATCTAAATTAATCGAAAGTGATCTAGCATCTTCATTAGTAATGCTTCCTAAAAACCAATCATCACTATTAATATCTTTTCGAACAGTTGTAATATACTGCCCAATTTCTCCATTTAACACTTTAGTATCTTCCCAGTCAGTTGGAACATCTTGTAAAAATTTAAATGCAGGCTGATTCATATAGTTTTCAGGTAAATCGGCTAACATTTGAAGTGGAGAAAATACAGTAACAGTTAAAGCAAGTTGCTTAGCAGCTGTGCTATGTACTCTTCTACCTGGGTAGCCTTGTTCAATATTTACATCTAAAATACCTGCCGTATAATCCATAGGTCCCGCTAATAATCTGGTAAATGGTAAAATTGTAGTATAACTTGTTGGATTACCATCACTCCATGCATTATATTCCTGACCTCTAGCTCCTTCGCGAGACATCATATTTGGGTAAGTTCGGCGCTCCCCTGTATCTTTTATAGGCTCATGATAATAAATTTCTAATCCGTATTCGGCTGCCTTTTTTAATACATATCTAAAGTAATTAACTCCAAATTGACCATGATGCCATTCTTTCATATTCAATTTTGAACCTACATGACCGATTTTCACAGTAGTAATTCCGCGTTTTTTATAAAGCGCAAATGCTGAATCTATTTGTTGTAAATAATTTTTAAGGTTTGATCCAGTTTCATGATAGCCTACAATTTTCACTCCATGATCAGCAGCATAATCGGTAACTTCTTTCAAATTGAAATTGTCTGCTTCTTTAGTAAAGCTAAATTGATGCATTGCATTTTCATACCAAGAAGGAGTCCATCCTTTATTCCACCCTTCAATTAATAAATGGTCTATTCCTAATTTATTAGCTTCATTTATATACTCTTTAGCATGAACAGTGGTTGCTCCTTGTTTATCACCTTCCCAAAAAGTATATTTACCAATGTGCATTCCCCACCAAATACCAATATATTTAAAAGTTTCAATCCAACTAGTATCTTCTATTTTATTAGGTTCGTTAAGATTTAAAACTAAATATGAAGTAATTAAATCGGTCGGTTTTTTAGCTATTTGAAGGGTTCTCCAAGGTGTTCTAAAAGACTTTGTAGTTCGTACTTTTATACCATCTGACCATGGCACTAAATCTGTTTTTAAAGTAGTACCTGTTGTATGTGCTAATGTGGTACTTGCAAAATCTGTTAAGTTAGCTTCATGAAAACTTAATGCTAGTCCACTTTTACTTTCTATAGTTAATGGAGTATGTACGGTATCTAACGTACTAACTGGTGAAGCTGTAAATAAATTTTCGTAACGTTGCTCATCGTAAGCTGGGATCCACCAAGCTTTGCCATCTTCTTTCAAGTTAAAAGTAGTAAGCTCGTCCATGATGAAAATACTATCTTTAATTCCTTGTTCCGGGAATACATATCGAAAAGCAATACCATCATCAAAAGCTCGAAACTCGATATTTAGCTTTCGTTTTTTTTCTGATTTTTCCTGGAGGTGAACAACCAACTCATTATAGTGATTTCGGATACTGTGTTTTTCTCCCCAAACTTGTTTCCAAGTATTATCGTAACTAGACTCTTTTTGTGATACTACCTCAAAATTATGCTGTAACGTATCATTATCTTTAAAAACAAAACCTAATTTTGAAGGAACTATTACTTCAGTGTTACCATGTTTTACAGAATATTGTGGTGCTAGATCGGTTAATTCAAATTGAATCGTATTTTCTCCATTAGGAGATTGTATCTGATACGTTTTTTCTGAATTTTGCGATATACAGCCAACCATCGTGCTAAGTGCTAAAGCAATAAGGGGTATCTTTTTAATCATTGTTAAATATTTTAAAGCAAAT
Source organism: Zunongwangia sp. (assembly GCF_048269745.1). Lineage (NCBI taxonomy): Bacteria > Pseudomonadati > Bacteroidota > Flavobacteriia > Flavobacteriales > Flavobacteriaceae > Zunongwangia > Zunongwangia sp. The sequence continues at coordinate 75,348 of NZ_JBLXIB010000014.1, read as the reverse complement.
TATTGTTAGGGAATCAGTAAAAATCGAAAACTCATAAAAATTACGTTCGACTTTTACTGATTTTTAAGATTTCAATTACTTAATCCATTCAATTTTGAATGTTGTTTTTTCTTGTAACGGATTATTATCTAAAGTAAAGCTTCCGTCTTCTTTAGAAACTGATAGTTCTTGTAGTGATTTTCCGTTTGGCAAATACACTTTTCCAGTAGCAGTTTCCGTATTCTCATCTGCGTAAACTTTTAAGCTTAGTTTAGACCAATCCATATCTTTAGTAGATTGTGCTAATTTAATGTGCGGAATAACAGTTCCGTTTTGTACCAATACAATTATAGGAACTTCGCCAGCTTCAATAGTATGCCATCCACCTTTGTATACTTTTTTAGTTTGATAATCTATCCAAGTCCCTTCTGGTAAGTATACATCTCGGCTTGTTTCTTCTTCAAAAAGAGGAGCTACTAACATGCTAGATCCAAAAAGATATTCGTTATCGATCAACCAAGAACCGGCATCTTCAGGATGCTCTACAAATAAAGCGCGCATCATTGGTAATCCGTTTTCGGAACTTTGTTTCGCTTGTGCATAAATGTATGGCATAAGCTCGTAACGCATATTATCGGCTTTTCTGAAATCTTTTAAGAAAGACTTGCTATATTCCCAAGGTTCTGTTGGTGGTTCACCATGACTTCTTACATGAGAAGATAACATTCCGAAAGGTGTCCATCTTCTATATAAATTTTCTGGAGATTTTGTTACAAATCCTCCTACATCGTGACTCCAAAAACTGAATCCGCTTAGTCCTAAAGATAAACCTCCTCGTAAAGTAGATGCCATTGCTGTATTGGTTGTTGCAGCATCGCCTCCCCAATGTAATGGGTAACGTTGGCTACCGGCCCAAGTACTTCTAGCCCAAATTAAGGTGTATCCTTTTTCTTTTTTAGTAATTTCGGCTACTGCTTTATTGTAACGTAATGGAAATAAATTATGTTCGTAAAAACCGGTTTTGCCATTATTATAAATTCCATTAAAAGGAGCAGCTTCACCAAAGTCTACTTTAAATACACTTACTCCTAAATCTAATAAATGTTTTAGTTTAGCTTGATACCATTTGATAGTTTCAGGATTTGTGAAATCCAATACAGCATCTTCGTAAGGAATATTTCCTTTTTTGTCTTTTACAGCGTAGCCATTATCTACAATCTCATTAAATAATGTATTTTTTGGTGTGAAGTAAGGCAATTGCCATAAACATACATGAAAACCATCGTCTTTCATGTCAGACATCATTTTCTTTGGATCATCAAAACGCTTTGAAGCAAACTCGTAGTTATTTCTCCAATCTACATCAAACCAACCGGTATCAAAATGAATTACATCACTAGGTATTTCATATTTTCTTAAATTCTTAGCTACTTCTCTTCCCTCTTTTTCAGAAAAATAAGTTATTCTACTCATCCAAAACCCGAATGACCAAAGTGGTGGCATTGCAGCTTTTCCGGTAAGATCAGTATATTCATCTAAAATATCTTTAGGCTCTCCTAAGAAAAAGAATAAATCTGCTACATCGTCACCAAGCATCATTTTGTTGGCAGCGTTAAAATACTTTCCAAAATCTATAGTTATTGGTGAAGAAGTATGCATAAACACACCATAACCACGGCTACTCATATAAAAAGGAACAGGCTTATACATGGTTTCGTTTTGCACACCATTAGCATCGTTAGTATACAAAACAACTTTTTGACCGCGTTTGTTGAATTGTGTAAACGACTCCCCACAGCCAAAAATCTTTTCGTCTGGCTTTAAACTGAAAACCGGACTAAAACTCCTTGAATAATCTGAATTTCTTCTTACATACGAGAATGGTAAAACAGGTGTGTATGTATTTTGAACGTCTGAATTATGCAATGTACTAGTTAATAATTTACCATTTTCATCGTAAATTTTCACATGCCATGGTTTCGAAATAATTTCAACTCTACCATGCTTACTTTCAAACTGATATCCATTCTTAATTTTAGATGATTTCCATAACTCAGGATGGTTAGGAGCTGTACCATCAATTAACATCAACGATTCTTTAGGTTGATTAAATTGAGGACCTGAAGCCATTTTTAACCGAATAGTACGATCGGATACAAATTGAATTTGAAATGGAAGTTCTGGAGATGCTTCATATTCCGTTTCAGGAAATTCGTTAGCAGCAACCGTATCAGGCTTCATCAACATATTATCAAAAGCCTGTCTCGTTTTATATTGATATCGCTTATATTTTAACGTTCCTTTTCCTGTTTCTGGATTAAATGAAACCAGCTCGTCAGCAAAATAGAAGGTGTTTTCATAGTTTTCAAAATATTTACTAACATCTACAGGCTCATTAAGCACATCGGCATTTTGAATTTGCCCATATCCCGGTGCTGCAACACCAAAAGCTAGACCAAAAGCCATTAGTAAAAGCTTAGGTCTGTTTTTGAGTAAACTATTTATTTTCATAGTTGTATAATTATATTAATCTACCATTGTTAGAGTACAGCTAGCTGCTTGTAATCCTTTTGAGCTTGCCGTAACTTTTAAAGTTCCGGCATTTTTACCGGCTTTAACAATCACTAAACATTTACCATTTAATGCTCTATGCTCTGTTCCTTTAAAAGATTGATGATTAGTAGGATCTCCACTGGCTACCCCTACAATTTCTCCATCTCCTTCTATACTAAAAGAAATATTATTATCAGCTCGAGGCGTTAAAACATCATCTTTATCGGTAATTGTTACTGTTATAAAAGATAAATCTTTATTATCCGCTTTAATGGTTTTTCTATCTGGAGATAGTTTTAGTTGAGCAGGCTTATCAGCCGTTTTAACTAAGGTTTCTTTTACAATTTCTCCATCTTTTCTAGATACTGCTTTTAAAGTACCCGCTTCAAATGGAAAACGCCACATTACGTGTAATTGATCTCCAGTTTTCTTTTTTATCCCTTTTGATTTTCCATTTATAAAAAGTTCAACTTCATCTGCATTATTATAGTAGGCCCAAACATCTACGGTTTGGTCTTTTTTCCAGTTCCAATGTGGTAAAACATGAAGTACCGTATCGGTAGTCCATTCACTTTTGTACATATAATACACATCTTTTGGGAAACCGGCTAGATCTATAATACCGAAGTAAGAACTACGTGAAGGCCATTCGTAAGGAGTTGGTTCTCCTATATAATCGAAACCTGTCCAAATATAAAAACCAGATAAAAAATCGTGTTTTTTAATGATTTTCCAACTTGTTTCGTGTAACGATCCCCATGGTGCACGTACTTGATCGAAAGCTGAAACTGTATTATCAGGATTACCACCAGTAAATACTTTATCCCAACGTACCGGCCAAATCTTTGTAGTATCTGAAGGGAATTCGTAATATCCTCTTGTTTCTAAACCAGAAGTAGTTTCTGTAGCAATAAAAGGGATGTTGGGGAAATTTGTTTGATGTTTTTCCCAAGTTTGGTGTGCGTAATTATACCCTATAATATCTAAAGCACCAGAACCTGCTAGTGCATTTGGCTGATCGGCTGTTTCTTCAAACTGAATGGTTACTTCTTTATTGTTTACATGAATTGGCGGATTCATCCCAGCAGTAACCAATCGAGTTGTATCTAAATTTTTAACGATTTTGGATAATTCTCGACCAATTTCAGCTCCTTTCTCACTCCATTGTTCCTGAATTTCGTTACCAATACTCCACATAAAAATACTAGGATGATTTCGATCTCGCTTAATCAAATCTTCTAAATCGCGTTTATGCCATTTATCCCAAAATTGGCTATAATCATTTTCGGTTTTAGCTTTCGTCCACATATCAAATGCTTCATCCATAACAATAAAGCCCATTTTATCACATAAATCTAACAATTCAGGAGCTGGGGCATTATGGGCGGTTCGAATACCATTTACGCCCATTTCTTTTAAAATTTCAAGCTGACGTTCGATCGCTCTAGTATTTACTGCAGCACCTAATGGACCTAAATCGTGATGCATACAAACACCCTTAATTTTTACTGATTCTCCGTTTAATAAAAATCCTTTTTCTAAGTCAAATTTAAAATAACGAATACCAAAAGTAGTTGTGTATTTATCTACAACTTCATTATCTATTTTGATTCGTGCAACGGCTTGGTATAAATTAGGCTCGTTTACTGACCATAAATCTGGATTTTTAATTTCAATTTTTTGTGCTACTTCTTGATTTTTATTGCTATCAATATTTATAACTTTTGAAGTAGTAGTGGCTACGGTTTTATTACCAAATAAAATTTTAGTTTCTAATTGAACATTTTGACTTGTAGCACTTTCATTTTCAACTTTTGTGGTTAACTGAATGGTCGCCTTTTCAGTTGAAACCTGAGGTGTTGTTATAAAAGTTCCCCATTGTGGAATATGAACTTTATGTACTGTTTTTAACCAAACATTTCTATAAATACCGCTTCCCGAATACCAACGAGAATTTGGCTGATTGTTATTATCTGCCTTAACTAAAATTGTATTCTCTTTGTCACGAAAATGTAGATATGGCGTTAAATTATATTCGAATCCGATATATCCGTTAGGTCTATTACCTAATAGTTTTCCGTTTATCCAAACGCTACTATTTTGGTACACCCCATCAAATACAATTTTTGTAATTTTTGAAGTATCTTCTTCAGCAACTTTAAAAGTTTTCTTGTACCACCCTAATCCTCCATTTAGAGCACCACCACCAATACCAGCTCTGCTATTTTGATCAAAATCTTGAGCAATACTCCAATCGTGTGGTAATTGACGAGTTTCCCAAGCTCCTGAATTTAAAACAGATTCAGGATCTGTTATATCAGCATTTAATTGAAATTGCCAATTGTCGGTGAAATCTTGTTTGCGATCTATAGATGAATCAACTTTTTGACTTTTAGAGCAAGAAGAAGCTAAAATCACTATTAAGAGAATTACATAATAATGAACTAGAAAGTTTCTTTTTAAAGCATTCATGGGCTAGGCTTATAAAAAACCGGTAGGTAATGTAAATAACTACCGGTTTCATTATTTTTATTTTTTTGGAGTATACCTAAATACTATTTGACGCTTGTCTTGTCCTGCCCTATCTTGATCTCTTACTACCGAAAGTTCTAGTAAATTTTTAGAAACTGAAAGTACATTTACTGCTGTCCAATTACTAACATCAGAATAATAGTCCCCACCATATAAAAGTTCCACTCCTCCGTTAAATGTAATAGTATGTTCTTCTATATTATAATTAAAAGTAGCTGTTTTAGTTGTTTTTTCTTCAGAATTTAAAGCCGTTTGAGTTACTTCTACATTGTAACCTCCATTAAGATTAAATGTCATTTCTCCCCAATCTTTATTTTCCATAACCCATTCGTTACCTTTATAGCTTGGGAACCATCTATCATCTGAAGTTTCAGGATAACCTAAAGCAGCCCATCCGATAGGACTTTCCATATTTAATTCCCATGTTTTCCCTTCAGCACCATTAGTTAATAATTGCCATTTTTCATCGTTAAAGATTTCATTATCGTTTGATGCAATTTTAATAGTATCAGGCGTTGCGTGTACTGCTCCTCCTCTTGTATAAGCAGTAAATTTAACTATATAATCTCCTGCAAAAGGTAAACCAACACTTAAGCTATCTTTGTTAGAATGACCTATTTCACTACCTTCTGAATCCACATAGCTCCAGTAAGGTATTACCGTTTCATCATTGTTTTTTAGAATTAATGTATTTTGGTTTTCAGGCATTAATTCTACCGTGTAATCTAGTTCACTTGGTTTGAGATTGATTGCTGGCAAATTTTCTTCATCATCACAAGAAAATAAACTAATACTCAATAATGCCAGAAGTATAATTTTAATATTTTTCATAAGTTTTGTTTTAAATTCAACAACTACCAACCTGGGTTTTGTTCGATTGCCCCATTAGAAATATCAATTTGAGATTGTGGTAATGCAAACCAACCTTCAGTTTCTGTTCTAAAGTTTACATTGAACCCTGAATCATCTCCTGTATTATCAATTGCCGCTTTTGCTTTTTGTAAATCCCATCTGATTAAATCAAAATATCTATACCCCTCTAAAGCTAATTCTAATCTGCGTTCATTCATTATGTTTTCTTTATTTATAGCTACAGAATGCTCGTCATCTTGAAAAGCCCTAGCACGAACTCTATCTAAACATTCTTGAGCAAAAGTTTGATTAGAATCCATATTTAGCTCTGCTGCCATTAATAAAGCATCTGAGAAACGTAATACAATTATATCTTGATAACCATCAATTTGAAAATTACCTCCATTTGCAGTTACTACAGCATCACCTGCTTCATTGGTAATTGGAGCATATTTTTTCCAAGCATAACCAGTATATTGTCTTTGCCCACGAGCTTGAACATCAAAATCTAAACCTTCTCGTTCATAATCGATAATGGTTGCATCTCTACGAGTATCACCATTATTATAAGCATTATACAATTCAGGGTTTACAGTAGCTCCACCCCAGCCATTGGCGTAGGGACCTAAATTTGAACCCCTGGTAGCTATATTTACCTGAAAGCGGTTTCCTTCATTTAATCCCCAGTCTTGTTTACCGGAACTATTAAAACGTATAGACCATATAATTTCTTTATTTGCTTCTCCTGCATAATTTTTTAATGAAGCTGCTAACCATAAAGTAGAAAAATCTTCAAGTAGACCATGTCCACTATTGTTTACAACATCATTAATATAATCTGTAGCTTGTTGTTTAGTTACAATACCAGCTAGATCTGAACTCTCATAATAATCTGTATAGAATAAAAATACTTTAGCCAACAAGGATTCTGCAGCCCATTTTGTAATACGACCAAATTCGGAAGTATCATCTATAGAATAATTGTCATTCCCTAAATTCTCAGAAGCAAAAACTAAATCGTTAGCTATTAATGAATAGGTTTCTTCTGCAGGAGCCCTAGGACTTTCAAATTCACTAGTGGATACCGTATGATCTAGAGGAATAATTTTTCCAAACATTCTAGATAATTCGTAATGGAAATAAGCTCTTAAGAAGCGTGCTTCAGCTTCATATTGTGTCCGTAAACTTTCTTTATCTCCCCACGTAACATTATCTAAATTTTCTAATAAAACATTTGCTCTATAGATTCCCATGTAACAAACACGCCAAACTTCTTTATTCATTTCTAAATCGGTTCCATATTTAAAACGATCCCAATCTAATGCTACTTGATCGTCAGCAGTACCAAAACCTCCAAAACAATTATCAGAAGCAATTTCCGAAATCATTAAAAAACCACCATATCCTTCACGCTGTAAAACATCGTAGGTAGCAATTAAACCTTCATGTGCATCTTCCGGCGTTTTATAAAAATTTTCTTGCACACGTTGGGTATAAGGCTCTACTTTTAAAAAATCATCTGTACAGGAAGCTAAAAATAAAATAGACAATCCTAAAAATAGTTTTATATAATTTTTCATTTCTTACTTTTTAAAAATTAACATTTAAACCAATCATATATGTTCTTGGTTGTGGATAATATCCTACATCAATACCTTTTGCCCAAGATTGATTTGAATTTCCAAATCCTATTTCTGGATCCATTCCATCGTAACCGGTAATTGTAAATAAATTATTTGCAGTTAAATAAACTCTAAATTTTGAAAAGAAATCAAGACTATTAGTCAATTTCACCAAATCTGCACCTATATTCAACGTTTTGATTCTAAAGAAACCTGCATCTTGTACATACAAATCTGAAAAACTATTATAATTTTTATTTTCTGTAGTACCGTACGTAACTCTAGGCAATCTATTAGAACTACCCTCTGTTGTCCATCTATTAAAAATATCTGTAGTATAATTAAAGAAAGGTCTAGAATAATCTCTTACCCCATATACATTTTGATTACCAGCTACACCATATGTATAAACTGAAAAATCAAATGCTTTATAATTTAAAGTAAAATTGAATCCATAATTAATGTCTGGATTAGGATCTCCTATTTTTGTTTTATCTACTTGATCGATAGTTCCATCTCTGTTTAAATCTACGAAACGAACATCTCCAGGTTTTGCATTTGGCTGAATTAATTGCCCATCTTTCGAATATTGATCAATTTCTTCTTGATTTTGAAAAATTCCATCAGTTTTCAATCCATAAAAATAACCAATAGGTTGGCCAACTTCAACACGGTTTAATTCATCCATCCCTTGAAATAACAAACCAGTCTCTCCTCTAATTATACCTTCGGAATTAGCAATTCTTACAACTTCATTTTTATTATAAGATATATTACCATTGATGGAAATAGAAAGATCTTCTGTAATATCTGTATTATAACCTAATGATAGTTCAAGACCTTCATTTTCAATATCCCCTCCATTTATGTAAGGAGCTCCAGTACCTACAAATAAAGGTATAGGTGCTTCTACTAACCAATCTTTAGTTGTCTTTTTATAGTAGTCAAATGTTACTTTTAGTTTATCAAATAAACGAGCATCAAAACCTAAGTCTAATTGCTCTGAAGTTTCCCACTTAATATCTGGATTAGCTAAAATATCTGGGCTTGCCCCTAACTCTAAAGGCAATTCATCTTCTCCAGTTCCGAAATGATAATTCTTATTATAAGAATCTATTGTAGCCATATAAACGAAAGCCTGTTCAAACTGATCATTACCATTCTGTCCCCAACTTCCTCGTAATTTTAATGTATTTAAGAAAGAATCTTTCGGAAAAAAATCTTCCCTATCTACATTCCATCCTACTGAAAAAGAAGGAAAATAAGCATATGGATTATTTTGACCGAAATTTGAAGAACCATCTCTACGAATTGTAGCAGTAAATAAATACTTGCTATCATAATCATATAAAAGTCTTCCGAAATAAGAATATATTGCATAATCATCTCTAGAACCAAACACACTACTATTCTGTCTAACTGTAGCATTATCTAAATAAGCATGCTTGAAATCGTCGAATGTTAAATTAGTTCCTTTTCCTTCATTAAATTCATAAACATTTTTCCTTGCTGAAATACCAGCCAAAAGATCTATATTATGTACACCTGCAAATGTATTTTTATATTGGATTGTATTTTCAAAAGTCCAGTTCATATTTGTTTCATGACGCTGAGTTACTGATGAATTAGTATTATTATCTGCTGAAGATAGATTATAAATCGGTAGAAAACTTCTATAATTACTGCTACGGTAATCTATACCAAAAGTAGTTCTGAAAGTAAAATTATCATATGTTGCTTCTGCAAATAAATTACCTACAGCTCGATTTGTTTTAGTCTCATTAAAATTATTATAATATAACATCCCTAGTGGATTCGCTATATCTGAACTAATATTAGTACTTCCAAATTCTCCATTCTCATCATAAGCAGGAAAAGTTGGTGGGGCATTCAAAAAATTACGAATACTATTGCTATAAATACCTCCATCAGAAACACCATTTCTTTTAGTATTAGCAAAAGAAAAATTTTCACCAATCTTTAGTATATCATCAATAACGTTATAAGTACTATTAGTATTAAAAGTTATTCTATCAAAATCAGATTGATCAGTATTGCTTCCAACAATTCCTTCTTGTCCATAATAAGAAACTCCTGTAGAATAGGTTGCTTTATCGCTACCTCCATTTATTAATACCGAATAATTTTGTTTTATAGCTCCATCATTAAACAAATCATCTTGCCAATCGTGATTATCGAAACCATTTATTTCTTCTTGGGAAAATAAAGGAGCATAACCCGAGTTAACTCTAGCCTCATTCATAATCGTAGCATACTCTCTAGTATTTAATAGATCTAGCTCTTTATAAACTTCCTGAAAACCTACATAACTATTTAAAGCCACATTAATATTTCCTTTCTTTCCTTTCTTAGTTGTAATAAGCACTACTCCATTTGCTGCTCTAGCACCATAAATAGCCGCAGCTGATGCATCTTTCAAAATATCTATTCTATCTATAGAGGCTGGATCTAAATATCCTATCCCATTATTAACCACTACACCATCTACTACATATAACGGCTTATTGTTTCCTGCGGTTCCTACACCTCGAATATTTACAGACATATCTGCTCCCGGTTGCCCTGATGTAGAAGTAATGTTAACACCAGAAGTTTGTCCTTGTAAGGCACTCGTAGCATCTATGCTTGCTGTTTCCACTAAATTTTCACTTTTCACTAAAGATGTAGCAGCGGTCGAAACTTTCTTTCGTTGGGTACCATAACCAACAACTACTATTTCATCTAACTCCGCAGTTGACGTTTGTAAAGAAACATCTATATTAGTTTGTTCTCCAACCGTAATTTCTCGAGTTTTAAAACCTAAATAACTAAATACGAGTACTGCATCTGGAGAAACCGATATCGTATAATTTCCATCAAAATCGGTTGTAGTTCCTTTAGTAGTTCCTTTTACCATAATACTTACACCGGGAATCGGCATAGTATCGTCTGCGGAAATCACTGTCCCGCTTACTTCTTTTTCTTGCGCCCAGATACTCATACTAGACAGCAGAAAAATTAACGTCAAAAAATAAGGGCTAATCCTTATTTTACTAGTAGTCATTTTATTCATAAACGATGCTTTTAATAATGAATTAATAAAAATGTCTTGATTTTTTGCGTTTAAAAAAATTCAATTAAAAAATTATTTACTAATCAATTCAAACGATGTAGTAATGAGCGCTAAAGTATTAAATGAATGTAGTTATGGAGAGGATTAAATCGTTTTTATATAGGACTTAATGTTTTTAAATAACTCGGCAAACCCTATAAATAAAGGGATTTATCATTTTTAACATTTTAATCCCTATTAAAAACAATTATGTCTTTATAAAACGATATTATACTTACTTAGTTTTAGCGTTATGCCTATTTCTATATTCAGAAGGAAGAATATTAAAATTCTTTTTAAAGTTTTTAGTGAAATATTTAGGATTGTTGAAGCCGGTTTGAAAAGCAATCTCCGCAATTGTTAATTGACTTTTTTTCAATAATTCTTTTCCTCTTTTTAAGCGAAGATCTATAATCAATTCTAAAGGAGACTTTTCAAAAAGATTTACAGTTTTATTATATAAATAAGATCTGCTTACTCCCAAATCAGAAGCTAATTTTTCTACTGAAAAATCAGAATTGGATAAATTTTTAGTAATTGTTTTTAAAACCTTTCCCATTAGTTTTTCATCTTCCGTTTCAATTTTCACTTTATCGGAAATATCAGGTACTTCGATTTTTTTACTATAGGCTTGCTGAAAAGACTTTCGCTGCTCAATTAAATTTCGAACTCTTGAATGTAAAGAATCGAATTGAAACGGTTTTATCAAATAATCATTTACCCCAGCATTATACGCTTGCAGCTTATTCTCTTCACTACCATTGCTAGTTATTAAAATAAAAGGAATATGCCGTGTTCTCGAGTCATTTCTAACTTTAACACACAAATCCATACCCTGCATACCAGGCATTATCCGATCGCAAATTATTAAATCAGGCCGAACCGAAAGTATTTTTTTCCAACCTGTTTCCCCATCACTTGAAATAAAAACATTATAGAATTCTTTGAAATTTTGAGTAAGATAATTTAGTAAATCTCGATTATCATCAATAATTAAAATACTAGGCAATACTTCTAATTCTACAGAATCTGTTGAATTTTCACTATCCATAGCTGGCTGGGTTGTCAACTCCAGTAACGGTATTTCAACCTTAAAAGTAGTTCCTTTTCCCAACTCACTTTCTAGGCTAATTTTTCCTTTGTATAACATCACATATTCGTTAACTAAAGTTAACCCGATACCACTACCTTGTGTTGGTTTCTGATCTACAGCATTTACCTGAAAAAATCGATCGAAAATAGCTTTTTGATATTCCTTAGCTATACCAATTCCCGTATCGCTTATCGTTATCTCTAAACAATGGCTTTGTGTTGGTTTATTTTTAGATTTTTTTACAGTTATCGCAATTGTAATTTTTCCTTCCGAAGGTGTAAATTTAAACGCATTCGATAATAAATTAAAGATGATTTTATCCAATTTATCCATATCAAAAATCGTAAAAAATTGATCTTTATTTGAAGTAAATTGAAAATGTATATTTTTCTCTTTTGCTAATTCCTGAAACGAATCAGCAATCTCTTCAATAAAATGAATTACATTACCTCTAGAGCTCGATAACAGCATATCATTCTTTATATTTCCTAAATCCAGAATTTGATTAATCAAATTCAATAATTTTTGTGCATTTTTATTGATAATTGCTATTTGCTCTTGTACCTGAGGTTGTAATTCTCGCTGTTTTAATTGCTCTAGCGGAGAAAGTATAAAAGATAATGGCGTTTTAAATTCATGGCTAATATTGGTAAAAAAACGAATACGCATTAAATCCATCTGGTGTAAATAACTGGCTTCCCTTTTTTCCTGAGCAATCTGAAAACTTTTACGCTGCTTATCGATAATTCGTTCTCTACCAACATATAAAATACCGGCAATAATCAATACATAAAAAATATAGGCATAGGTGGTTTTATAAAATGGGGGTAAAACTTCGATTTTTAATGTAGTTGCTTCAGTATTCCAAAAATTATCGTTATTTGAGGCTTTTACTTTAAAGATATACGAACCAGGATCTAAATTTGTATAAGTAACCTCACGCTGATCGCTATTTACCATTTGCCAATTAGCATCAAAACCTTCCAATTTATATTTATATTTATTTTTTGAAGGTTGAAAATAATCTAAAGCAGCAAATCCAATGGAAAATATATTCTCCTCATACTTCAAAGATATTTCCGAAGTTTTATACAACGGTTTCTTCAGAAGTTTTCTTCCATTTATCTCTTGATTAGGTAAAATAGTATTATTAAATAAGTAAAAATTTGTAAAAACAACTTTTGGTAGTTTGGTATTAACTTCAAATTCTTCAGGATTAAAAATATTATAACCGTGCAAGCCACCAACTAAAATTTCTCCTCTTGATGTTTTAAATATTGAATTTTCATTAAAAATATTTCCTTGGAGTCCATCTAAATCATTATAAATCTTAAAATTAGGAATTATTTTACCAGATTTATTAATGGAATCTTTAGAGAATTGCGCAATTCCGTTAGAAGAGGTTAACCATATATCGTTTTGACTATCTTCTACAATACCAATAATTTTTTCCCCAGGTAAGCCATCTTTCAGTTTATAGTGATAAAACGATTGCTCTTTAGGATTATATAATTCCAGACCTTTTTGGGTTCCCACCCAAATATGGTTATCGTTATCACTATAAATACTGAAGATAAAATTATCTTCTAAGCTATTTTCTTTTCCAAGAATGTGCGTAAAATGAGTACTTTTTCCAGTTTTTAAATTAATAACATCGATGCCATTTAAGCCACCAATCCATAAATTTTCCCTAGAATCTTCGGTAATTGAAGAAATATAACTATTGTGAATGATGAATTTTCCTCCATCTTTATTTGAATTATAAAATATTTCTTTTTCTGGATCGAACTGATCTAGCCCACCTTGTAAAGTACCAATCCAGATATAACCGCTAGAATCTTCATATAATTCCCAAATATTATTTCCAGCTATCGAATTTGGGCTGGCAGGATTGTGCGTATATGTAATAAACCCATCTGCAGTTAACTTATTTAATCCACCAAGATAAGTTCCTATCCATAACTGATTTTTATCATCCACTAACAAACTAACAATCACATTACTAGAAATACTCTTGGGATTATCAGGATTATGAAGATATTGCGTATATTTTCCTGTTTTTCGATTTAGGTAAATTAATCCCCCCCCATTAGTTCCTAAATAAAGATTTCCGTTTTTATCTTCTTCAAATACATTTACATCGTTAAAAGGTAGACTATTTGGATCAGAAACTAGTTTTTTATAAAGCGGAAACCGAATAATATTAGGATGATAATAATCAACTCCGTTTTTAAATGTACCTATCCACAAAATACCTTCAGCATCTTTATACATTGCTGTTATCGTATTATGCGATAAACTATTTTCGATCTCCGGATTATTTTCAAGATACTGAACTGTAAAATCCTCAGGATCAATAATTGTAATGCCACCATGGTCAGTACCTACCCAAATATTGCCTTTACTATCAGTAACCAACTCGCTTACTAAATCATTACTAATCTTGGGTTTAGATGTTTTTTCAGAAAAATTCTGAAGTAATTCTTTAGCAACATTAAAATGGTATACACCATATCTTCCATAACTATGGATCCAAATATTTCCTAATTTATCAATTACTAAACGATACGCTCGGGATTCTGAATCATTATGTTCCTTTAGATTATTGTATTTAGCAGAAATTTGTAATGTTTTTCCATTTACCGTAACTAAAAATCCATTTTTAAATATTATCCAAAAATCTCCTTTTTTATCTTCAGTTATATCTGCAATTTCTGTATCCTGTTGAATAGATAATTCTTTAATAACAGAGCTAACATCAATATTTTTTTTATTGTATTTTACTATACGAGCATCAGCATATATAAACCAATAATCATCATTTTTATCCTTTTTTATTGAAGTAACAGTACCTTCAGGTAACCCTAATGCTTTTATAACTTTAGTTTGATTAGATGAAAAAGATTGTGTGTCCCTATTAAAAATATTAATACCTTGCTGTGTTTCTGCCCAAATATTACCAATTGGATCTTCAAAAATTTGGCGATAATCTCTTGATTGATATGCTAATGTATCAGAAGGTTTTGGATTAATAGTTTTAAATGAATATCCGTCGTATCTATTTAAGCCACTGGTAGTTCCTATCCATAAAAAACCATCGTTACTTTTAAAAATACAATTTACAGCACCCGGCGATAAGCCATCGGCTACCCCAATATGAGAAAACCGAATATCGATTTCATTAAATTGGCTAGTTTGAGAAAAGCTATTCGCTGTATACGCTAAAAATAGTAGTAAGAAAATTTTAAGACTGATACTTCTCAAGAGATATAGATGTTTATATTAATTAATTTATGGCACTTTATATGGAATCTTAGCTTTATAACATATTCATTTTAATAAATAGTGCTTAAAAAGTGATATTATATAAGTTTGCCTGAAGATGATTTTGTTAAATTTTCACAAAAATAAACCTTTATCGATGATAATTAAAAAAGCTGCCTAAATAGACAGCTTTTTTTTATAAAATTCGAATCCTTAAAAATTAACTAAGCATTTTATAGAAATTAAAATGCATTAGCTATAATTTGTTCGTAAAGTTCTTGTTTACCACTTAATTTTTCTGGTTCACCTTTGCTAGTAGCTAAAGCGCTTAAATCTTCTAATTTAAGTTCTCCATTTTCAAATCTCTTTCCTTCTCCATTATCAAAAGAAGCATAGCGTTCTGTACGTAAAGAAGTATATTTTGTATTTTTAAGAATATGATCTGCTGTGATTAATGCTCTAGCAAAAACATCCATTCCTGCTACATGTGCAATAAATTTATCTTCTAAATCAGTAGAATTTCTACGAACTTTTGCATCAAAATTAATTCCACCACCTTTAAATCCGTTACCTTCTAAGATAATAAGCATAGCTTGTGTAACCTCCAATAAATCTATTGGGAATTGATCAGTATCCCATCCATTTTGGTAATCACCACGGTTAGCATCAATACTTCCTAACATACCGGCATCTATAGCAGTTTGTAATTCATGCTCAAAAGTATGTCCAGCTAGTGTTGCATGGTTTACTTCAATATTTAATTTAAAATCATCTTTTAAACCATATTTATTTATAAACCCAAGGCAAGTAGCCGCATCGTAATCATACTGATGTTTTGTTGGTTCCATAGGTTTTGGTTCAATAAAGAAATTACCTTTAAAACCTTCTTTACGTGCATAATCTCTACACATACCTAAGAACATAGCTAAATGATCTTGTTCTCTTTTCATATCGGTATTTAAAAGGCTCATATAACCTTCTCTACCTCCCCAGAATACGTAATTTTCACCATTTAAAGCAATAGTAGCATCTAAAGCTATTTTTGCTTGAGCTCCTGCATAAGAAACTACATCAAAATTAGGGTTTGTAGAGGCACCATTCATATAACGAGGGTTCGTAAATAAGTTTGATGTTCCCCAAAGTAGTTTCAAACCACTTTCATTTTGTTTTACTTTAGCATATTCAGTTATTTTCTGAATTCTTTTTTCAAACTCTCCTAATGTAGGTGCTTCATCTACTAAATCTACATCATGGAAACAATAATAAGGAGCTCCTAATTTGGTCATAAATTCGAATGCTGCATCCATCTTGTCTTTAGCACGATCTACAGCATCTGTTTTTTTATCCCATTCGAATACCTCTGTATTTGATCCAAATGGATCTCCCCCTTTATTATTAAAAGTGTGCCAGTAAGCTACCGCAAAACGTAAATGTTCTTTTAAGGTTTTACCCGCTACAACTTTGTTTTCATCATAATATTTAAAAGCTAAAGGATTGTCACTCTCTTTACCTTCAAACTTTATCTTTCCGATATTTTTAAAATATTCACTCATCTTTATTGAATTTTAATCTGATTTTTCCAGTTTGTATAAATATGTTTATAAGTTTCTACCAATTCAGCATCCGGTTTTATTTGCTCCAGACATTCTAAACTTTTAAAGGCATCCTTAAGTGTTTTAAAATGGCCATAACCATATGCCGCACCTCTTGCTGCTCCATCTGCCCCATTGGTATTGTACAATTCTAAGGTAGTGTTTGTAGTATTCACGAAAATTTCTCGAAATACAGGACTTAAAAATAAATTATCTCGTCCTGCTCTTACTTTAGTTCCGGATGCTCCCACCTCTTTCATAATTTCGAAACCATAGTACATTGCAAAAACAATTCCTTCGCAAGCTGAGCGTATCAATTGTGGTGTTTTATGAATGTTGAAATTAAGATTCTGAATTCCAGATGTGGCTTTTTTATTCTGAAATATTCGCTCTACACCATTTCCAAACGGATAAAACAATAAATCATCACTTCCTGGTTTTGCTGCTGCAGCTAATTCATTTAAAAGCTCGTAAGAAACTGGTTTATCAGACCCAGCAGACAACGTATTTCGAAGCCACTGATATAGAATACCAGATCCATTAATACAAACCATTACACCATTACGATTCTCTTTTTCTTGATTATTAACGTGTAAAAAAGTATTGATACGGTTATCTTTATCAAAAGCATGGTTATCGCTAACCGTATAAATAACTGCTGATGTACCTGCGGTAGTAGCTATTTCCCCTGGTTCTAAAACATTTAACGATAATGCATTGTTAGGCTGATCTCCTGCACGATAGGTAATCTTCACATTTTCATTAAGTCCCAAACTTTTGGCAACTGTTGCTGAAATTTGAGCCTGCTCACCAAAATTAGAAACAATTTCAGGTACAATGTTAGTATCAATTTCAAAATGATCTAAAATTTCGTGAGCTAACCGGTTTTCTTTAAAATTCCAAAGTGCAGCTTCCGATAATCCACTTTTGCTAATTTGTGCTTTTCCCGATAGTTTTGCGGCAATATAATCACCGGGTAACATCATGTATTTTGATTGCTTATAATTGCTAGGTTCATTTTCTTTTACCCACTTTAATTTAGAAGCGGTAAAATTCCCAGGACTTCCTAAAATTAAATCATGGCATTTTTCAGCTCCAATTTCCTCAAAAGCTTTATCACCAATTTCAGCTGCACGGCTATCACACCAAATAATAGCAGGACGAATTGGGTTTAGAGCTTCATCGGTTAATACTAAACCATGCATTTGGTAAGCAACTCCTACTCCGGCTATTTTTTGTAAATCAATATTATATTCTGTTTGCAAGCGTTGCAAAGCTGTTTTAAAGTTTGCCCACCATTGATTAGGGTCTTGTTCGGCCCAACCTTGTTCTGGCGCATTCATTGCCATTTCAGTTTTAGGTTCACTGACCGCTGCTAAACTTTTTTCTTGTTCAGCATCGAAAACTGCTAATTTTATAGATGAACTTCCTAAATCTACTCCTAAAAAATACATAGTAACGTTTTATTTTTTTAACCAAATTTGCTCCATATCTTCTAGCGAACGTCCTTTTGTTTCAGGCACAAAACGCCAAACAAAAATACCAGATAGTACAGCCATAATTCCGTAGATCCAATAAGCAAATCCGTGGTTAAATTGTTCTATCAAAAAACTATTTTTATTCATTACTGGAAACGTCCAAGACACCAATAAGTTTGCTAACCATTGCATAGCTATTGCCACTGCCATAACTCCTTTAATAGCATTTGGAAAAATCTCCGACAACAAAACCCAAGTTACAGGTCCCCAAGAAACTGCAAATGCAGCAATGTAAACAAGCATTAATAATAAGCTTATAATTCCAGCAGCTTGTAAATACAATGAGAAACCTAAACCTATCATACTAAATCCCATCATTGCACTACCTATTAATAGCAGTTTTTTTCTTCCATAATTATCCACGGTAAGAATAGCTATTATGGTAAAAATCATATTAATGGCACCTACAATTATAGTTTGCATCATAGAGGCATTCGCTTCAGCTCCCATCCCTTTAAATATTTCTGGAGCGTAGTATAAAACTACATTTATCCCTACAAATTGTTGAAAAACAGAAAGCAATAATCCTACAATTATAATTAGCCAACCGTAAGTAAGCCAAGGAGCTTTTTTAACTTTAAAAGAACGCTTTATACTTTCTAAAACCTCACTAGAATCAGATTTAAGATTCATTTTTTCAAGAATTCCCTTAGCTTTATTTTCATGCCCCACCATAACCAAGAATCGTGGTGTTTTAGGTACAAATAGAAGTAATACAAAAAATAAAGAAGCTGGAATAACTTCAGATAAAAACATATATCTCCAACCAGTTACTTTTATCCAAGTAGGTTCTTGACCTTGAACTATAAAATAATTTACAAAATATACAATCAGCATACCGGTTACAATAGCAAATTGATTACATGAAACCATTTTACCTCGTATATTCGCTGGGGCCATTTCAGCAATATAAAGTGGAGCTAACATACTTGCCAAACCTACTCCTACACCTCCTATTATTCTATAAATAATAAAAGAAGATAACATTTCTACTCCATAAAAGTTCATTATTTCTGGATACCCAGAGCCAATGGCTGAAATAAGAAATAAAATGGCAGCTATAATTAAGCCATTTCTTCTTCCTAAGCTATTAGCAATAACATCTCCCATTGAAGCACCAATAATACAACCTACAAGTGCACTACTCGTCATAAAACCTAGAATTGAATTTCTTAGGTTTTCTGTAAGAACATTGGGCAGATCAAGAAAATAAATATTATATAAGGGTATACAAATAGCAAATAATGCAATAACAATAATCGCCGCTAACGATTTCTTAAAAAATTTAAAAATGAAATAACTAAACAAAATGGCCACTCCTAAAGCGGTAATCGATATTATAGCTTTAAACTCAATAATAGTTGAGGTAGCTAAAGTTGCGGCTTCGTCTAATGGATTGAGAAAAAATTCGTCAATTGCACCTACAGCGCCAGATATCACAGCTGTATCGTATCCAAAAAGCAGGCCTCCTAAACTTGCTACCAAAGTAGTAAGCAGTACGAGAGAACTTTGCTTTGATTTATTTATAGTCATAAAAACAATATCTAATAGTTTTATAGACTACAAGTTTAACTTTTTTTTAGGTATTATCAAAAATAAATGCTAAATATTTTGAATATAAAAATACATACTATATTCGATTTTCAATATCATAACAAATAAGGTTTTCGGTATTTTTTAAATAAAATTATATTTTTCGAATATTTTGAATTTATTTTAAAAAAATCATTTATTTATTTTGCATTTTTTATTCAAAAAATAGAGATACAAATCTATCATAAGGCTTCTAAAATTTTAAATTTCCACGATAATATTCCATCACTTTTACTCGTAACAAATATTGATATTTCGCGTTAGCCAGATTAATTCTGGATTGGTCTAAACTGTTTTTACTAACAATATAATCTACGATGGTAGATGCGCCGGCGTTATATCTAATCTCATTGATCCTGAAACTTTCCTGATAGGCATTTACTTGTTCTTCTAAATTTTGCCATTGCTGGTAAGCTGTTTCCATATCTGCGTGAACCTGAATGATTCGTTGGCAAAACTGATTTTTGGTACTTTCTAAATCAATTTTAGATTGCTCAAGATTGATTTTTTGTAGTTTCACGTTGTTTTTTGCCCGAAATCCATTAAAAATAGGAATACTAACAGAAACGCCTACACCTGAATTCAGATTATTGGAAAACTGATCTAAAAATGAAATATCGGCCGCTGCATATTGAATCTGGCTTGCTAGTACCGGTAACGATTGACCATTGTACTGAATATAATTTCCGGTTTCCACAATTTGGCTTCCGGTTTCGGTAAATTTACTAGCCGTACTAGAATAATTGGTATTTAATTGTGCAAACAAACCAATTTGTGGATAATAATTAGACCGTGCAATTTTCACCTGTTTTTCAGTAGCTTTAATTCGAAATTCACGAGCTTTAAAAGTTGCCAGGTTTTCTACTGCTTCTTTAAAAACATGGGCAGCACTTAAATTGTATTTTTCATAAACTTCAAGAGAATGGTAGGTTTCAGGAAAAACTTTATAATCAATATTTAGTAAAAGCGCTAGCTGAGAAACCGATTGTTTCAGATTGTTTTCAGCATCGATAACGCTGTTTTCGTCAGCCGAATATTGACCTTTTATATTGTTGAATTCTGCCGGATTTGCATTTCCTTCTTCATCCAATTTCTGTAATCTATCCAGCTGTCTTTGGGTATTTAAACGCCTGATTTTTGAAAGTTCCAATAAATCTTCTGCATTTAAAATGCCCAGATAAGCCATGGTTACATCTAAAATAAGATTTTGCCGTGCTTCCTGTACTTCAGCTTCAGCAGCTTTGATATTCAACTTATCCCTTTTCATTTGGTTTAGGAGTCTAAATCCGTCAAAGACAATTGCGCTAAGATTTAGCCCGGCATTAGAATAATTCAGCTGTTGTTCAATCACATCGTTAGAATAGGGGTCGATACTTCGCCCATTAGTAATTCCGCCAGAAATACTTCCGTCTAAACTGGGCAACAATTCATTTCGACTTTGCTTAAAATTCACAGTGGCCGATTCTGAATTTAATTTTCGTGATTTTAGATCAGGATTATTTTTTAAGGCTAAAGTGATACATTGCTCCAAATTTAGTACGATCGAATCTTGTTGCGATCGACATAAAACCGGGCAAAGAATGATGAGTATTAGGATTGATGATTTTAAATTCATGTTTTAAGATTTTTTGATGCTACCGTCTAGAAGATTGATGATTTTAGAGGCATAAGCTGCGTTACTTTCAGAGTGTGTAGCCTGGATAATGGTTACCCCATCTTCTTCGTTTAATTGTTTAAAAAGCTGCATAATTTCGTCGCTTTGCTTAGAGTTTAGATTTCCGGTAGGCTCATCGGCAAGGATTAATTTGGGTTTAGAAATTAGTGCTCTCGCAATTCCTACTAATTGTTGTTGCCCACCGCTAAGCTGATTTGGGAAAAGGTCTTTTTTTCCTACAATATTAAAGCGATCCAGCATATCGCCAACTAACGCTTTACGCTCTGATGATTTTATACTTTTATATAAAAGTGGCGTTTCGATATTTTCATAAACGGTAAGCTCGTCGATAAGGTGGTATTGCTGAAATACAAAACCGATATACTCTTTGTATAATTTTGAACGATGCTTTTCTTTCATATTATGAATAGTTTCGTCCAGAAATTTATATTCCCCTTCCTGAAAGCCATCTAACATGCCAATAACATTTAGCAAAGTAGACTTCCCGGAACCTGAAGGTCCCATGATAGAGATAAATTCGCCTTCTTCAACTTTAAGGCTTAAATCGTTTAGCAGAAATGTTCTTCTTCCACCGGTGGTTACCCATTTGTAAATGTGGTTTAGTTCTAATAACATGGTTTTATTTATTTGAAAAATTATTATTTTCAAATCTTACAGCTTTTTGAAACCAACCTGTAAGGTTTGAATTTATCTATTCTGTTTTTAAAGATTTTATGGGATTCGCTAAGGCTGCTTTTATCGCATGAAAACTAATGGTTGCCATAGCTATAAAAATAGCGATTGTGGCTGCAATTATGAATACAACCCAATTAAGATCTATTCGGTACGCAAAATTTTGTAGCCATGAATTCACAAGCCATGCAGCTAATGGGAATGCTAATACTAACGAGATGCATACCAATAGTAAAAATTCTAAGGATAAGAGTTTGGTGATTTTAAATACACTGGCACCAACAACTTTTCGGATTCCAATTTCTTTAGAACGCTGCTCTGCAGTAAAAGCAGCAAGCCCAAATAATCCTAGGCAGGCTATAAATACTGCAAGTATTGAGAATGTGAGTATAATGCTAGCTGTTCTTTTTTCAGCAGTATATAATCGTTCCAGGTTTTTATCTAAAAAACTATATTGAAAAGCCGAATTTGGAATAAAATCTTGAAAATTAGTTTTTATCTCGTCAAGTACAGCAGTAATATTATTGCCACTAAATTTTATAAGCAAGTAGGAATGTGCTTCTTCCGATCGGGAATCATGAAATGCATAAGCACCAATGGGTTCCTTTAAAGAAGAGAAATTAAAGTTATCTACAACCCCTCGTATATAGGCATTACCACCCAACTGTAATTGCACCTTTTTACCAATAGCCTCTTCAGGCGATATTCCTAAAAAATCTACCGCTTTTTTATTCAAAATTACATCTACAATACTGTCATCTTGAGCTTTATTTTTAGGCAATGTTGCTCCCGCCAATAGTTTTAGATTAAGGACTTTTACTATTTCTGCATCGGTATTATTGGTTTGGATATTATGCCCTTTTTTCGTAATCGGGTTAATAATATCTCTAACACTTACCTCTACACCTGGGAATCCCTGGGCACTACTTACTGCTATGATATTCGAAGAATTAAGAAGTTTATTTTTTAAGCTGCTAATACTGGTTTTATTTTCTGCAGCCCCAATCGATACGACAATTATTTTATCTGGACTAAAACCTAGATCCCGATTTTTTATGAAGTTTATTTGCTGATAAACAACCATTACCCCAATGATTAGAATAACAGAAGCCGTAAACTGAAATACGACTAGGCCTTTTCTAATCAAAATACCTGAAGTCTTCTTTTTAAATCCAGATTTTACAACTAATTGTGGTGCAAGTCGGGATAAATGGAGTGCAGGATACGAACCTGCAATAAGGCTGGTCACTGCCCAAATTATAAAAAGACTACTAATAAATTGAGGCGTAAATAAATTTCTATAATCCAGTTCTATACCTGCGATCTGGTTAAATAAAGGCACTGTAATAATGGCCAAAATGAGACTAAAAGATATAGAGATAAGTGTTATTAAACCCGTTTCAGCATAAAAACGTAAAATGATTGATTTTGTAGAGGCACCAAGTGTTTTATTGATCCCAATATCCTTATGTCTTTTCTGCGATCTGGCAGTAATCAAATTCATATAATTAATGCAGGCGATAATTAAAATAAGAATAGCAAGGAAACTAAGATTTCGCACCTCTTCGATATTCCCAATTCGGGCATTATACGAATCATAATAATTTGCCGAATACAAATGGACTTTAGTGAATGGCTGTAAAGAAAATGTATACCAAGGGTCTCTAACTTCCTTTTTAATTAGCGCTGCGATCTTCTTTTCTACCGAAGTTAGATCAGCATTTTTAGAAAGTAATGCATATGTTTCAAAGCTCGCATTTCCCCAGCTTGGATTTTTTGCAAAATTAGTAGAATGAAATGAAGCGACCACATTGCAATCTAGGCTGCTATTACTTGAAAAGTCTTTATATACACCGGTAATTTCAAAATCCTTGTAATTTTCAAGCTTCAATTGCTTTCCTATAGGATTTAAATTTCCAAAATAACGTTTTGCACTACTTTCAGAAATAATAATCGTATTTGGTCGAGCTAAAGCCGTATTAGGATTTCCATGTACAAATTCCAGATCAAAAACATCAATTATCGCTTCATCGGCATAAAAAAATCGCGGTTCAATTAGTTCTTTATCATTAACAGAAATTGAAGCAGGCTGGCCAAATGCATAATGATAAAAACGAACGGTTTTTTCGATTTCAGGTATTTCATTTTGAAATGCCGGCCCAACGGCAGGCGGACTCGCACACCAGGTTTCAGAAATTTGCTGATCTGTAGTATGAAGCAAAACGTGGGCAATACGATCTCTTTTTGGATACATCGTATCAAAACTTTTTTCGTGTATCACAAAAAGGAAAAGCAAGAGCGTTATCCCCAATCCTATAGAAAGGCCTAGAATATTAAGCGTAGAGAAGAGCCTATCGGCTTTAATTTTTCTCCAAGCTAATTTTATGTAATTTTTGAGCATGATTGATGTTTTTGATGAACTTTTATAATCTTACAAATTCTAAAGCACTATTCTGCTCTTAAATTATCTACAGGATTTTTAAGAGCTGCACCTACAATTCGAAGTCCAATTGTTAATAATGCAATAGCTAAAACTGCCATTATACTTTTTATAAAAATCAGTGGACCAATATTAATTTTATAGGCAAAATCGCCCAACCACCGATCTAAAACATACCACGAAATTGGGACCGCAATAACAGCCGAAAGAACAATCAGTTTTAAAGAACTTTTCGAAAAAACACTTACAATTTGTAGTACAGAGGCACCTAAAACTTTCCTAACACTTATTTCTTTTGTTCTACTTTGAACCATAAAAGTGATTAAACCTAATAAACCAAGGCAGGAAAGAAAAACGATTAATACACTAAAAATCACTAAAACCGACCGCAATTTATTTTCAGCTTTAAATTCATGAGCTACATCTTCAGCAATCCAGGAAGAGCTAAATAAGTTTTCAGGAAAAAATTCATTGTATTTTTTACGAATTTGAGTAGCAACTTCATTTGGGTTTTCAGTCTCAATTTTTATAAGCATATTCCCATATTTCGGATTTTGAATAGACCGAATAATGGTTGGCGCTAAAGGATTTCTGAGTGATTGATTATGAAAATTTTTTACAATGCCAATAGGAATTCCTTTTAGCTGTTTATAAGGCTTATTAAGAGTTGTAATATTCAGCCTTTTGGCAGTATATGCAGTAATTAAAATAGGTTTCGCATCTGATAATCCATTCTTTTCTTCGGAAAGGTCTTCTGCAAGGCTTTTTTCAGCAGAAAATTCATTTTGGAATCCTCTTCCTTCTATTAATTGAAGCTCTAAAGTTGAAAAGAAGTTTTTATCGGCATCGATATACCAGGTATCAATTTTATTTTCTGGAGATTGCGGATCTTCTATTTCTCGATGAAAGGTCCCGCCAACACTAGAGGGAATCCACTGCCCAATACTGGCATTTTTAACACCTGCAATTTTTTTAATTTCCTTTTCGAAAGCCTCTCCTTTATCTCCCCAATTCGTAAAATTTATTCTAAATAAGTTTTCTTTATTAAAACCAAGATCCTTAGTATTTAAAAATGCTAACTGATTATTCACAACTAAAGTTCCAACGATAACCCCTATAGTGATAACAAATTGCAGGGTAACTAATCCCTTTCTAAATATTTCTGAATTTTGGTTAGCCTTAAAAGTATTACTTATTCCTTTTTCTGAATTGGGCTGAGAAATAATCAAAGCCGGATAAATTCCTGTTAACAAACTAACACTTCCTACTGCTAAAAAGCTAATCGTTAATAATTGGATATTACCAATAATAGTTAAGGAAAACGTTTGGTCTAAAAAGCTTTCTAAACTTGGTAAAAACAAATAATACAGAGAAAGACCTAAGACATAACTTATCCCGAAGAATAGAAAAGATTCTGCTAGAAACTGCGCAATAAGACTGCTACGGCTTGCCCCAAGTACTTTTCGTAATATGGTATCTTTATTTTTTTTGATGGTTCTTGCGGTACTAAGGTTTATAAAATTAATGCAGGCGATAACTAGTAATAAAACCGCTACGCAAGACAGAATGGTTATCGTATTTTTATTTCCTTTTATGGTTTGAAAATAATTATTAGAGTTTAGATAAATATCTTCTATTGGCTGTAATGAAAATCTTAGATTTTTTTGAGTTGTAGGTAAATCACTATACCAATTATTAGCTGTTCGAATAAAATCAGCTTCAGAAACACCTGGTTTTAATAATAGATATTGATTAAAATTAGGGGTAAATTTATTGGAAGAGAATTCAGTAAATTTAGGTTTCTCAATTACCATCACATCGGCACGAAGATGTGTGTTTACCGGCAAATCTTTGATAACTCCAGAAATATAATATTCCGTATTACTACCAAAATTGGAAACATTTTCAATAATTTTCCCTACTGGATTTGAATTTGGAAAATACTGATCTTTAATTTTCTTAGAAATTATAAGATTGGGATAACCTTCTACAAACTGGCTCGGTGTGCCTTGAAGTACTTTAAAATCTAATATTTCCAAAATGGAAGGATTTGTTTCCAGCGTTTGTAATTGAACAGGATCTTGCTGTAACTTAAAATTGGAAACTCTATTTTCTATTCGTGCATAAGTCTCTACCTGATCAAAGTTTGCAGCTAATTGAGGCCCTAAAGGAGCAGCGATCGAAGCGTTTTTTTTATCCAAAGCTGTATTTTCTTCGATAAGCCTATAAATACGATCCCCTTTACTCCAATCCTTATCATAACTAAGCTCATTAATTACTACCGTAGCAATAAGCAGAAAAGCAGCAAGCCCAATACTAAGGCCAATAATATTAATCCCTGAATATACTTTACTACTCTTTATATTTCTAAATGCTATTTTAAAATAACTCTTAATCATACTTACATTTTTTTGGTGTAAAACCTATAAACTTTTCAAAGCATACAGTTCAAAAATCAGATATTGATTTATTCATTTTCTATTCTGTTCGTAATGATTTTACCGGATTTTGCAATGCGGCTTTTACCGTTCTAAAACTTATGGTGGCAACAGCAATTAAAAGTGATAAAACGCCTGCGGCAATAAAAAACCAGATGCTTAATTCAATTCTGAATACATAATTCTGTAACCATTCATTGGTGAAATACCAGGCAATAGGTGTTGCGATCACAAAAGCGATTCCTACCAGAATTAAAAAATCTTTGGTTAACAGCAAGGTGATATTGGTGACTCCCGCACCAACAATTTTCCGTACGCCAATTTCTTTGGTTCGTTGGGTTACTACTAATATCGACATCGCGAAAAGCCCAATACAACTTAAAACGATGGCGATAATCGATCCGCTGGTGATCATGCTGGTTAGGCGCTTTTCAATTCTAAAGGTGCGATCTATATTTTCATCAAGAAAAGACGCGGCAAATTCGGCATTAGGTTCGATGTTCGCCCAGGCTTTCTCTATCGCATCATAACTTTGTGAAGCCGTATTTGGAGCAACTTTTAGATAAGCATAATAAAGATCCCAGTTTGGATCTACAGAAATGGTAAGTGGCGCAATTTCTCTATTTAAAT
This sequence comes from Zunongwangia sp., assembly GCF_048269745.1. Classification (NCBI taxonomy): domain Bacteria; kingdom Pseudomonadati; phylum Bacteroidota; class Flavobacteriia; order Flavobacteriales; family Flavobacteriaceae; genus Zunongwangia; species Zunongwangia sp. The sequence goes on along the minus strand of NZ_JBLXIB010000014.1, from coordinate 47,763 downwards.
CCTGAAAGTTATAATCTTTAAGCACCCCGATAATCTTATAATTTCGGTTGCCTCCAATAGGGATCATTTTATTTAATGGCTCTTCTTCCTGAAGCAATTTTGCCATTGATTCGTTAATAATCAGGCTAAGACTATCTGTGGCAAAATTTCGGTTAAAATCACGTCCTTCTTTCAGTTTCAGGTCTAATGTTTTTATATAATCATAATCTACAGCTAGTACATTAGTATTAATATTTCTACCCTGATATTCAAATCCCATCTGACTTTCAAAACGGGAACCCGTAGCATCGATTCCCAAAATATTATCGGCACCACTAATGTTTACGATATTAGGATTGTCCTGAAGTTCATTCCGCAGTAATTTTAAAGATTCACGAGCCGATTTTTTACCGTTAAGCGGAAATGCGATCACTTGCTCTTTATTGAAACCTAAATTTTTATTCTGCATATAATGTAATTGCTGCCACAACACCAAAGTTCCCGTAACCAAAAGAATGGCAATACTAAACTGAAAAACCATGAGTACATTTCGTAGCCTGTTTTTACCACTCATATCCAGTTTCCCTTTTAGCGACTGAATGGTTTTTAATTTTGAAAGTAATAATGCAGGATACCCACCGGCGATTAAGGTGATTATCGCCAAGATGAGTAAAAATCCAAGGATCATCGACGGATTTACGATAGTGCTGAATTCAGCCGGAATTCTGAATAGCGACTGAAAAGGATCGGCAATCAAAAGACTTATCAGTAAACCAATAATTGCTGAAGTAAGAAAAATAAACACGCTTTCTGCCCAAAATTGAATAAAAAGCTGACTTTTTGCAGCACCCAGCGTTTTGCGCATTCCAATTTCTTTTAGTCGCTTTGTGCTTCGGGCAATGCTCATATTAATAAAATTTACGCTGGCAATTAGGATGATAAGCATTCCTATCCCAAAAATCAGGTAAGGGTAACTTTTGGAAACTTCAAAAAGATGGTTTTTCACTTTTACAAAATGCCAATCGGTAATCGGCATTAGCTTTAGCTTTTTAAAGTTTCCCTCGGCATTTGGTTGTGCGCCATCACGCTCGGCATCTTCGATATCTCCTTTAAAATGAAGATTAGTGAATTCTTGAGCATTTTTTTCAAAATCGGTTACGGCAACACCATTTTCTAGTTGTACGTATACATGATGATTTCTATTTCCCCATTCGCTTAAATTTTCCTGATAATCCCGCATGTTTTCGATAGAAACAGCAATATTAAACTTATCATTAGTGTTTTCAGGCAGATTTTTTAGCACAGCACTAACTACAAATGGTTTTAATTGACCGCCCATTTGAATATCTATTGCCTTGCCGACAACATTTATTTCTCCAAAGATTTTCTTAGCACTTTCAGCAGTGACTACCACCGAGTTTTGATGTTCCAACGGATTATTTTTTGTTCCGTAGCGAATGGGAAAAGAAAACATCTTAAAATAATCGTTGTCCAAAAACGCCACATCTAACAGCAATTCTTTCTCACCCTTTTTTACCAGATTATAAGCTTCACGGTATCGGCTAGTATATTTAACCCCAGGAACTTCTTCTTTTAGCGTAGGCGCCATAGCTAGCGGCTGAGTGATTGTTGCTTTTGCGCCGTTTGGTTTTTGCGAAACAAAATAGGATATGAATAAACGATCTTTATTTTCATGAAAATTATCAAAAGAAAGTTCGTAAACTGAAGCTATACTGAGCAATATAGCAGCAGCAAAGGCAATGGATAAACCAAGAATATTAAGTCCTGTAAAGGTTTTGTCTTTGATGAGATTTCGCCAGGCGATCTTGATATAGTTTTTAAACATGATTGATGAATTTATTCGTTCCTTAAGTTATCCGCGGGGTTCTGCATTGAGGCTTTTACCGTCCTGATGCATAATGTTATTAAGGCTATAGCCAAAGCAATAGCACCGCACTTGACAAAGAGCCATCCATCAATTGAAATGCGATACGGAAAATCCATCAGCCATTTATCAATCGCATACCAGGTGATAGGAACCGCTATTAAAATGGAGGTAAACACAAGCAGCAGCGAACCTTTAGAAAGCAGTGTCGTAATCTGCAAAACCGAAGCTCCCAAAACCTTGCGAATGCTTATTTCTTTAATCCTATTTTCGGCCATGAAGGTGATCAGTCCAAAAAGCCCGAGACACGAAAGCACCACTGTAAGAATGCTGAAAAGAAAAAGCATATCTTTCAATTTTTGCTCAGCTTTAAATTCTTTGGCAAGTGTTTCTTTGATCCAGAGATGTTCAAAGATGGCATTGGGGAAGAACTCCTTGTATTTATCGTGTATTCTCTTTAAAATATCACTAGGCAGTGCATCTGCCACGCGAAGAAGAATTGAACCACTATTAGGAGATTTATCACCATTAATAATCGTTGGGGTTATAGGGTTTCTTAGCGATTCGTTGTTAAAATTCTCAACGATCCCCACAGGTATACCCGTAATTCCTTTCATAGGTCTGTTTAGCTCATCTACGCCCAGTCTTTTTGCAGTGTATTCTGTGATAAGCAGTCGTTGTTGTACGTTTCCTTCTTTAGAGGTGTCTTTTTCTTTTTTGGCTGCAGCCAAAACGGAAGGATCATCAAGCCATTTACCTTTTTTTAATTTTAGTTCTAATGTTTTCCCTAGATCTTTATCTCCATCGATAAGCCAAATCTTCATTTTCTGGCCTTCATTCAACGGGTCCTCGACAGTCATTGATCCACTTCCCCCATATACTGCAGGCTGCCAACCAGAAATACTGGCATTCTCCACCCCTGGAATATCTTTTAGCGCTTGCTTAAAAGCTTCACCATTTTCTCCCCAATAGGTAAAGCCCAGTTGTAACAGGTTTTCTTCATTGTATCCCAGATTTTTAGTGCTTAAAAAGGTCAGCTGCTTATTGACTGCCACGGCCGAGACCAGGACGCCAACGGTAATTGTAAACTGTGTAATTACAAGAGCTTTTCTATAAAAATCTGCTTTCTTTTTACTGGTAAAGGCCTTGCTCAAAATGGCGTTGGGCCTTGGCTTTATCATTAAAATTGCTGGGTAGAGTGCAGTTAAAATTCCCACGCAGAGCAAGACCGTTAGAATCCCAATTAAAAATTCGCTGCTTTTCCAAAGGCTTATGATTAATGGTGTTTCTACGAAAGAATCAAGAGAAGAGAAGAGGATCTGATAAAAAAAGATTGCTAGGAAAAAGCTAAGTGTAAAATACAGTAACGAATCAATGAGGTATTGTGTAAAAAGCGCTTTTTTGCTCGCTCCCAAAATCTTTCTCACTGTGGTTTCTTTTATTCTTTTTGAAATTCTTGCCGTAGTGAGATTGATAAAATTGGTACAGCCTATGAAGAGCAGAAGGATTGCAACTGCACTAAGGATGATGACGTTTATCTTACTTCCACGAATTCTTTGTCTGGTTAATCCATTAGAATTTAAATAAGTATCCTCTAAGGGTTGAAGTTTAAAATCAAGATTCCAGCCTGTGTTTTTCATTCTTTCGTCGAACCAGGTATTGAACTTTTCGCTAAATGCAGCGAGAGAAGTTCCTGGTGATAGCAGTAGAAATTGTTGCCCCCAGGTACTGGCACCTTCCGCATTTAAAATATTATCAGTTTTTCTAGATGGACTAATCAATAGTCCCTCAGACCTAAAGATTGAATTCTGTGGAATTTCCTCTATGATCCCCGTGATTATTACATCTTGTGCTTGAGAATAGTTTGAAACTTGCTTGATGATTTTACCTACTGGGTTAATCGTGGGGAAATACTCATCCTTTATTTTTTTGGTAATAACCAGATTAGGGTAACCTTCTGTTCTATTTTGGGGAGTACCATTTAGAATTTTTAAATCTAGTAAATCCCAAATAGTCTCTTCTGTCCTTAAAAATTCAATATTAAATCCTTGTGTGTTGTCTATTTTAAAATCAGCTTTAACGGTTGTGAGCCGGCAGTAGGCTTCCGTCTCTGGAAGGTCATTTTTGGCTTCCGGACCTATAGGAAGTGGTGAGTTTATAGTAATGTCTCCATTATTTTGAGATAGAATCCTGTAAATCTGTTCTGATTTATCCCACTGCTTGTCATAGCTTAACTCATTTACAACTACAGTTGCTACCAGCAAACACGATAATAAACCAATTGTCAAACCTGCAATATTGATGAATGAGTAGATTTTATTACTCTTTAAATTTCTCCAGGCAATTTTTATATAATTTTTAATCATGCTGATTGATTTTGATTGATGAATTATTCTGTTCTTAGGGATTTTACAGGATTAGCAATTGCAGCTTTGATGGCCTGAAAGCTCACCGTACATAGGGTAACCACTAAGGCTCCTGCACCTGCAGCTACAAAAACCCATATTGAAATATCGGTTCTATACGCAAATTTTTGAATCCACTGTTGCATCAGGTAAAAAGCAATAGGTGATGCGATGAGCAATGCGATAATTACCAGCACCACAAAATCTTTAGACAGTAAGAGCCATAGATTAGGCACTGATGCACCAAGCACTTTTCGCACTCCTATTTCTTTGGTGCGCTGTTCGGCCACAAAAGAGGCTAACCCAAACAAGCCTAAGCAGCTAATAAGCATAGCAAGAAGCGTAAACACTTTGGCCAGGCTTGCAATACGTTCTTCCGTGGCAAACTTTTTAGCATACTCTTTATCTACAAAATCATAGGAAAATGGAGCATCGGGAAAATAATTTTTGTAAACCGCTTCTACGGTAGCCAGGTTTTTACTCATACTTTGGTTTTGATTGAGTCTTAAACTCCAGTAACTCGCACTTTGATACTTATCAAAGGCATAGACAGCCTGCTTTACCAAATTATACGGCGACTGTGCAATTACATCCTTTACAACCCCTATTATTTTATATTCGGTATAGTCAACCCCCTTTTCACCTGTTGCTAAAATTTTACCTACAGGATTTTGCATATTCATATATCGGGCGGCAGACTCGTTAATGAGTACGGCACTTGAGTCTGAGGGAAAGTCCCTGGAGAATCCCCTTCCTGCAATCACCTCAAGGCCTAAGGTTTCTGCATACTCGTACGAAACCATCGAGTAGCTAAAATCTGCTTGAAAATCTTGAGGTTTACCCACCCAGCTAATGCCAGACCGTGTAGACCATACATCTGTAGAAGGACTGCTTGAAGAAGCCATTTCGGTTACTGCCCCAGAGGCTATAAAAGCATTGCGCATCATATCGCTTTTGCCCCAAAATTCAGCCCCCCGCAACGGTATCTGTATCAGCCCGCTGGTATCATAACCTATAGGCCTGTTTTTGCTGAATTCAATCTGTGACATCACAATCAAAGTGCCAATGATCAAGGCTATAGAAACACTAAACTGTGTGATTACCAGAATTTTTCGAGGTAGCGCAGCCATTTTCCCCGCTTTAAAGCTTCCTTTTATAACTTTTACAGGTTTAAACGAAGACAAATACAGGGTGGGATAGCTGCCTGCAATCAGCGCTGTAACACTTATAAACACGAGTATTGACGCCCAAAAAACCATGCTATCCCAAGTGAAAACAATGCTTTTGTGGGATAGCGTATTAAAGGCATTTAAAAAGAGTAGCACCAGCCCCACAGCTAGTATAAAAGCCAGGATCACGATCAGAAACGATTCGGTTAAAAATTGCTTGACGAGTTGATTTTTTGTGGAGCCTATAGCTTTACGAATACCTACTTCCATCGCCCGCTTTTCAGAACGCGCTGTACTGAGGTTCATAAAATTAATACACGCCAGTACCAAAACCACAAGACCAATACTGCTGAAGAGCCACACATTTTCTATAGGCCCTCCGCTTTGTTGCCCATTTTCAAAATGCGTATACAAATGCCAGCGGTTCATAGGCCATAAGAAAAACTCCGGATTGTATTTTACCTGTTCAGGGTCTCTATTCTTCTTTAAGGGCGCGATTAATTTTGAAACTTCGCTAAGCTTAACCCCATCGGCGACTTCTACAAACAGCTGAAAAGAATCGTTTCCCCATTGATCTGCGGCATTCTTGATCCAGCTTCGGTTTGCGTACAGGGACCAAGGCATTAAATAATCTAAACCTGCAAAATCATTTCCCGTAGGGATGTCTTTAAAAATACCGGCAACCATCATTTTATATTCATTGTCAACGGTAAGCGTTTTACCTGTTGGATCTTCATCACCAAATAAGGTGGTTGCTGCGGTTTGGGAAAGCAATACAGAATTGCTATCATTCAATGCTTCAGATTGCCCACTTATAAATTGTAAATCAATGATATTCCCAAATTCTGGTTGTACCGAATACCCGTGCATCAACAGGGGATTAGCATCTACTTTCATAAACCGCTCCCCTTCCCAGGAAGCCATGCTTATATTCTTGAACTTGTCTTTAAATTCTTCGCGTAAAGCAAATTCAAGCGGACGCGGAATTGCATTATCGGTATCTATTTCCCCGTTATAATTTATGTTTTGATAAACCTGCGCAATTTGATTCTTGTTTTTATAATGCTCGTTGTAATTGAGCTCGTCTGCCACCCAAAGCCCAATCATAAGCGTTACCGCCATACCCAGCGCCAGCCCAAAGATGTTTATTGCTGAATAGCCTTTGTGTTTTAAGATATTCCGCCAAGCGATCTTGATATAGTTTTTAAGCATGATTGATGAAATTTTATTCTGTTCTCAAAGATTTTACCGGGTTTACAATAGCAAATCTTATGGTTTGTAGTGCAGTAATAACAAAAACAACTAAAAAGATAACACTACCGGATATTATAAACATCCACCATTTTAACTGTATTTGGTAAGCAAAATTATTTAACCAATATTGGGCATAATACCAGCTTATCGGTATTGCTATTAATGAAGCAATAACCACTAACACCAAATATCTTTTTCCGGTGAGATTTATAATATCAACAATTCTGGCCCCTAAAACTTTTCTAACACCTATTTCCTTTATATTTTGATTTAAAGTTAAAGTAACCAAAGCGAATATTCCTGAAATCGAAAGCACAATAGAAAGTAATGAAAAACAAAAAAACAATGTTTGAAACCGTTTCTCATTTTTGTAAAGATGATTATAAGCATCATCTAAAAATGAGTATTCAAAAGGAGTTTCAATTCCCATATTTTTCCATTTCTCTTGAATGCTTCTCAATAATACCGAAGGATTATTAGTAGTATAACGAATTGCTAGATAATTAAACTGATTTCTCCACGGATGGCTTGTAATTATAAGAGGTTCAACCTTATCGTGTAAAGAAGAAAATATAAAATCATTTACCACTCCAATAATCTTGTGATTGCCATCTCTAGAAATAGTTTTTCCAATAGGCTCTTTCCAGCCCAATTGTTTAGCTAGAGTTTCGTTTATAATATATCCGCGGGAAAGGCTGGGCTTATCGGAAGAGTAATATTCTCCTTTTTTTAATTTGAAATGAAAAGTAGATAGCAAATCAACATCAGCATCTAACTGATGAATCATAATTGATGTTTCACTATTTTCAGGAATAAAACCATTTTCAGTAATCCCATCATGCGGTACTTGAGATAGCGCAGTTACAGAACTCACTCCAGTAAACTGAACAATTTCGTTTTTTAAGAGAGAGGCTGCTTGCTGTGCCTTGTCTCCAGTAAGTGGTAAGATAATAATATGATCTTTATCAAAACCTAAGGATTTATTTTTAGCATACTGAAGTTGTAAATTAACAACTATGGTACAAGTAATAAGAATGGCTGTAATAGTGAATTGTATTATAAGCAAATTCTTTTTATACCCCTTAGAATGTTTAATATGAGTTGTTTTAAAAGCCTTAGCAGCATTTAACGAAGAAAGATAAAACGCAATGTAACTTCCAGCTCCTAAACCTATTATAATAATAAGAAATAGACTAAGAAGTGAAATGTAAAAAAAGGTATCATGTGTAAAAGTTAAATTTTCACCCAAAACACTAGAGTAAAGCGGTATAAACAAATAAAAAAGACAAACTCCGAAACTAAATGCAAATAGAGCTATTAAAAAGGACTCGCTTAAAAACTGAAAAACAAGTTGTTTACGTGAAGCTCCAATCACTTTTCTTACCCCAATTTCCTTTAAACGGGAAACAGCTTGTGCAGTAATAAGGTTAATAAAGTTAACTGAAGAAATAAGGAGTATTAATAAAGCTACAATACTAAAAACATAAATGTTGGTCCGTGTATTTTTAGAATTAGCGGTGTAATAAAGATGTACTTTATTAATAGGTTGTAATTTAGCAGTTACTTTAGCTCCTAATGTTTCCCAGTCTTTATTAATTTTTTCCCATAAAAAATCGGGTAATTTTTGTTGTAAAACTTTCGCTTTTGCATTTTTTTGAAGCTTAACATACGAAATGTAATTATTGCCTCCATTCCATCCCATAGAATACCTATCGGGTTCTTTATAGAGAGTTGAAAAAGATAAAAGAGCTTGAAATTGAATATCAGAATTTGCAGGTGTCTCTGCAACCACACCGGTAATTGTATACTCTTTTTCTCCATTTAATTGTATCATTTTACCTAGAACATCTGTAGTATTAAAAATTTTCCGGGCTAAAGGTTGGGTAAGCACCATACTGTATGGTGCTTTTAAAGCAGTTTTAGGATTTCCTCTAAGGAATTTAGATGAGAATAATTCAAAAAATGAAGAATCGGCAAAAGCCAGATTTGTCGATTTTATATGGGTATTGTTATGAATGAGAAAGGCTTCATGATTAGGAGAAAATCTACAAAACGATTCGATTTCAGGAAATGTCTTTGAAACATCAGGAGCGAAAGAAGGAACAAAATATGGATTATCTTCCAAATAGCTTCCTTCTTTAGTCGTTTCTTTAAATTGAAAACCAACGCGATAAAGCAGATCTTTGTTAGCATAAAAATTATCGTAACTTAACTCATTGGTAATATACAAAGCAATTAGCAGTACAGAAGCTATTCCAGTTGCCAGTCCCATAATATTAATACCGGCTATTAGTTTATTCTTCCAGATATTCCGCCAAGCGATCTTGATATAATTTTTAAGCATGATTGATGAAATTTTATTCTGTTCTCAAAGATTTTACCGGGTTTTGTAATGCGGCTTTTATACTTTTAAAACTGATGGTGATTAAAGCAATAGCTAATGTTATGATAGCAGCCAATATAAACTGCCACAGATTTAAATCGATTCTATATGCAAAATCCTGCAACCATTTTTGCATAAAATAATATCCTAACGGAAAAGCAATTATAAATGCGACGAAAATCAATTTGACAAAATCTTTAGCGAGCATCCCTACTATTTCAGTGACATTAGCTCCTAAAACTTTACGAATGCCTATTTCTTTAAAACGTTGTTCTGTCGCAAAGGTGATTAGGCCGAATAAACCAAGACAGGCGACAAAAATGGTTAGCAAGGTGAAAATGCTAAGAATTGCACCCATTTGTTGTTCTTTGCTATAGGTTTGAGAAAAAGAGTCGTCTAGAAATGTGTATGAAAACGGTTCATCTAGGTTAAAATCAGACCATTTTTTTTCTGCAAAATCTAGGATATTTGCGATGTTTGCAGTGGTAGTTTTCATTATTAGCCCTCCATAAGGATTATAGGCTAATACCAAAGGGTCTATTTGATGATGTAAGGATTTAAAATGGAAGTTTTTAATTACACCAATCACTGTAAATTCTTCGTTTTCTGGGTCTGCAGCTCTTTTAAAGGTTTTTCCGATCGGATTTTCTCCCAGATTTAAAATTTTAGCGGCTTCTTCATTGATTATGGCTTTATTAGATTCATTTTTTAATTCCGTAGAAAAATTCCTCCCTTTCAAAAGTTCAAGTCCCAGCGTGGGAATATAATCTTCGTCTACATCGTAAAAGAAAAACTTCCGTAGATATTCATCATTTTTAAAAATACCGCGCATGTGATTATCGGTTTCTCCTGCCGGAACAAACGCCGATTGGCTAACGCTGGTGATTTTGGGGTTCTTTAGTAGTTCTTTTTTATAAGATTTTACTTTAGTGCTTCCCATTTTATAAGCGTCACGCAAGATGATTACCTGCTCTTTTTGATAACCTAATTTTTTATGCTGAATAAATTGCATCTGATTATAGACCACAATAGTTGCAAGTATAAGTGCAGCTGAAATCACAAATTGAAAAACGACCATTGCGCTTCTTAAATGATTTCGTTTTCCTGAAGCCGAAAGCTTATTTTTAATGGCCATTAGTGGTTTAAATGAGGAAAGAATAAATGCTGGATAACTGCCAGAAAAAAGACTCACTAAAATAACGAAGCTTAGCAATAGTAAAATACTTTCTAAGTTGAAGAAGTTGAGTAATTTCAGTTCTTTTCCTGCCATCGTATTGAAGAGGGGTAAAGACAAGGCGATTAAACCTATGGCCAGTAAGATGGCAAAAAGTGTTGTGATGAATGATTCGACCAAAAATTGAGTGATTAATTGCTTCTTGGCAGAACCTAAAACTTTTCGAATCCCAACTTCACGACTACGTTTCGTAGCGGTTGCGGTTGCCAGATTCATAAAATTGATACAGGCAATAAGCAGCATGAAAATGGCGATGGCGCTAAAAATGTACACATATTTTATATCTCCAGAAGGAGAAAGCTCAGTATTTGGTGCAAAATCTGAATATAAATGGATGTCCTTTAATGGTTGTAAAAACAAACCAATATTGTTGTTCTTCTGAAACTCTTCGTAAGAAATACCAATTGCTTTTTGAACCTGATCACCCATATATTTTTTTAAGAGTCCCGGAATTTGTGTTTCGATGCTACTAAGCTGGGTGTTTGGCTCGAGTAATACATAGGTAGCAAAACCGGAAGTCACCCATGAATTAGAAGTATGACGAGGATTGTGATGCATAGGAATAAAGACATCCATTTGCAGATGGGTGTTATGAGGGATATTTTCAAGTATGGCAGTAACTTCTAAATCCCCTTCAACTTCTTTAAGGTTGATTTTTTTTCCTATAGGATCTTCATTACCAAAATATTTCTTAGCTTCTGAAGAGGTAAGCACTACACTATTTGGCTTTATAAGCGGGGTATTAGCATTTCCTTTTATAAAGCGCAGATTAAAAATATCAAAGAAATTAGGATCAACATAAGCGGCTTTTATGTTTTCAAAAGTGGTATTATTATATCTAATTTCAGGATTATAAATTTTACTAAGACGCGTTGCATTTTTTACCTGCGGAAAATCTTTTTTAAAGGTTTTGGCTACGGGAGCAGCAACTACAGCTTCCTTCAGTTCTTCACTATTTACATTGCCACGAAGCATCACTCTGGCGATATCATCGGCATTGTCATAAAATCGATCATAACTCAGCTCATCCCAAACATAGATCGCGATTAAAATACAACTGGCCATCCCGATAGCAAGACCACCGCAATTCAGAAAAAATGAGGACTTATTCTTAAGAAGATTCCTCCAAGCAATTTTGATATAGTTTTTAAACATGATGTCTTCTAATTTGATTGATGATTGTCTATTTATTCGCTCCTTAAAGATTTTACTGGGTTAGTAATAGCTGCTTTAATAGCCTGAAAGCTTACGGTTATAAGTGCGATTAGAATCACTAATAAACTGGCACCTATAAAATTTTCCCATTCAATATTAATACGATATGAGAAATCCATAAGCCATTGATCCATAGTATACCAACTTATAGGTATAGCTATGAATATAGCAATAACTACTAGGGTAATAAATTCTTTAGAAAGTAGTTGGACAATAATTATAGAGTTTGCGCCAAGTACTTTACGAATACTAATTTCTTTAGCACGATTTTTAGTCATATAGGTGGCTAGTCCAAAAAGACCCAAACAGGATATAAATATGCTAAGACCTGCAAAGAGTGAAGACAGTGTAGCTATTTGCTGCTCATCTTTAAATTTTTGAGCATAATCTTGGTCTACAAAGTGGTATACAAAAGGATATGCAGGATTATAATTATTGAAAACCTGCTCTAAAACTTTTAAGTTTTCCAGGGTACTATTCTGTGGGTTTAACCTTATAACCATATTATAGTTATGCTCTTGGTTACCGAATATAAGCATAGGCTTCGCCTCGCTATAAGGGGATCCTATAATAAAGTCTTCAAAAACCCCTACAATTTTCAAAGTTTTGTCGTTATCACGTATCAACTGTCCAATAGGGTCTTCAAACCCAATTTTTTCTGCTGCAGTGGTGTTTATCATTACAGATGAGCTATCTGCGGGAAATTCATTAAGATCGATGTCACGTCCTTCTTTAATTTTTAGCCCCATGGTCTTTGCAAAATTACCACCAGTACGATATAAAGTGAAGTTTATACTTTCCTGTTCCATACCTTCCCATTTAAAGCCGGAACCATTACTGCCATTAAGAGTTACGTCCCAACCTGTTTTGCTAATTGAGGTGACTGCATTTTGCCTAAGCAAATCATTTTTAATTAAATCGTAATTTTTTTCGATATCACCTTCTATGTCCACTTGGATCAAATTATCAATATTATATCCAGTGTTCCTGTGCTGTGTGAAGTTAATTTGACGATAAATAATACTGGTAGCAATTACTAGGATAATACCTATAGAGAATTGAAGTATTACTAGCACTTTTCTTGCAGAAAAGGATTTTTTGGATCCACTTAATGATCCTTTTAAATTTTTGATTGGAGGAAAGGAAGATAGAAAAAACGCAGGATAAAGGCCTGCAAGTAATCCAGTAATCAAAACAGTACCTAATAATCCTAACCAAAGTAACGGATTAGAGTACTGGATAGTTAGAGAGCTATCGATAATTCTATTAAAAAACGGAAGACTTATCATGGCTACAGCTAAAGCAGCCATACCACCTATCGTTGTAAGAATTAGAGATTCGCACAAAAACTGACTAACTAGTCGATATTTTCCTGCTCCAATAATCTTACGAACGCCTACTTCCCTAGCGCGACTACTGCTTTGAGCAGTACTTAAATTTATAAAATTAATGCAGGCTATTCCTAGAATTAGAATACCTATAATAATCATAAGTCTTACTGTATCAATACGGCCTCCTGCCACTTTTCCATTTTCAAACTGCGAGTATAAATGCAGTTTGCTAACAGGATGAAGAAAAATCTCCCAATTATATTTTTCTGAATTATCGGGTACTAGATTTTTAATTTTATTATTAACATCGTTTATTTCAGTATTAGGCTTTAATTGAACATAAGTATAATAGGTGTTTATACCCCAATTATTCATCACAGTTGGACTTAACTTAAGTGGGATCAAGTAATCGAAATCAAATTCGGTATTTGCCGGTAGGTCTTTTAATACACCAGTAACTTTATAATTATTTTCATTATCGATTTTTATCACTTTGTTTATAGGATTTTCCTTTCCAAAGAGCTTTTGTGCCATTGTTTTGGTAATGACAATATTATTTGCACCATCCAAAGCATTCTCGGCATTCCCTTGCAGAAGAGGGAAACTAAACATACTTAAAAAAGAATCATCTACTTCGTTTCCAGTAGCTTTAATCGATATGTCATTAAAACTGAATAAGCGTTCGCTGCTCCAGTAAATTCTTGCTGTATTGGCTACCTCAGGAAATTTTTCTTCTAAAGCTTTACCCAAAGGCCCAGATGTTACATCCCAAACACTAATCTCTCCAGCTCCTGCGCTGCGATTGTATACTTTATATAGTGAGTCTAAATTAGTATGAAAACGATCAAAACTTAATTCGTTTTCAACCCAGATACCAATAAGAATGACTGCCGTCATACCAATAGCGAGTCCCAAAAAATTTATAGCTGAAAACACTTTATTCTTCCAAAGATTTCGCCAAGCAATTTTGATATAATTTTTAATCATGATTGATGAATTTATTCGGTTCTTAAGGATTTAACAGGGTTTTGAATTGCAGCTTTGATCGCCTGTATGCTAAGGGTAAGCATCGCAATACCAATCGTTATGCAACCAGAAAGAATATAAAGCCCATAAGGTTCGGCAATTTTATAAGCAAAACCCTGTAACCAATTCGTGGTAAAGTACCAGGCTAAAGGCAACGCAATACAAAGCGCAATACCTATTAGCTTTAAAAAATTAACCGACAGTAGGTAGGTGATTTGAGCAACGGAAGCACCAAGCACTTTACGTATACCTATTTCCTTTTTACGCTGTGCAGCCATAAACACCGAAAGGCCAAAAAGCCCTAAACAGGAAACAAGGATGGTTATCGCTGAAAAAATATTGAGTATCTCTGCCGTGCGCTGTTCGCTTTTATACAGATTTTGATAGTCATTGTCCAAGAACGAATACAATAAGGCACTATCTGGATTGAATTCGTTCCAAACTTGTTGAACTGCCGCTAATCCCTGGCTTGTATTGCCCTGAATTTTAGCTAAGATTTTTGCAGTCCAGTCATACTCTGCAAAGAGTACCACAGGAGCAATATTCTGATGCAGGGAAGCAAAGTTAAAATCTTGCAATACGCCTTTGGTAAAGCCTTTTCTACCGTTGAGATTCACGCTTTTCCCCACTGCTTCTTCAGGGGTAAAGCCCAATTGATCTACTGCTGTTTTATTCAGCATAAACGCATACACACGTGCATCATCGGGCTGTTGAACCTGCAGTTTATCGCTTTCATTAAAATTGGTTCCCGCGATCAAGCGCATACCCAGGGTAGTGATGTAATCTTTGTCTACCGGTGCCGCGGTAATTGACATCCCGCTTTCCTGCCCGTTAACCTTTATGCTATATCCTCCTTTAATATCGACCGGGGTATCTGAAGAAGCGGTTACCGAACTAATGTATTGAGAAGCCAACAATTTCTTTTTAAAGGATTCTACGGTATTCTGACCCATGGAACTGGCATCAACCACAACAACATTAGACCGGTTAAGCCCGGTATCGGCATTACTGATAAAATTCAATTGCTTTTTAGCTACTAAAGTGCCTATGATGAAGATGATGGAAACCGTAAACTGAAAAACAACCAGGAATTTTCGTAAACCGGTGGTATTCGTTAGTGATGTGGCCTTATTCTTTAAGGCATTTACCGGTTTAAACCGGGACAACACAAGTGCGGGCCACCCCCCGGCCAAAAGCGCTGTGGTAACGAACAACAAGACAAGGCTTAGTGCAAAATAGGTCCCGTTCCAACTCGTAAGGCTTATATTTAAATTAGTAAGCTTGTTAAATGCGGGCATTAATCCGATTGCGATGAGCGTTCCGGTACAAACAGCCAGTAGTGTGATTATAGCTGCCTCTGTTAAAAATTGAATGATTAAGCTTTTACGCGAAGCGCCCATAACTTTACGAACCCCTATTTCCTGAAGTCGTTCAACAGATTTTGCCGTCATCAAGTTGGTAAAGTTTATGGCGGCTATCGTCAATAACAATACCGCAATTGCCCCAAGTATGAATAAATAAGTCTTTAGGTTTCCAGAAGCCGCGCTAGAAAGATGATCTTCGGTGAGCGGCACAAAATCAAAGTGCATGGTATAGCCTCCTTTAAAATCGTCCTGAAACTGATTTTGCACATAGGCATTAAATTTTTGCTCGGCTTGGGCGCGTTGATCAGGGGATTTCAAGAGTAAGTAGGAGTGATCGTTGGCTGAATTCCAAATTTCCCGCTCTGAGCGCTTACTGGACAGATAGGAGCCTGCCAAATCAAATTGAAGGGATGAATATGGGGGATTGTCTTTAACAACTCCTGTAACTTCCCAAACCTTATCATCAATCACAATAGATTTCCCCAGTGCCGGCTGATCTTTAAAATATTTCTTTGCTGTATGTTGCGTGATAACAATGGTATTGGGCTTATCTAGTGCTGTAACCGGATTACCATTTATAAAATCAAAACTGAAAATAGTGAAGATAGCAGGGTCGGCAAGTAGCATGTTAGCTTCGGTAAAATGGCTGTTGCCCACTTCAACCTCTCGACGGTCATACCTGTAAATACGCACAGCATCTTCTACCTCATAAAACTCACGCTTGGCAACGGGAGCAACCGCTGTAGGCGTATTACGTGTATGGGTCGCCTCTACATCAGATGGGGATTTATAACTATAGTTTACAAAAACAATACGGTCTGCCTTCTCGTTAAAACGATCGTAACGGAATTCGTTAAGGATATACGTCCCTAAAAGCATAAAACAGGTAACCCCCAGTATTAAGCCGAAAAGACTTAAGGTAGTAGTCATTTTGTTCTTCCTAAGGTTCCGCCAGGCGATTTTGATGTAGTTTTTAAACATGGCCTTATTCAGTTTTAATGTTCTTTACCGGGTTTGAAAGTGCTGTTTTTATAGCCTGAGAACTTACGGTTAACATTGCTATGAGTAACGTTAACATTCCAGCACTAGCAAAAATCCACCAATCGAGATTTGTTTTATAGGCAAAATTTTGAAGCCAAGATTGCATGAAATACCAGCCAACAGGAATGGCGATAATGCATGAAATGGTAATCAATTTTAAAAAGTCTTTAGAGAGTAAAGATGTAATTTGTACTACCGAAGCTCCTAAAACTTTACGAATCCCGATTTCACGTTTTTTAAGTTGTGCGGTGTACGTACTTAACCCAAAAAGCCCTAAACAGGAAACGAAAATTGCTAAAATTGAAAATATTTTAAACATTTTTCCAGTTCTAATATCATTACGATACATGTTTTCGTATTGCTTATCTAAAAACGAATAATTAAAAGGAAAGCCAGGATTATAAGTATTCCAGATTTTTTCGATAGTCGCCATACTTGCCAAAATATCACCATCGGTAGTTTTGATATACATGCGGTAAGGATCAGGATCGTAATATATTACAGTTGGTTTAATTTCATTTTTCATCGAACTAAAATTAAAATCTTTTACTACAGCCGAAATGATACCTTTAGTTTCCCAGAGTGTAAAACTTTTACCAATAGGATCTTCAATTCCTGCTTGTTTAACAGCGGTTTCATTTAGAATGAAATGCAAGGAGTCTTCGGCATGACCTTTAAAATTTTCACCGGCTAAAAGCTGCATTTTCATCATTGGGATAAAACCATCATCAATTCCAATAGGACTTACGATAAAATCACTTTGTGGGTCTTTACCTTCCCAGTTTGTATCTCCGGTAGTCATTCCATTATTTACAATATTGCTGTTACTAAAAGAAATAGAAGCGATATTCGGTAAATTTTGAATCTGATTTACTATTGCCTTTTTATGCGTACGCATTTCCTTAGGCATTGTAAAATGAAAAACTTGTGAACGATCATAACCAGGACTTTTACTGGTAATAAAATCCAATTGCTTACCAACAATAATGGTACTAATAATTAAAATTACTGAAAATGAAAACTGAACACAAACCAGTACTTTTCTAAAAGTACCTACGCCTACGCCGGTAATTATATTTCCTTTAATAGCTTCTAATGGCTTAAATGAAGACAATAAAATTGCCGGATAAATTGAAGATGCAACTAAAGTTGAAATAAAAACCACCACAATCATTCCCCATAATTGGAAATCTAAAAAATTAAAATCGATATCTTTTCCTGCAATTGAGTTAAAAGAAGGCGCTAATAAATGGAGTAATCCCATTGCTAAGACAATTGCCAATAAAAAGAAAATACACGACTCAATAATAAATTGTATAAAAAGTTGCTTCCTGTTGGCTCCAATTAGTTTTCGAAGGCTTACTTCTTTGGCTCTTTGTATCGATCTTGCGGTATTAAGATTTACGTAATTAATACAAGCTATACAAAGAATAAGAATTAAAACAATTCCAAAAATTCGAACCGTTTTAATCTGTGTTGGTTCTCCGCCATAACTATACAAATTCATTTGCTGAATAGGTTGTAAATAGTATGCATCTCTGGTTTCCGACTGAATTGCATTTCTATCTTTTGCTTTCCTAATTTTGTTTAATTTCTGAACTATGGTTTCAGCTGAAACATTTTTTTTAAGTTTAATAAACGTAAGGAAATTGAAATTACCCCAATCGCTATTCATAGATTTCCAATATCTATTGCCATCGTATTGTTCAGAAAAGATCGACATAGGAAAAAATAGTTCATAATCTAAACTCGAATTTTTAGGAATATCTTCAATTATCCCAGTTACAGTAAAATGTTCTTCATAATCGGCAGAGATTGTTTTGCCTATAGCTTCTGTAGTTCCAAAATACTTTTTGGCAGCTTTCTTAGTAATTATAACAGAATTATTTCCTGAAAATGGAACTTTTGAATTCCCTTTAATAAATTTCAAATCAAAAAAAGAAAAGAATTCAGGATCTACAAGAGCTCCCCCTTTTGCTTCAAACTTATTAGATGCACTACTAAAAATACGATACCCATAAAAATCTCTAATTCTTACTGCATTATTTACTTCTGGAATTTCGGCTTTAGCATAATAGGCTACCGGACCAACTGAGCTTCCCCAAGTTTGTGAATTTTCACCACTACTTAAAATACTAGAAACCCGATAAATATCCTGAGCATTGCCAATCTCATTATAACTTAATTCAGTATTAATCCATACCCCTATAAAAATTGCGACACAAAGCCCTAATGACATACCTAATAAACTTATCCCATTATAGAATTTCGATTTCCAAAGGTTTCTCCAAGCCGATTTTAGATGAATTTTGAACATTTTTTTAGTTTTTCTATTGATGATAAAATTACTCGCTTCTTAATGATTGTATAGGATTAGCTATAGCAGCTTTAATCGCCTGGAAACTAACGGTAAACAAAGCGATTCCAATAGCCAGTAATCCAGCAATTATGAAGAAGGTCCATTCTAAATTGATACGGTAGGCAAAGCCATCCAGCCATTTTTGCATAAGCCACCATGCCACTGGGGAAGCGATGAGGATGGCTATAAAAACGAGTTTTAAGAAGTCTTTTGATAAAAGCGAAACGATGGTAATCATATTTGCTCCCAGTACCTTTCGTATACCAATTTCTTTTTTTCTTGTCTGAGCTGTATAGGTGGAGAGTCCAAATAGACCAAGACAGGAAATGAAAATGGCAATTCCGGCAAAAGCTTTGAATAATGTTTCTGACTGCTCATCGGCTTTATACCTGGCATCGAACTGCTCATCAATAAATGAATAATTAAAAGGTTCTTCTCCCGGATATTCTTCAAAAACCGAAGCCAAGGCAGCGATCGCCTTTTTTTCTTCTCCTGCTTTGGTTCGAACAACTAGTTGATTTTTGATATTCCAGAAGGAAAACATAATGAGCGGTGAAACTTTTTCCTTCAGATGTTTAAAATTGAAGTCTTTTGCGATCCCGATAATTTTTCCTTTTTTAGAATGAAAAGTAATTTCTTTTCCCAGATATGGTTTCTGAAGCCCCATCTGTTCTACCGCAGTCTCATTCAGAATAAAAGAAGAAGTATCAGCCGGAGTACCACGAAAATTATGACCTTCCAACAATTCTATCTTCATCGTAGGAATAAATTCTTTTTCTACATAAACTTGAGTGATGATCAAAGAACTGTTTTGAGGTTTTCCTTCCCAATCCAAATCACCTGTAGATCCTTGTATATTACTAAAATCAGAAAAACTGGTTACGGCAACATTTTCAATTGCTTCGTTATTTTTTAAGTTATTTTGGATAGCGTCTAGATGATTTCTAGCGTCCGAATTCAGTGTAGCCATTATAACATTTTCCTTAGAATATCCCAGATCATGATTTTTCATGTAATCCATCTGGTGCGATATAAAAAGCGTAGCAATCAGCAAAATGATAGCCATTGAAAACTGAAAAACTACTAGGCCTTTCCTAAGCGTTCCGGTTTTTAATCTTGATTTCGCACGACCTCGTAGACTTTCAATTGGTTTAAAGGAAGAAAGCAAAATAGCTGGGTAAATACTAGAGGCGATAAGCGTTGCAAAAAAGCTAATCCCAATCACTTTCCAGATACCGCCATCGGCTATCGAGAAAACGAGCTGATTCCCAGCAATGAAATTATAAACCGGCATTAGTAAATAAATCAAGCCAATTGCCAGTATAATCGAAAACACGAATAACAGACTGGTTTCTAGTATGAATTGAAAGAACAATTGTTTCTTATTCGCACCAATGATCTTTCTAACGCTTACTTCTTTCGCTCTTTTTATAGCCTGCGAGGTTGAAATATTGATGTAATTGATGCTTGCTATGGCGAGTAGCATAATCACAACCAGCATAATAATGTTTACTTGGATTGCCGAACTTTCATTACCATCTGCACTGATGAGGTGGATTTTTTCCAGAGGTTGAAACTGAAAGGAGATATTGAAATCGCCTTCATCTCCAATAACATTGGCTAGGGAGGCAGACATTTTGGAAGCGGCCGTTTGTGGAGAAGCATTCGCTGAAAGTTGCGCGAAGGAAGAGAAAGTATAATTTCCCACATCGGTATCAATAGTTTTCCATCTTCCATTTCCTCCACTTGCTTTAAACATGGTTGCGTAATAAGACATAGGGATAACCGCATCAAATTGTATGCTGGAATTTTTAGGGATTTCCTTCAGAATTCCTTTAATATTGAATGTTTCGCCATTAGAAATAAGCTGCTTTCCAACCACGTTTTCTATATCATTGTTGAAAATCTTTTCAGCAGTTTCTTTGGTCAGAATAACCGAATAAGGATCTGCCATGGCATCTTCTTTTGAGCCATATAAAAATGGGAAGCTGAAAACCTCAAATAAATTTTCATCGGCCATCGCAACCGTATTTTTGTAAAACTTTTTTTTGCTATCCTTGTCACTAATGGTAATACCATCAGTTAAATTGATGCGCACAAGTTCTTCAATTTCTGGAATATCCTGAGCGTAAACTTTTACCGGGCCAGGAGCCGTCGACCAGACATTATCTTCAGCTTCGGTTTTGAAACGGGAGTTTATGCGATAAATTTTTTCAGATTTATCATGAAATTGGTCATAACTCCACTCATTCTGCACCCACATAAGCAGCATGACGCTGGTCGCCAATCCAACTGCCAGGCCGAACATATTTAGAAAACTATAAAATTTTCTGTTCCATAGATTTCTGAAAGCCGATTTGAGATAAAGTTTAAACATAGTTTAGATTTTTGATTGATGAATGACCCCGTAAAACGTCTAATTTTGATATTCAGCCAAGATGTTCTCAGTTACTTTTTGGCCGTCTAACATTCTGATGATTCGATGACTGTATTTTGCATCGTGTTCGCTGTGTGTTACCATGATGATGGTGGTTCCTGCAGCATTAAGCTCGGTAAGTAAATCCATAACCTCGTTACCGTTACTGCTATCCAGATTTCCGGTAGGCTCATCGGCAAGAATTAGCTTAGGGTTATTTACTACGGCACGGGCAACTGCAACACGCTGTTGTTGCCCACCTGATAGTTGTTGCGGAAAATGTTTACGACGATGCATAATTTGCATTTTCTCTAAAACTTCGTGTACGCGTTCTTTACGCTCTGCTGGCTTTACCCCAGTATAAATTAATGGCAGCTCTACGTTTTCGAAAACACTAAGCTCATCGATCAGATTAAAGCTCTGGAATACAAAACCAATATTGTGTTTTCTAAGATTTGCTCTCTTGCGTTCATTAAATCCGGCAACCTCGATTCCATTAAAAATATAGCTGCCCCCATCAGGGTCGTCTAAAAGCCCTAGAATATTAAGTAATGTTGATTTTCCGCAACCCGACGGTCCCATAACCGAGACAAATTCTCCTTCTTTAATTTCAAAAGAAAGCTTATTAATGGCCACGGTCTGTACCTCATCGGTACGATAAAATTTTTCGAGATCTGTAATTTTTATCATGATGAATATTTTTTATCTAAAATCTAATTTAAAACTCTTCAATTTACTCCTTTAAAACCAATTCCTGAATATCGTTATAATTGCTATAGCTTGAAGTGATTACCTTATCTCCAGGTTCTAAACCTGAAAGCACTTCGTAATATTCTGTATTTTGACTTCCTAATTGAATATCAGTTTTATATGCGGTACTACCATCTTCACTGACTTTAAAAATCCAATTCCCACCGGTTTCCTGAAAAAATCCACCTTTCGGAATTAATATTGCTTCTTTTTCCTGACTTAAAGCTACTCGAATTTGCAGTGTTTGCCCTCTTCTAATTTTCTCTGGTGCTTCTTCTAAAAAGGTCATATCTACCTGAAATCGTCCATTAGCAACCTGTGTATATACCTTTTTAATTTCAAGAGTATAGGATTTACCATCAAAATTAAAACTTCCTTGTTGACCGGCATAAATTCTGGAAATATAATGTTCATCTACATCTACTCGCACTTTATAACCGCTAATCACATCAATTTGGCCTAAACGTTCACCTTTTGATTTCGATTGTCCTATTTCAGCATCTAAAGATGTTAACTGACCATCAACCGGAGCTCTTACAATAAGGTCTTCTACTTTTTTGCGCATTAATTCTAATGCTTTTCTTGTTTTCTCATACGATTCTCTGGCTTGTACATTTTCCTGTTTAGAAGAAATAGAATCTTGTTGCAATACTCTTTCGGTTAGAGCTAAACGATCTTTTTGATAGTTATAATTATTCTGAGATTCTAAAAATTCCTGTTCGGCTACTGCTCCTTTATCAAAAAGCTTTTTATTTAGTTTAAATTTTCGCTCAGCTTCCCTTAAACTGCTTTTAACTTCAGTAAGTTGATTGAGCTTGTTAATTGTATTCTCCCGAGAGGCATTTTGTGTTCGCTGCATTTGAGTTAACAAATTATACACCTGAGTTTCCTGATTCACCAAGCTTAATTCTAAATCGGTATTCGATAATCGAAGAATAGGATCATCTTTTTTCATCATAGCACCATCTTCTACAAATTTTTCTTCGACACGTCCACCTTCTAAAGCATCTAAATAAATTGTTGTAATAGGCATGACTACACCGTTAACAGGAATATTTTCCTGAAAAATATCTTGTTTTACGGTGTTGATACTAATTCGTTCTTTCTCAACATTTAATTTAGAGCTCCCACTAGAAGAAAGCAACACGAAAACAATAAGCCCTACTAAAAGTACTCCGCCAATAAACATCGCTATTTTTTGAGGTGTAAAACGTTTTTTTTGTATTGGTATATCCATAATATTAGTACTATCTCCAATAAATTTTAATTCTTTTTTTGAATACCTTTCGTATTCCTATAAAAAACATGTCATAATGATGCCAAAAAAATAAATAGCTAATAATCAGAATTTTAAATATTTTCTTTTACTAAAAAGTGTTCGGTTTTAATACACTATGTGTTCGAAAACAAAACAAAATCGTAAAACTTTAAATTTCCGAAGTCATTTTTATTTATAGGAAACAGAAAGTTGTAATATTGTAAATATGCAACTTAAGAATGCAAACATACTGGTTATAGATGATGATCCTGATGTGTTAACCGCACTACGGATAATGCTTAAATCTTTGGCTGGTACTGTAGTTACCGAAAAAAATCCGAATAATATTATTTCGATTTTCGAAAAGCAAAAGTTCGACGTGGTGGTTTTGGATATGAATTTTAATGGTGTGGTAAATACTGGTAACGAGGGAATTTTTTGGCTGAATAAAATTAAGCAATTAGATAGTAAAGTCGATGTAATTCTAATTACTGCTTATGCTGATATCGATTTAGCAATCCGATCCTTAAAACAAGGCGCCTCCGATTTTATAGTAAAACCTTGGAAGAACCAAAAAATGATTGAATCCTTAAAATCGGTAGTAGAAAAAAAATCGGTAAAACCGCAACTATCAAGACCTACAGCTGGCGGAAATAAGATTATTGGTGATAGCGAAGAAATGCAGCTGATTTTTGATAAACTAAAAAAAATAGCACCAACTGATGCCAATGTTTTGATATTAGGCGAAAACGGAACCGGTAAAGATTTAGTAGCTCAAGCAATTCATGAACAATCGCTTCGGAAAAATAAGCCGTTTGTAAAAGTTGATGTAGGAGCATTAACTGATAGTTTATTTGAAAGCGAATTGTTTGGATATAAAAAAGGAGCTTTTACCGATGCGCGGGAAGATCGTAAAGGACGTTTTGAAGCAGCTAACGGGGGTACACTTTTTTTAGATGAAATTGGGAACATCAGTTTGCGCCAGCAAGCACGATTACTCACCGTTTTACAAAACCGAACCATCAGTCCGCTAGGATCTAACGAAAGTATCCCAATCGATATTCGATTAATTTGCGCTACAAATTTAGAATTAAGTGATTTAGCCGATGAGAATACCTTCCGAAAAGATTTAATTTATCGTATTAATACAGTCGATTTAACCGTGCCACCACTTCGGGAACGTGGTACCGATATTACACTACTTAGCCGTTATTTTACTGATATGTATGCCGAAAAGTATTTTAAAGGACCTTTTACATTTGATCCTTCGTTTTTCAGTAAATTAAAATCGCATACATTTCCGGGTAATGTCCGTGAACTTCAGTATGTGCTAGAGCGTGCAATAATTATGGCTGATGGTGATATACTTACAGCAGAAGATTTAGTGTTCTCAGGATTAGAAAAATCGACAGAAACAACTAGCAGAATTCAGGAAACAAACCTTGAAACTGTAGAAAAACAAACGATTTTGAAAGTGATAGAAAAAAACAAAGGAAATATTTCAAAATCAGCTAAAGAGTTAGGAATTACCAGAGCCGCTTTGTACCGCAGACTCCATAAATATGACTTATAAAAAATATAGTTTTGCGCTTTTTATAAGACTCATTCTTTTAAGTATTGCCTTAACCGCAGTAGCTTTTGGGATTAGTTTAAGAGAATTGCTGTTAGTTGTAATTGGAGGAATTCTTGCAATTAGTATTTTTTTCAATATCTATAAATTTATTACACGCCGATTTATTGCAATGGACGATTTTTTTGAATCGGTCAAATACAACGACTTTTCAAGACGATTTGTTAGTAAAGGTGCGCCACAAGATTTAAAAAAATTAAATGAGGGTTTTAATCTGGTAAACGATAAAATTCGGGAGATTAACTCGAATAAGGAAATGCAATATCTGTATCTTCAGAAGATATTAGAAATTGTGGATGTTGGGATTATTTCTTACAACCAAAAAACTGGGGATGTACTTTGGGCAAACGATGCGATTAAAAAAACGCTTAGCATTCCTTCATTTAAAAACATCAAATTCTTAAAAAAGCGAAAACCAGAATTATTTGAAACTATTTTTGAAATGAATCATCTTACCGGAAATTCGGTAAGCATTACGGTAGATGGTGATACATTGAAAGTGTTAGTTTCGGAAACCGTTTTTAGTGAAAATGAGCATTCTTTTAAAATTATTTTACTTCAAAATATTGACGAAACATTAAATCAAAATGAATCGGAAGCTTGGAAAAAATTACTAAGCGTTATGACGCATGAAATTATGAATTCTATTGCGCCCATTTCTTCTTTAGCCGATACCTTGGAATATCAAATTGCTGAAAATCGTAAAAATCCTGATGAAAATCTATTAGATATTGCTGATTTAGAAGAAGCTATTGGTAGTATAAAAAAACGAAGCGAAGGTTTAATGAAGTTTGCTAAAACCTACCGAAGCCTGAATAAAGTGACTCATATTAATCGCGAAAATATTTATATTAACGATTTATTTACTTCGATAGAGCGATTAATGAGACCATCGTTACAATCGCAAAATATCAATTTATACTTTGAGCTTTCGAATCCGAAATTGCAAATTCTAATTGATAGTTATCTTATTGAACAAGTGCTTATTAATTTAATTGTAAATGCTAGAGATGCTTTACAATATATTGAAAATGCGAAAATTATAATAAGTGCAAAATCAATAACCGATAATTTTATATCACTACAAGTGGTAGATAATGGAAAAGGGATTCCACAGGAAATTCAGGAAACTATATTTGTACCGTTTTTTACTACCAAAAAGAATGGTAGCGGTATTGGTTTGAGTTTAGCCAAGCAAATAATGATGTTGCATAAAGGGAAAATTCAATTAAAAAGTACAAAAGAACAAGGCACAACTATTAATTTACTTTTTCCTAATTAAACTATTATTCTGCAGAAAATTCATCTAAATTTTGAAGAAACTCATTTTTAGCACTAATCAGTTTTTCGATAAATTCTAATTGCTTTTTATCGTTTAACAAATCGGAAGTAATGTATTTAGTAGATAAATAATTAAAAAACAATTGATGGTATTTTTTCGGAATCTTTAAATTGTCTTCTAAATAAGCTTCATTAAAAAAAGAATCGGTCTCAAAAAATTCTTTAAAATCGTTATAGGTTACTAATTGGGAAACTTTTTCCTGTTTAGGAGTCTTATGTTTTTTCTTAAAAATTCCCACTACTAAATCGATCACTGCAAGAATATTTCCACCAGAAGGCTTATAGTAAAACGGATAATTTTCTATATCTTTTTGAATACTATAAGAAAGTTTAGTATCTAATTCTTCTACATTTAGCTCCTGTTTTTTGTAAAGTTTGAGCGCGACCTCATCTAATTCATTAATCTGTAATTCAACTACAATTTCCTGATTAAAATCCTTTGGTTTTACAATCATCATATAGGATTTATAAGCCATAGATTTAAATTGAAGTGTATCGCCTACTTGTGCCTCTACTTCAAAATAACCGGTTTTCGCGGTTTCAAAATAAGTATCCGTTCTTGTGTTTAAAATCGGAAAATTGGGAATCACGGCTTTGCTATTGTATAAATATCCACGAACATTTTGAGAAAACCCTTCAAAAGAAATTAATAATAGAATCCACAAAAAATATTTCATTCAAAAGAATATATAACTGATTTTGTTTTAATTATAAAAATAACGTTCTAGGCTATATATTTATTTTATATCTACTTATTATTCCATTTCAATTGTTACTAGCAATTTTAAATCTGAGCTCATAGTTCCTTTAAATTTCAAATTTCGAGATTTAATATTAATAATTGCTGACACACTTTTTCAGCTTCACTATCTAGTTACGAATAATTATAGAATATGGCATGTGCTAATTTACTAATGCAACAAGAATGACTATAAGATGAAAAATAAATCAACCGTTATACACTCTTAAGGTGGAGTAGCTATCTTTACTGGGACATAAAATTTAAGACCGTTTGTTACCAAACAAATATCTTAGAACCATGAAAAAACGCTATTACAGTCCAGAGTTAAAGGAGCAGGCAGTTCGGTTAAGCTGCTAGCGAGAGAACATAAAGATTTAGCGGACGAACTAGGCATAGAAGTGCAACGGATCTACAAATGGCGAAAGGCAAAACAGCTACCTTGCCTAAGGTTGAACAACCAATACCTGATGATACTTTAGCGCTTAAAAGACTGCGCAAAGCTCTTAAAAAAAAGGAATTTGAACTGCAAATATTAAAAAAAGCCGTGCAGATCTTCTCCAAGAGCGATGGGAAGTCTATGGATTTATAACCAGCTATAAGCATTTGTACCCTATCGAGAAGATGTATAGAATTTTTAAAGTAAGTAGGAGCTATTTTTTATAGATGGTACACAAGCGGTCCATCCAAACGGACATTGGAACATAGTTTATTTACAGATTTGATAAAAAAGGAATTTGACTTGAGCAAACAGCGTTATGGCTCCACAAGAATTGCAGAACAGCTAAAATGTAAAGGATACCTTGTGTCTAGACGCAGAGTGGCTAAAATTATGAGAGCGAACAATTGGGTGAGCAAACACAAAAGGAAGTTTAAAGCGACTACAGATTCCAATCGCAAATATCCGGTTTGCAGAAATTTACTCAATAGAAACTTTAATCCCTATAGGTTAAATGAAACTTGGGTCAGTGACATTACTTATATCCAGACCAATCAAGCTTGGCTGTACTTAACCACTATTATTGATTTATTTGACAGGCAGGTAATAGGTTGGTCATTAAGTACAAGCCTGCATACCAATCAAACCATTATACCGGCATGGAAAATGGCTACTAGTAAGCGGAAGGTAAACAGGGATTTACTATTTCACTCAGATAGAGGGATGCAATATGCCTCAAAAGCATTTAGGACATTTATTAAATCTAACCCTCTGGTAACCCAATCCATGAGCAGGAAAAGCAATTGTTGGGATAATTCCGTAGCTGAGTCTTTCTTTAAAACCTTAAAAGTAGCACTTATTTATGATGATGATTTTAAAACTATAGAGCATGCTAAAAACTGCCATCTTTGAGTACATCGAAATAGGGTACAACAGAAAACACTTACACTCCTTTTGGAATATAAAACTCCTTATGAAATAGAAAAAGAATTTTATCAATTAAAAATGTAGATAGGTCTTAAAAAATTTGTTCAACCTTTTGTTGCAAATCCATTGCTAATACTCCTATTTTTTTAAGTCAGTTTTCTATAAAATAGAAGAACCAAGACACCAACTATTTAAGTTCTCAATTCAACCCCCATTAAATCAATTCTCTATTTATTAAATGCAGCGCCCTACTCAATTATAGTTTTCAATTCCTTCCTGCAACCAGGCTAGATACGATTCCATATCCGGATTGTATGCAGTGGGTTCATTGAGTTTATTTCCTTCTGAGTCCACAAGTACGTAATATGGCTGGGCATTTGCTTTATAGTGTTTAATTTGAAAATCACTCCATTTGTTTCCTATGGTCTTAATCTTCTTGCCGGTGGTTTCTGAAACATATTGATCCACTTCAGGAAGCTCTTTTTTATCGTCAACGTAAAGTGATATCAGCACCAGCTCATCCCGGAGTATCTGCTGGACCTGAGGTTCTGGCCATACCCGTTCTTCCATCTTGCGGCAGTTAACACAGGCATAGCCTGTAAAATCGAGCATTACCGGCTTGTTTACCTTCCTGGCATAGGCCATTCCGGCTTCATAATCTTTAAAGGTAATAAGATCTAAAGGTCCTAATTCTGCATGATCAGGAAGTTCTACAGAAGTTCCTGTCACCCCTTGAG
This sequence comes from Zunongwangia sp., assembly GCF_048269745.1. Lineage (NCBI taxonomy): Bacteria > Pseudomonadati > Bacteroidota > Flavobacteriia > Flavobacteriales > Flavobacteriaceae > Zunongwangia > Zunongwangia sp. The sequence continues at coordinate 18,881 of NZ_JBLXIB010000014.1, read as the reverse complement.
TATTCCCTACCCCATAAGGAGACTCGCTATACTGCGTAGGTGGAGGGAAACCACTTATCCATTGTAGGGGAGCACCCCAAAGACCAGGGATCATATACACCACAAAGGCTAAAACAAAAAGCCCCAGACTCAATCTTCCTACCGAAATATGCTGTAAGGTACTGTCGTGTGGCAAGGTGATTTTCCCTAACAAATACAAAGCCAAAGCTCCAAAAACCGCAATCCAGATCGCTAAGAATGTTTCACGTTCTAATAAATGCAATTGAAGGACCAAATCTGCATTACTCAGGAATTTAAAGGCAAAGGCAAGCTCCAGAAAGCCCAGTACTACCTTCACTGTATTGAGCCAGCCCCCTGATTTGGGCAACGAGTTTAGCCAGCCGGGGAAAGCAGCAAACAAAGCAAACGGCAAGGCTATTGCCAGCGAAAAGCCCAGCATCCCAATAATGGGAGCGAGACCGCCCTTTGATGCCGATTCTACCAGCAGAGTGCCCACAATGGGCCCTGTGCACGAAAACGAAACAATAGCCAGGGCAAGCGCCATAAAAAAGATGCCGATAATGCCCTCACGGTCTGCTTGCGAATCGATCTTGGTAGCCCACGAACTGGGAAGAACCAATTCAAAAGCTCCCAGAAAAGAGCACGCAAAAAAGACTAACAGCGCAAAAAAGACCAAATTAAAGACCACATTAGTAGAGAGCGCATTGAGCGAATCGGCACCAAAGATCGCAGTCACCACAGAACCCAGTACCACATAAATCACGATGATAAAAAGCCCGTAGAGCAACGCATTTTTAATTCCGCTAGCACGGGTTTTACTCTGTTTTGTAAAAAAGCTCACGGTCATCGGTATCATTGGGAACACGCAAGGCGTGAGCAAAGCCGCAAAACCACCTAAGAAACTTAAAAAGAAAATATTGAGTAACCCACGGGATTCTGAAGCTGAATCTTCGGCTTCAGGTAATGTTGAAACCATACCCCCTGTAATTGAACCTGTAGCAGTTTCTGCCGTAGTCTCTTCAGTAAGATTGAAGGTTAATTCTTCTTCATCAGGAGGTAAACAGCGGGTATCGTCACAAACCATATATTCTACAAACGCCAGAATGCGCCCTACTTCTTCTGTAACTTCAATCTTCTGTTTAAAGACCGCGCTGTTTTCAAAATATTTGATTTCCATTTCAAAAATAGGATCTTGTATATCCTTTCCTTCCCCCTCTTGCGTATTACCTACAATCCTAAAGTCACCGCTACTGTCATCATACATAAAACTCGTAGGTACGGGACCCCCATCTGGAACTTGTTGCGAATATAAGTGCCAGCCTGCATCAAGGCTTGCTGTAGCTATGAGTAAATATTCGGTATCTGAAATCTTTTCAGTTTCGGTAGTCCATTTAATGGGATCTACAACCTGTGCTTCAATTTCAGACGAAAAAGAAAGAATAATTAATAGAAAAGAACAAATAAACCTTAGTGTACTGTACATGGGTTTTAGTTTATGTTGAACGTTAAATCTTCTCTGGTGGGAGGTAAACAGCGGCTGTCGTCACATACCATAAAGGTCACGCTGCCTTTTATCTCAAAAGCTTGTGTATTGCGCAGCTTGATGCGTTGCGTAAATACTGCCCTATCTGCGAAATAGGTGATCTTCATTTCAAAAATAGGATCGTTAACCGTATGGCCTTTTTCTTCGGTTGTATTTCCTTTTTTGAGGTAATTGGGGTTTCCTTCAAACAAAAAGCTGGTTGCCACAGGACCTCCTTCGGGTACAGACTGGGAATACAGGTGCCAGCCTTTTTCAATTTTGGCGGTGGCGATCAAGTCGTATTCTGAATCTGATACTTTTTTAACCGAAGTTTCCCAGGTAACCGGTTCAAAAATTTGTGCGTGTACGTAACCGGTTATAACAAACAGCAACAAGAAGATTTTAGTTTTCATCGTATTATGAATTTATAATTAGTATTAAATATCAGGGCTTCCCTAGAGCAGCCCTGATTAGTTCCTTCCTTACTAAATGGCTAATTCAAATAAAAAAAGATACTACATCTGACTTTTAGATTTGCCAGAATGTTGAGTGCTATTGCAACACAAAAATTAGTAGTATGACCCGTTAACCGTTATCATAAGTGATATGCAATAGCTTTAAATATGTCTGGAAAATGTTTTGGCTCCTTTAGAGACGTTAACACAGGTCTCAATATTGTTTTAAAATAGCTCCCCCTTGCAGTTCAGGCGTTATGACCACTTGAAAAGACTGCCCCTTTTCTTGGATTCTTTGCCCCCTATTTTGAATGAGGTAATAACTGCCGGCATCTTTGACCCCATCGGTGCTTTTTGTGTAATAAGTCATGCCCACTGGCAAGACGCCTTTTACAAGGGTGGTATCGCGAGCGAGTGGAGCATAATCTGAGTCTTGAGCATAAACCGCCAGACTAAGCAGTAAGCAATAAAAAAGACTACGTGCCATTTTGATTTTCATAGTTGTTCGCTTTGATTGTGTGCGCATTTCATCTGGGATTGAGCTTCCCAGAAAGCCTTGTTATTGAGGTGTGCTTTTATTATTGAGATTAACCGTAAATTTTTTAGTTGCGGGAAGCAAGCACATTTGGTTTGTACATGCCATAAACCTGAGCCTGGCATTTAAGTGCGCCTCGTTATCTGCCTTTAATTTTACAACCTGGGTAAAAGTCACCCCCTTGGAATAGTAAGGAAGGGGCTTATCTCCCTGTTGTTCTTCACCTTTCTCCGCTATGGCTCCTATTAACTCCAGATTTGGGTTTTCTTCAAAAGTTAATGTTGTGGGCATCCCCATACCCCCGGTGGCTCCTTTTTGAGAATAAATGTGATAGGTTGCATCAATAGCAGCGGTAAATTGAACTTTATAGGTTAACTCATCAATACGCTTAGTGCTTACTTCCCACTTGACGGGGTACTTAGCCTGAGAAAAGCCGTTTAAGGCCAAAAGGTTAAGTAGGAATAAAAAAATAATCCGTTTCATATATGCTGTTTTAAAAGTTTTTTCTTTGTCCCTTACCGGCTATACAAAAAAAACCGTGTTAATAACTGGTTGCTATTAGGGTTAAAAGCCTTTTCGGGCTATTTCAATCATTTGCGCAAGTTCTTCTGCTGCGGCCTCCATATCGCCTTCAAAACCTTCCAACTGAAAACGTATTATTCCTTCAGGGTCAATGACAAATTTTGCAGGAATCCCGGTTACCTCAAATGCTGTTACCGCCGGGGGTAATTGGGTTTCAGGATTTATGGCATCTATATACAAATCAAAATCATAGCCTCGTTTATCCAAAAATTTTTTAGAATGGGACAAAGGATCTTTAACATTCTCCCAGGTATCGATAAACAGGAATTCTACTTCCGGATTATTGACATAACGGTCAGCGGCTAACTGCATTGCAGGGAACGAAGCCACACAGGGGCCGCACCAGGTTGCCCAAAAATCAAGAACTATCGTCTTACCTTTAAAATCTTCAAGAGTCACTTTTTTACCGTTAACATCGATTACCGAAAAGTCCGGTGCCGGTTTATTGACGCTAAACGCTGCTACATTAGATTTGATCTTCTCGATAAACTTTTGGTATAGGGAATCTATATATGCTTCAACATCCTTATCAGGATATAACTTTGCATATCCCAATCTCACCTGATCCAGATACATTTTCTCATTCTTACCTGCTTCAATCATTCCAGCCAGTACAGGAAGGCTTTTCTCATAATTCCCTTTTAAACTCGCAGACAGATACGCATAAATTTCAACGACTTCACGGTTCTCACTGGTATCTTCCAGATTTTCATAAGCCTCCTGAATGTATTTAAACGACTTTTCATCATACCCAGATTTAAAAAGCAATTTGCCATACATCTTTAGGTACTCGTTATAAATAGCTTCAGACAGGTTATTCTTCTTCATCTGGCCCTTAAGCTTTTTAGCCTGATCCAGATTTTGTGTTGCTAGTTTTAATGCTTGTTCTTGATCTATTGGAATGAACAATTCCAGACTAGAAAGCAATGCACCTACCCTATATACGGGGTCTTCAATGGTATTGATATAACTCATCATTTTTTCAGCATCAGGGACTTCGGCAAAGCTCATCGCGACCAGGTTTTTTTCAAAATCCAGGTTTGCATCGGGATATTCCTGCTGTATTTTAAAAAAATGCTCCTCGACTTCCTGCGCACTTTCGAGATTCCGGAAAGACATCACTCGTGCAAAACGTGCTTGCTGCGATTCCGGATACTTCTTATTTAACAGTTTGATGATTTTCTCACTTTTTTCATCATCAGTTCCATAAAACTGAATCAGTTCAAACAATTCGATTGCCGTACCATTTTCTCGGATGCTTTTGATCTTTTCCGCGCGTTTTTCTGCATTTGTCTGCTTCTTTAAGACCGAAAGAACCGATTCCTGATCATCAACATCCTGTGCAAATGCACAGGCATTCATGCTGATTAAAACGAAAAACACTATTCTTTTTAGTTGTAACATCTATATAATTGCGTTTTATAAAAGTTCACAGGAGCCTTTTCCGATTGCTCATAATAGCTATTTGGACTAAAGGATGATGTGAACAGTGGTGTTATTTTTTTAGGGAAGGAGCGTGTTCCTTGATGATTTCGATCATGGCTTTTACTTTATAATATTCTCCATCGGTAGAGCCTGCATAGGCTATATTATAAAAGCGAATAGTACCCTGTGGATCAAATACAATTTTAGTGGGAGTTGCAACTACATTATAGGCTAGGTTTTCTTCATCATGAAGAACGTCCAGATCAATTCCTTTTTTCTTTACAAAACTTTTCACATCTTCCTGGAATTCAAAAAGATTGATGATGTAAAGTTGAAAAGGTTCATCTTTATAATCTTCCACAACATTTTCAAATGCAGCAAAGCAAGCTACACAAGGCGTACACATAGTCGTCCAGAAATCAATCAACAGGATTTCGCCTTTATGATCTGCCAGATTCACCTTATTCCCGTTTAGATCGGGTAATGAAATATCATAAATATTCTTATCAGCAGAAAAGATTGTTAATTTTTCACCAGAACCATTAGGCGCATCTACTTTGCCCTCGTACGGAATTTCGACATCTGTGAGGTAGGTTTTTTTAATCTTATCATAATAGTGTTGATAGGCCTCTTCCCTAAGCTCTTTTATCAAGTCTTCACATCCGGCATCGGTACCTTTTAATTCTTTATAGACCTGTGCAAAAGTCTCCCTAAGCTTCGGTTTTGATTCTCCAGTTCTTACAGCCTTGACCAACGTATCCATCGCTCTTTGAGTTTCCCCGGCTGCAGCGAGTACTAGTGCACAGCGATCGTAATAGCTTGCTTTTGAATCCTTAAAATATTTAGAATCCCTAAACTCAGAAACGATTTCTGAGGACTTTTCCAAATTTTTCTTGGCCAGTGCAACATTACCCAGTTTAGCATTGGCCATTGCGTTAAGTTCCAGAAGCACCTGTAATCTTCCATTTGCAATCACGTCTATTTCATCTCGACTCTCAATCTTATCAATAACTTCTTGAGACACTTCAGCAATAACCGGCATATTTTCATTTTCAACTTCCAAATGCTCTAAGGCATAAACCAAGTTTATCAAAGCAATTGCAGAAAATTCAGGATTTGAACGGGTGTAAAATTTATACTTATCGGTATTGCCATGATCTAGATTTGCTATGGCTAAAGCAGTAAGATACGTGTCGTAGTCAGCATCTGGATTTGCCTTACGCATTTCTTCATAATACGCTTCCTGATCTTTAACATTTTCCAATGCATTAAATTCAGCATATGAATATTCTGGGGTCGTCCGGTTCTGCGCCAGTACGCTACCGGATATGAAAAGACCTATTATTAAATTTTTCATCGTGTGCTTATTTAGTTTTTTTTGATATTAAATTATTCAGTTTATCGTGCAGCGCCTTACCCTTTAGGCCCCTTCCCACGATATATCCATCGGGATTTATAAGGAAGTTATCGGGGATTGCTTCCACCCCGTAAGCTTTAGCTGCCTCATTATCGCCTCCTTTTAAATCGCTTACATGCTTCCAGGGTAGCTGGTCTTCCTGCACGGCTTTAAGCCAGGCCTCCTTATCGGTATCTATTGAGACCGCGAGAATATCAAAATTGCTATCCTTATACTTTTGATAAGCAACTAAAAGATTAGGATTTTCTGCCCTGCATGGAGCGCACCAACTCGCCCAAAAATCTAAAAGCACGTATTTACCCCTATAGGACTCAAGAGCAATGGGGTTGCTCTCAGGATCATTCATTGTAAAAACGGGTGCTTTCAGTTCTCCTGTTAGATAGGTTTTGGCTTCGTCCAAAGCAGGCTTCCAAGTCAAAACCTTTGCAGAATTTTTCATCCGCTCACTTAAAGCATCGTACATAGGAGCAACCAGATCGTATTGAATAGGACCTTGGGTAACTATATCCATCAAGTCAATGCTTACATAACGGTCTGGATACCGGTCTACAAATTCTCCAACCAGATTTTGAAAATCTTCCATACTTACGGCTCCATCCTTAGATTCTGCCAGTGATTTACTCATCTTCTCCCACTGAATCCAGGCTTGCTGTTCTTCTTTCCCTCCTTCATAGGAGGCGATACCTTTTTCATTAAACGTGATGTTTAGGGCACCATCCAGATAAAACAAAGCCACGTTGGCCATACCGGTAGCATCACTTTGTTCTTGTTCTTCTTTTTCAATCAGATTGAGTTCTGCAAGCTGGGGTCGATCCATGTTTCCTTCAAAACTGAACTTTCCATCCACTATCACTGTGGTATCTGCCTCATAAGGCCCTCCCTTTTCATCAGAGGGATAAGACATTATGGCCATTTCAAAATTTTTAGCTGCAGGAACTTGTCCTGATATGGAATAATCCCATTTGTTAATATTCTTTTCCTTACAACTCACTAAAGTACTTAAGGTCAGGAATAGTGCAAAATAGCTTTTCATAGTCATTGAATAGGTAATTAAGGATTTTCAATTAGATTTGGGTTTTGCGATAAAACCTGATCCCCAAATCGCAGTACGAAGCGGTCAGGAGTCAACTCATAGGTTTCCAGCACTTCCCCTTCCTCGTTATAAAGGTTGTGGCTATAGCCCACTAAATCACTATAATCGGGATCTACTGATAAGCGTCTCATATCAAACCATCTGTATCCCGTTAGTGCGAGTTCCCGCAAGCGTTCTTCAAAAATGAATGCTATGAGCTTATCCTTATCTGTGGCGATTACTGAAGGAACCTCAGCATCTTCAACGGGCATCCTTTTTGCTCTAAAAGTTTCTAATTTGGAAACCGCATCTTCTAAAAACCCTAATCGCGCGTTTGCCTCAATATTCAACAAATAGATGTCTGGAAGGTAAATCCCAAATTGCTGGAAGAGCGGCCCCATCTTTCGCAACATACCTTTAGGATAAAAGGGTTCAAAACCAAAGAATTCTGCATCTGAGTAAAAATTCAACCTTAAATCTGAAGAGTTGAAAAGGCTTGCTGTTTCTGGATTGATCACAAACTCATTCTGAACGTAAGACCACGCATTTACAAAACCTTTATCATAGAGCACTTCCTTATTTAAGTTTCTATTGATCGTAGCCGGACCAAAAAATGGACTGGCAGGTGTGAATACCCCTCCGTCAAGAAACTCTTCGTTATAATCATAAATCCCCAACTCAACCTGTGCATTCTTAGAATAGTCTGATGCTAAATCCAAATGCACCAAAGCCTTGTCAAATTTTTGCTGAGACATCAGTACTTTGCCATATAAAGCTTCGGCAGCAGCGGCAGATATCCTATTTCTATCTTTTACAGTTCTGGGAAGAAAAGGAAGTGCCTGTTCAATATCATCGATGATAAAATCATAGACTTCCTGCACCGTATTTCGAGAAAAGTCGGTAGAACTGATGTCTGAATATTCAATAATAGGAAACCCTAAATCTGAAGAAGCAGTTGCTGCATCATAAGGCTTTCCATAATAATTGATGAGAATAAAATAACTCAATGCCCGGCCTACGCGCGCTTCTGCTTCAAGTTGTTCTCTTAGCTCATCGGTACCGTCAACGGTAGCGCCTACTTCATTAATAATTTTATTATAAGAATATAATGAGGTCATTGAGGTTTGCAATTCCTGCGGTTTTTGATCCGAATTATATATGTCTGCCTCCCATTTGAAGAATCTGCGTTCGCGTAGCTCTATAGTTGAAAAAAAAGGATCTACGGCCGCAACTTCATCTCCCATTGGCACCGATACATTTGAAGCTTCCCTTAATAAAGGGTCGTCAAGTAATAAATCATAATCATATACAGATTCTGCAATTAAGCTTCCTTTAGGGGTGACTTCGAGAAAATCATCATCACAAGAAACTGTCAAAGATCCAATTAGTATACAAGCTATTATTCCTGAATGAATAGTTTTAAAATTCATGAGTATCTTATTAAAAACGATTAAAGTGAAAGGTGAAGACCGAGAGCAATGCTCCCTTGATTGGTTTTTATAGCCCTTACTCCACGGCTTAAGGAGCTAAACTGAAATTCCGGATCAATGTCGTATTTGTTTGCGGTCCATAACAATAGGTTTGAAATCGAAAACCTTAAAGTCAGGTCTTTGACATTAATCTTTTGAAGAAACTCCTTAGGAAGCCCATAAGATAAAGTTATGTCCCTAATTTTTACATATGAAGCGTCTAATACATTTTGACTCCCTTTTATGTAGTAATCAATATCTCTGGTATCTCCAGAAAGTGTTCCGGTAGGGTCAAAGTATGGGATATTGGTCACAAGCTCATCACCAGGTTCTTTCCACCTGTTAGCAAAATCTGTAAATGGAACGTTTTCCAGCAAGCCTGAGAAATTGGTCGTAATATCCCTACGCATCACATGCCCGAGGTTGTAGATTGCATTGATACTAAGGTTAAAGCCTTTATAGCTGAATGTATTTGATAAGCCTCCGCTCCACACAGGTTGTGCAGTGCCCATAAATAAAATATCATCTGCAGCGGTAACGTTTGGTTCTTTGGTAATTGTACCATCCTGCAGTTGTACCAACGGGTCACCTTCAGCATCAAGGCCCTTATAGTCATAGGCAAAAACCGCAAAGGCCGGGAAACCCTTTAAATAAGCCAAGTCTACTTTTTGACCACCTGTGGTTACTTCTCCCGGCAATTCAAGCTCAGTAATTTTATTCTTGTTATATGCCATCGTGAGCAGCGTAGTCCAACTGAAGTTTTGGGTCTGTATATTCTTGGTGTTCAGAGTAAGCTCAATCCCTTTATTTTCTAAGGAACCAAAATTTCCAATGGCCGAAGAAAAACCTGAAAAAATATTGAGTGGCAACTGACCTAAAAGGTCTTCTGTCATCTTTCTATAGACATCGACAGAAGCATTGATGCGATCTAAAATACCAAAATCAATTCCCAAGTTTAAACTGTTAGTCCTCTCCCATGTTAATTTGGGATTACCGGGTGTCCTAATTGTCAAAGGAATGCGATTGCTTAATACCGTATATTCAGTCTGTGGCCTTAGAACATCATAAGTTGATGAAACTCCGGGAGTTGGCGCGTTTCCGGTAATACCATAGGTAGCTCTCAGGTCCAGAAAATTGAGGTTTGTCACACCAGATAAAAAGCTTTCCCTTCCTAGGGCCCATTTGGCACCAAGACTCCAGCTGGGTTTATTTTGGGCAGACTTATCTAAGCCAAACAAATTGCTCTGATCCCGTCTCCAACTACCGTTAAAAGTATATTTTCTATTAAAGGTATATCCTACATTGGCGTAGTAAGAGGTAAAACGGGTCAATATTTCAGATTGGGTAAAATAATCATCTGATAAAATACTTAGAGTTCCGGAATTAGGCATCACAGGATTCTCTAAACCTTCCTTCTCCAGAAAAGCATAATCTACTGGTACAGATGTTAGTAATAAGGGATTATACCCTCTAACCGTAGTGCTTGTAGACTCGGTCAACTGTTCCTGAGCTTCTTGCCCCAATAGCACACTAAGCTGATGTTTACCTTCATCCCAACTGTTATCATACGATATCTGGTTGCGTATGGTAAAGTTCTTATTGGTGGTATGTCCTTCGGTATACCGCCCTCCCGTTTCTGGTAAATAATAAACCGGATCATCGTCTGGAGTATCTGCCACTGTGAACTGCGCTAATTCACTTCGTACGATATAACTTTCAGGATTTATGTAATTGGTGCTTTTTCGTGCTCCCTGAATATAGCTATAAGTTCCTAAAAAGTTTAAATTTTCAAAAATCCCTACATCAACTCCGCCGATAAACCGGCCGTTAAAAACGTCAGATTTAAGATCAGCATAGTTGCGTTCATCCAGTGGGTTATAATTTAAGTTAACCCTGGACCTCGCTTCAAACTCGGCCCTCACATCTTCTGTAAGCGAGCCCATATAGGGTATTGAGATATTCCCCCCATTTTCATTTTGAAACAATTGATAGGGAAAGAACCCATAATCGATATCCATATTGTTCTTGGTTAAAGCTTTTGATTTAGTGAAGTCTGTAATCAAAAATGCACTAATCCGGTCATTGAACCTGTAATCCTGTCTAATGTTCAATTTAAACTGCTTATCTGAATCTCCCGGTCTGTTATTTTTAGTATCGGTATAAGCCACTGAAGAATAGATAGAATGCTTAACACCTCCTGCAGAAAGGGTTAAGGTATGGTTTGACTGCATGGCCTGCCTATACCACAGATCCCGTATTTGACCCCTGTTACTTAAATTGCTTAAACTATCTAAGCGCGCATTAGCAACATCACTTGATATTTCGCCTCTGTATTCTGCGTATAGTGTTCGCAAGTGTGGAGGGATACCTGAAGCTCCATAGGTATAGGCATTCAATTGTTCAAAGGGATAAGATTCCGGATCAAAAACCTCTAGCGCCGCTTTAATAAATGCTGCGCTGTTCATATAAGGTTGGTAACCCAATTCCGGGCGGCCCTGAATATTGGTAAACGCATCATAACTAATGGTCAACTTACTGTTATTCTTTGCCTTTTTAGTCGTTACAACAATAACGCCATTAGCGGCCCTCGCTCCCCAAATGGAAGCCGCGGTCGCGTCTTTTAAAACGGTGATATCTTCTACATCCTGAGGGTTTATAAATGAAATATTGTTCGTTGGGATACCGTCTACCACAAATAATGGGCTTCGGTTTGTGCCAGGGTTAATGTTGGTATCCCCGTCATAATCTGATGCAGAAACGTTATTTGCCCCAAATGTCCCAATACTCGTTAAACCTCTTATGAGATAAGGGTTTGAGGCTGCTCCAGGGGAGTTGTTTATGGTTAAACCGGCCACTAAGCCATCTATCCGTTGAAGGATATTCATGGAGTAGGCGCGGTCTTTGGCAATGCTCATTTCTGGCTTGGAAAAAGAACCCGCGCTGCGTTCCTTCGCAATTTTTTGATACCCTGTAGATACTAATTCTACTGCATTAAGCTCTGTTACATCAGGTTCAAGGACAACATTAACAACCAGTCTATCACCCACTAGGACCTCCTTGTCTTTAAAACCCAAAGAGGTAAATACCAATACATTATTAACAGATTTAACTGAAATTTTATAGTACCCATCAAAATCAGTCGTTACCCCTTCAGTTGTTCCCTTTATGTGTATGTACACATAAGGAATAGGGGTTCCACTGGCATCAGTAACAGTTCCTGACACACTAATTTGATCGCCCAATTTGCTTTTTTCGATAATTATCGTATTTCCCTCTGATAACACCACATCGAATTGAGATTCAGGAATACTTTGTTCGATAAGTTTATCTACTTTGATTAAACCTTTAAGCAGTTTTACTTTAGGCAAATCTGCAAATAATCCTGCCGGATACAGGAAATTATACTTGGTCTGGTCTGTAATTAACTGAAAGACCTCGTCTACTGTAATTTCACTGGACGATTCAATGCTTACTTGGGCCTGCGAATAACTCGTCTCTGCATTAAAGCCTAAAGCCGTGGTAAAAAATAAAAGTAAAAATGTCCTCATTATTATCAATAAGAATTGCTTCCTTACCCTAAAAACTAATTTAGGGCTACAGACATTAAACAATTTAATTTTCATAAATTTGGAATGTATTGGTTAGTAATTGCTTTAACTGATCAAATTATAAGGGACGAAGTTTGAACCTGCGAAAATTTGAACTTCGCTCCCTTTTTTATTTATAAATTGTGTGTTTTAGTAAAAAGTGAATTTGCTACCTTAATCGTACTAGCTTTTCATTAATTTCATAGTTTTCTATAATCCCAAAATTTTTAATCCTATCAAGTATCTCAGTTATCTCCTGATCCTTCTGAATTCTACCTACAAATTTCACATCCTCTAATTCCGCATTCTCAAAAATCACATCCATATCGTACCAGCGGCTAAGGACCTGCATAATTTGTTTAAGATTTTTTTGTCTAAAAATAAATTCACCTGTTAACCAACCTATCTCCTCCTTCAAATTCACCGTATGAATTGATAACGCATAGGTATTGTCATTTAGAATTGCTTGTTGCTGGGGTTGAAGAATATGCTTTCCGCGTGGTGTATTAAGCTGAACCTTCCCTTCCACCAAAGTCGTAAAGATTTTATCTTCATTAGAATAAGCTTTAATGTTAAACTCTGTACCCAAAACTTGTATTTCCTGTTCATTATGAATAACCCTAAAATCTGCTCCCTGATGACTCTCACTGGGAGAAACTTCAAAAAAGGCTTCTCCATAAAGTAATTCAACAACACGACTTTGAGACTTAGGAAAATGAACTGGATATTTAAGCTTAGACTCAGAGTTTAACCACACTTTGGTCTCATCAGCTAGCTTAACAAAGAACTGACCACCGCGGGGTACCGTTAAATAATTATAAGCAATTTCAGTATCCTCTTTTGCAGAACTTTGAACATACTCAAGCCCTTCACTACTACGTACTGCATTTTGAGTATGTAACGCACTGCCTTCTTCCAGAGCTACTTCCTTACCAGTTTCCAGAAGTAAAATAGCATTATTTCTTACTGGTTTAATTTCATTATTAATAACTACTGGAACAGTATCTGAATCCTGCCCTTTCTTCAATAAGATAGAAAGGGATATAATTATCAAAACAGATGCTGCTAGCCCAGAAATACGAGTCCATAACTTTCGAACCCTTTTTTTCTGTTCCATTTTACGGATTTTAAAAAGAAGCTCTCTCTTTTCATTTTGTGTATTAAAATCTTCCATAATATGATCTATAGCGTAATCAATATGCACAAGAGATTTAAACTCTTTTGCGTTAACAGGAGTTTTAAGCCACTGAGACAACTCATCCAATTCTTGCTCTGAGGCCGTCTGGTTTAAATACTTTACAATAAGATATCTTGCTTTGGACTTCATTAAAACTCTATTATGTTATACCTATATTAAGATTGCCAAATGAAACACCCCTAACGAATTAATAATTTTTTCATAATTTTATCATAATTAACAAAATATCCTCAATGCAATGAAAAGAAAAGCTAAAATAATTTACACAAATGACGCTAAATTAATAGAAGGGTTACGACGAGGTGAAGAAGCAGCTTACGCATTCCTAATGGATTGCTATCATCATAAACTTTGTCTTTATGCCAATAGTTTTTGTAAAGATCGCAGTTTAGCTGCGGACATGGTTCAAAACGTAATGCTCCGTTTATGGAAAAAAAGAACTTCACTTAAAACCGATTTAAGCCTTCGTAGTTTTCTATACCGTTCTGTTTACAATGAATTTTTAGATCAATACAAACACCGAAAATTTATTCTAAATCTGGAAAAAGAATATATGACGGCTGTAAACACACTGTTAGAAGAAGAATCCAACCTAGACAGATTGATTCAGCAAGTAAGGAAAGAAATCGATAATCTACATCCCAGATGTAAGGAGATATTTTTATTAAGCAAATATGAGGGACTAACTAATCTGGAAATAGCAGAGCATCTTAATCTTTCTATTAAAACCGTTGAAAACCAAATGACTCGAGCTTATGCTCAACTGCGAGATAAAATAGGTGAAAAAATGCAAAGTATTCTCTTTTTGTTGTTTGAAATACCAAAAAAACTAAAACAGCCGACATAACAAAAAATTTAATATCTGTAAATTATTAGGTATAAATCAGGCAGTAAGGATATAAAAAGTTAAAAAATTAACAGGTCAAAGAATAGATAATAGAAAAAACATAATTCTACGTTTAAGGCTGAGTTCAATACGTTCTCCATTGACGGTAATTCGTGCATAAAGGGGAGGAGTACAATTTTTGGCTTTCCATGATTTAGGAATAAAAAGAATTCCAAAGCTTACGGCATTTTTCATAGTGTTTCGTTTTCAAATTAGACAAAAGGCGTGAAAACGAAAGTCAAATCAATATGAACAACAAGATAACTAAAAAAAAGGTCGCCGAATCGGACTCATTTTTTAATGATTGCAAATGATATGAAAAACCATCTAAAAACAGAAAAACCTTGAAAATCAATATATTAACAAGGTTTTTTATACTATTTTACTATGGTCTTGGTCGGGGTGGCAGGAAATCTAAACCAAAAATTTTGGTAGGATTTACGCCACTTTATCGTCAAATTTTAGCAAGCATTCACCGAATCATTCATAAAAATCAAAAGAGCCTAAATAGCGACAAATCTTATGCATCTATTTAGTTCAAATATAATAATTTACTACGTTATGATAATAATAAAGCTGAGATTCGTAAAAAAAATTCTTTATTTACATTAAGCGCCCTGCATATTTACAAACAGTTTGATTTTAAGGGAAGCTTACAAGGGATATCTATGAACGAATAATAGCTAAAGGTAAAAGTAAAAAGCTTGCGTTTATTGCAGTCTGTAATAAACTACTAAAGTAAGCTTTTGCAGTAACTACATCAGGTTTACAATACCATGAAAATTATACGTCAAAATTAGGAAAAAATGCTTGGAAGTTAGCTTAGTTCTTTTTGTATGCCGTTTTCTTTTTTTTACTAATAAGATTATCAACTCTATCTAAAAAAGCATTTTCACTCTCCATTATTTCGTGCATTGACATGCTTGAGTCTACTGAAATGCCATCAACTACAAATCCATTGTTATGTTGACTTTGTCCAAATAAATTGTTGGAATGAGCTTTTGTAGTATTTATGTTTTTACCTAGAGGATATATTAGCCCACCAAACAAAACATGAGGTTGATAATATTGTATGTAGGAGTGAATTTGATAAAAGTCAATTCTATCTATATCTTGTTTGCGTAAGAGCATACTTTTGAATTTTGCATCCAACACAATTACGTCTTTACTGTACTTATGTCTCATTACGATGTCTGGAAACATTTTCCGACCATAAAACATTGGTTCGTATGTATTAATCTCTTCTTGTCCTGTGATGTACCAATCCTCAAAATGTCTGTCTAGTAACTTTTCTAAATAAACTTCAAAGAGTTGGGCAATATCAAATAGATACCCCTTGGTTGAAAGATTGGAGTCAGAAGCCAGTTGCAAGCTTTTTTCTTTTAATATAATTTCAGCATAGCCTAGGACTTTCTTGTATCCATCAAACATGGGATTACTTAACACACTATGGGTTTTTGCTTTTTTTATAGTTGAGTTTTGAGGATACCGTCCAGAATAATGCTGTTTTAATAGTTGATCTACACCAAGCAATTTTCTCTTGATGGCGTTTCCGTAATTAGATTCTAACTGGAGGCAACATGCATATAGCACATCAATGATTTCTTGAACATAAATTTGTTCACGATAGGAAGTCGTAATTTTTCCAGTAAAGGGAATGTTGTTTTTTAAATGGGCGTTAACATCAATTTTACCTCGAACTTTATGTCCATGTTGCGATAATGTTTGATACGTTTTTGGTAATCCTAAAACGGATGCTCTTTCTAATGATTGAATAAACAGATACGCAATTATGTTTTGAAATTCATTGGTGTCATCCAATTGTTCAGCCAATGTGTTTTGATTGTCAACATATATATCGTTGACGTAGTTGAGCATACGATTTAAAAAATGTTTCCCGTATCGTGTAGTGATATTGAACTGACAGCTGTTATGATAAACAACTCCTGCAAAAAGCCCTGTTTGTACAATGAATTTTTTACTGCTATCTCGGTCTTCTTTTGCAAATAGCTTAAGAATCAATCGCTCTTCATCATCCAGCTTGTTTCTTTCTGGCTTGAACCTGAATAACTTTATTTGCTCCAATGAGCCCGACTTTGTAGTGAGTTCAAAAACCGAAGAGAATAGCTCTTTTTGAACCAATGTTTTTCTAGCACCAAATGCACTTTTCAAGTCACCCTCTGTTAGAGGCGACTCTTCATAAAAATTATGATTATTTGGTGACGTAAACTTCATTTATTTAGCTTGAATTTTAGAAGTGAATTTTTGTAGCGCTTCAGCTATTTTTTTATCCAACTCACTTTCTGGGTACATAGCACGTAGATACTCTTTGAACGTTGGTTGCAAATGCAATTTGAATAGCGTTTCTAGGTTTTTTGCAGTTATATTTTTTGAATTGGCTATAGATGTTATTTTCATAAAGAATGAATGGCCAAACTCATAAGATTTACCTAATCCTAATTCTTGGCTGATAAAGGTATTTAGCTTCTCACAACACTTTCTATATTCCTCTAGATTATTGAAATCGTCCCCGTTTCTGAATTTTACATCATTCTCAATGATATCATAATCACAGTCTTTTCTAATCCATTTGAATCTTCTTCTAAGTGCCAAATCAAAGGTGTCAATGCTTTTATCAACATCATTCATCATTCCTATAAAATAGACATTTTCAGGCACTCCAAAATACACTTGGTTGTCTTCGAAATGATAGGCCAAAGATTTACTTTCTGGATCATTTTTAATGAGATCCTCAATAAGTCCTGAATACTGTGTCTTCATTAAGTTGCTTCCATCCACAACGTTGTGTCTGTATTCTTTTTCCAGAAGAGATAAGGTTTCTCCAAAAACAGATGAGAGGTTGGCTCTGTTAATTTCATCTACGATAAAATAATAGGCGTTGGGTTCTCTTTTTTCAGCTTTAGCTTTCTCGCATTCTTTTTTAGCTCTTTTGCAGAACTTCTTAAACACGCCATCTACCAATTCAAATTTGATGTTTCCGTCTTTAGTAACGCCTTTTGGTTTAATTCCTTCTATAAAATCTTCATAAGTAAAGGAAGGGTGGAACTGTGCAATCTCGTATCTCGATTTATCTCCTTGGCAGAGGTATTTTAAACTGTTTCGTACTGCGTAAGTTTTTCCTGTGCCGGGAGGTCCGTAGAGTATCACATTGGGTGAATCTTGGTCTGCTATTCCCGATATAGTAGCATATTTCCACAAGAACCTAGAAAGCAAAACACCTTCAACTTGACTCTCAGTATCTATATCAAGCAAATTGTTTGCAATCACTCTAACCTCATGACCTTTGCCAATATTGGTAGCTTCATCACTAAACACAAATTCGTTATGCAGGTTGTTAATGGCCTCATCAGAATACATGGATAAAAACATGTTGTGATTATTCAATACTGCTATTTTTCTTAATACTTGCTTGGCGTGGTAATCACTATTTTCAATAGCTTGAATAATTTTTTCAGCATCAAAGCTACTCACTATGGCGTGTAATAAGGGCTTGATATTTTCATTAAAGATTTCGGTAGCTTGGTCTTTGCTATGAGTCGTTTGTTTTTCGCTTCTAGCTAATTCTTTCTTTATGGTATATGTGGTGCCATCTTCATTGAGTTTTACCATAAAGTTATTGGCATTCCCAGGTTTAGAAGAACCATAAATTACTCTTGTAGTCCTTTCTAAAAAGTTGCACAAATAACCACCAGGCATGGTAGCATCACTACTGTACTTTCTGTTCGTGTAATCATCAATGCTTAAACTGCCATCCATTATTTTTCCATGGTAGGTAGCCCACTGCGTTTGTAATTCATCAATTGCTTTCTGAATATCATTACGATCTGCCTCTGTGTATTCCTCTTTAAATTGTTTCCACAAAGATTTGATTTCTTCTTTTCTTTTATCTGAAAGTTTGATGTTTTCCATAAGTTTCTCTCTTGTTACTTTACCATACCAGTATTTTAGGAATAACCAGTTATTGGCAGACTCAAAAGTGGTTGGTGCATAAATGCCTTCTGTCCAGTTTTTATTGGTTATGTTTTTATACTCTTTTTTTATATGCCCTTTCTCGTCTATCGCAATAATGTTTACTTTTCTGCTGATGTGAAACCAAACAGACTCTTCATTATTTGGTAAGCACTCTTCTGCAATAGACACCAAAGCCAAGGGCGACCCTTCACTTCTTACCAGTACTACATCACCTATAGCCACTTCGTTTTTAAATTTTTCAGGCTGACCTCTATCATTATTCCAAGAATCACCCATGCCAATTATTTGATGATTTTGAATAATATCTAAAGCCCTTTTTCTATCTACAGTAGAACTATCACTTGGGTGCAATTGTATGTGCCAGTAGTTCATGTTAATATTTAGGTTGTAAGGTTTCTATACTCATATGCTCTTTTTTCTAATAACATACAATGGTTGCGATTAATCGTCTTAAGTTTAAATTCTCTAAATTTTGATAGTTAACCAGAAAGAACAAAAGAGAGGAGTAAGGTTATATGAACCGTAGGGACTTAAGATTCCGTCAACATTGATAATCCCCTCTCTTTTCTACTTTAATTTCGTTTAGTTCTATGAGACGTGGATCTCGTTTTTAAGTCGATGAAAACCAAAGTAGGTGTCCTTTCTTAATCACTTTCTTATGAATAAAAATAATCAAATTTATGGAGTAGACATCAGTAAAGGAGTATTTGATGTGGTCAACTCCACGGGGGAACATTTTC